>CAYGWM010000046.1:0-3947 GCA_964353555.1 uncultured Spirochaetales bacterium
GAGAGCGGGGTTGGATCGTCTATCAGCAGCACGACGCGGCGGTTGGGGTACTGCTGCAGCGCTGCCGAGAGGACGGTCTGCCGGACGATGCGGATCTCCTCCCGATAGGAAGGGACCAGGATCGCCAGCGCAGGCGCCGGGGCGTCGAAGACCGTCTCGAGCTCCGCGCGGGACACCGGCTGGTGGCTCTGGAGTCGGCGCAAATAGCCGAGCCGGGCGAACTGGTAGACGAGATTCCCGTAGATCAAGACGGAGACGATCCCGACGAACGCGCTCTGCTCGAACGCTCCCCGGATACTCCCCGCACGGACCCTCTCGAGGAGGATTCCGAACACGTCGCTGGCCAACAGGACGCTTGCAATGAGCGTCACCCCGATCAGGACTCTCGTCAGCAGGATCTCGCGTCGCAGCGACAGATGCATCTTCAGCCTCCCAGTGCAGAACTACGACAGCGACCGCTCAGGCGTGAGGCGGGCGTCGCTCGCGCTCTTCTCTCGGCGAACCCTGTACCTCGGCTGTACCTTGGACCGTCTTCGCGTTCCTGCTGGCGGTATCGGTGTGGCGCGACGGCAAGCACCGAGCCCGCGGGACAGCAGAAACTTTCAAAGGCGAGTTACTGTAGTTCAATTCCCCCAACCAGGCTCCGCCCGCCCCTGTGCCGGGGGGCCTTTCGGACGCCCAGGAGAAGGAGACTATGAAGCCGATCTCACTCCCGGTTCTATTGGAATCCGTTTGTTTAGAAGGAGGTTATCGGAAGAGTTGCCGCTGGAACTGGTTCCGGGCGACTTGGGCCGCCGGGCCCGGCGGCGTCGGAGCTAGGAGGTCGGCCCCCAACCCCCCGCAGCCCGGGTGACCGAACCGGGCGGGCGCCCCGCCGATCTGGCCTACGCGGATGCAATGCGCGCGGTGGGCGTGCTGGCCATCGTGTTCGTGCACGCATCTGGCTCAGGAGTCATGCGTCACGGCAATGTTCCGGCGTGCGCCTGGTGGAGCGCGAATGTCTTCGACTCGCTGTGTCGCTGGGGCGTCCCGGTCTTCTTGATGCTGAGCGGCGCGCTCAACCTCGACCCCGCGCGCCGGGAAGGCGCCTTCGCGTTCTACCAGCGGCGACTGACACGCGTGGGCATCCCGCTTCTATTCTGGTCGGCCTTCTATTTCGTCTGGTGGGCGGTGTATCAGCGGCGCGACCTCACGGTCCACGGGGTCGTCGAAGAAATCTTCGCAGGCCTCACCTCGAGCCACCTCTACTACCTGGTCGTGATCCTCGGGCTGTATCTGTGCGCACCGGCGCTGCGCGTCTTCGTGCGCCGAACGGGCCCTGCCAGTTGGTGGGGAGTCGCGGCAGGCCTGCTGGCCCTCGCCGCGAGCGGCCTGATCGATCCCCTCCTACCCAGCAACGCCTTCACGCTTTTCGTTCCGTACCTGGGTTACTTCGTGATGGGTTTTGCGTTGCGCGAGCTCACGCTGACGAAGGGCCGGGGGTTGCTTGCCTGGGCGACCTTCCTGGCTGCGAGCGCCGCCATCGGAATCGGCACGGGCCTCCTGTTCGACCGCTGGGGGCCCACGGACTACCGGTCCCAGGCCCTGTACGGCTATCTACACCCCGCGGTGATCGCGCAGTCGCTGGCGGCTTTCCTGATCCTGCGTCGCAGCTTCGCAGCCGCCCCCGAGACGAGGAGCACTCGGCTCCTGCGGGTGCTGGGGCCGCTCGCGTTCGGCATCTACCTCGTTCATGTCGCGATCCTCGATGTGGTCCACGGCTTCCTCGGCGCCCTCTACGTACGAGCCGCACCGCTCGTCATCCCGCTGGAGGTCACCGTGGTCTTCGTCCTCTCGAGCGGCGTGGTGCTGGCATTGCGCCGCGTCCCGTACCTGCGCCGCGTGATCGGCTGAAGCACCGCGCTTCGGCACGTTCTCGGAGCCCTCCCGAGGAGGAATGCCGGAGGGAGGAAGATCGATCAAGAGCTCCGAGAGCCGCCACGCCCGCGAGCCGCTGTTTCGCCCGAACGCGACCGCGCCGTCTTCGACGATCTTGGCGCACGGACTGCGCGGCCTCGTCGGGCGAGATCGTCGATCGCCAAAGCCAGGGCGTCGAGCGCATCTGCTGGGGGCACCGACGATCTACGCGTCGAGGTGGCGCTGCTCGCAGTCGCGTCGAACCTGGTACAGGAGACACCAAAGAGCGTCGACGAAGTGCGACTGCCACATGGTGCGAGAGCTTCAGCACGTCGGCGTTAAGCGGCGCTTGGCCGCACGGAAGCGATTATTCGCGGTCGAAGCGCAGCATGCGCGAGGCGGGCAACTCGCGCGTGAGCGCGGGCGTCATCCCCGAGCGCTCGCGCAGCGCCTCGAGTCGCCGTCGCGACGCCGCAGTGCCGGCGTCGACGAAGTAGATCCGGGGAGCGACTTCGCCGTCCGCCAGCAGACACGACGACGGCTCGTCCCGGGCGCATGTGCCCTCCTCCACCAGGTGGAACAGCAGCGGCGAGACCACCTCCGGGAGCGCGTCGATGCGGTCTCCGGGGCGCAGGACTTCGCGCAGATACGCCGCCGCCTCGGCCGCGTCCGGATAGCCGTTGTACCAGGGGAGGCCCGCCCCGGCTTGCGGCGAGCGCGCGGGTCCGACACCGGCGAGCGCCAGTGCGACGGCACCGATGACTGCCAGCGCGGGCCGCGCGGCCGTGCCGCGCGGCCCACCGAGCACCTCGACGGCGGCCAGCACGCCGGCGAAGCAGAGGCCGAGCCCGAGCGGCAGCAGGAAGACGAAGATCCAGGTGAGCGGGAGCGCGCCGCTCTGCCAGAACACGGCGCCGACGCCGATCGCGATCGCGGCCCACCACTCCCGACACGCGCGGCGCGTCGAGCCGGCGACCAGGCCGGTGGCCCCGCCCACGAGCAGTAGCCAGGCGACGGCGTCGGACCGGCCGTGGGTCCAGTCCCGCCACACGACCCGGACCAGCGAGGCGACCTGACCGAGCCCGTCGGTTTCGCCGCCGTTCAACCCGCCGGTGTGTACCCACGGGTTGCTCCGGACGACGTCCCGCAGCGGTGCGAAACCGCTCGCGACATAGGCCGGTGAGTACCAGGCCAGCACGACCACGCCGACGGCAGCTGCCGCGACGAGCGAGCGCCAAGCGAACGACCGGCGCTCCGCGCCGCGCAGCGCCGCCAGCGCGCGCGCGACGATCCACACCCCTGCGATCGCGAGCGGGTAGACCATCACGGGATTGGCCGACAGACCGAGACTCGCGAGCAGCGCGAAGCCGACCCAGGCGGCCGCGCTGTGTATCCCCCCGAACAGGTGCGGTGCGACGACCAGCAGCAGTGCGAAGACGAGCGTCAGGAAGCTGTAGCTGCGGCCGTTCGTCGCGTAATCGAGCAGCAGCAGGGAGGTGCACAGCGCGCCCGCAACCAGCAGCCCGACGTCGCGCCCGAAGTGGACGCGCATCGCGACATAGCTCGCCGGGATGACCAACACGCCGGCCAGCAGCGCCGGGACCCGCATACACATTGGCGGCTGCGGGCCCAGCGCGCACGCGAGCTTCGCGAACGCGCTGTAGAGGATGTGGTTGTTGGTCTGGTACGAGGCCAGCAGCGTGGGCCACGAGCGCGAGACCGAGTTCAGCCAGGTGGTCGCCTCGTCGCAGCGAATCGGCTGGGCGATGCCGGCTCCGGCGAGGCTGGCGCCGAGCAGCAGGAACGCGCCGAGCGCGAGCGCGTGCCCCGGCTCGTCGCGGAGGAAGTGCCCAATCCGGCTGCCGGTGCGGCGGGCCGTGCAGGCGAGCTCGGCACGAGTCGGGCCCGCGGCCCGCAGGCCGAGCCATCGCGCGAGCACGAAGAGCAGCGCGATGCCGAGCCACGCCGCGCCGGCCCGAAGCGCTCGCGCCTGGATGGCGGGCAGCGTGGCGACGGTCACCTGCGCGGCCCGGCCGTCGCGGGTGAGCGCG
>CAYGWM010000046.1:4047-15235 GCA_964353555.1 uncultured Spirochaetales bacterium
TCACCACGAAGACGTTCGCGTCGGCGGGGAGCCGCGCGAGCAGCCGGCCGATCTCAGCGTCCACCGCCTCGTAGACGTCTCGGATCGCGTGGCCGAGCTCCTCGTCGCGGCGCTCGCCGATCTCCGGGCGGTACCTCCAGAACTGGTGGTTCGCCGCGTGGGTCGCCGCGAAGACGGTGACGATCGCGTCGAACGGCTGGCGCAGCAGCAGGTCCCGGCACAGCTCGCCCTTGCGGCGCGTCTGCTCGAGGAGCTGGCTCCGGATCCGCCGGTCCTCTTCCACGGTCGCATGGTGGTTCTCGACGATGAGGAGCTTCTTGCCGTGCAGCGCCTCGACCTCGGCCAGCAGTCCCGGCGGCTCCGACGCCGTGGGGAAGTGATGCGGATCCCAGTTGTTGTGGGTCGCCCAGTTGGCGAGCTGGAGGCCCGCGAGCCCCGCGTCGGGCACGCTGTCGGGGATGTCGATCAGCGCCACGCTTCCACCGGTACCCGTGAGCTGCGTCCAGAAGGGAGGCGCGTCGACGTCGAGACCCGTGCGCGCCTCGAGCTGGTAGCTGCCCGGACGGAGCTGCCGGAAGTAGAAGTAGCCGTGCCGCCCGCGCGAAACCCCGCTGAACAGCGAGACCCAGACCCCGTGCTCGCTCACGAGCTCGGCGCCACCGGTCCGGGCGTGGCTGCCGCGCTCCATTACGGACGCGATTGCCGGCAGGCGCCCCTCGCGCACCCAGCGCTCGATGAAGGCAGGGTCTCCTGCGTCGATCCCGAGGATCACCAGCGGCGCGGGGCGGCTCACGAGCTAGCTCCGGGCGGGGTCAGGCGGCCCGCCGCCAGCACGTCGCGTCCGCCCATGACCGCGGGCGCCGGAACGCCGAGCAGCCCGAGGCACGTCGGGGCCGCGTCGAGAACGTCGATCGCCCCGAGGTCGCCGCGCGGGGCAACCGACGGCCCGGCGGCGGCGAACAGCCCCTCGAGCGAGTGATAGCTGTCTGGGCAGTATCGCGGCAGCGCTTGGCGGATCTCTCCGCGGGCGTGGATGAGCCGCTCGAGGAAGTACGGCGCGTGCTGCCACTCGACCACGAGATCGGGCAGGTGCTCGGGCGGCGCTCCGCCGTTCAGATCGGCGGTCCGGTACACGCGCCGGACCGCCGGCTCTCCGGCCACCGGGTCGACCAGCCGCAACAGCTCCGCCTCGATCTCCGCCACCAGCTCGCGGTAGCCGGCGCCCGTGTCGACGGTTCCCGCCGGCTCGCGACCTGCGAGGTTCACACGGATGAAGCCGGCGTGCAGGCCGGGAATCGCGAACGCGACGGTCCGGCTCCAGTCGGTACCCGCGCTGAAGCGATCGCTGAGCCTGCGCTGCTGCACCGATTGGGGGAGTCGCGCGGCGATGGCGCCGCGCAGGCGCTCGGGGACCAGCGCGGCCAGGCGCCCCGCCAATCCTGCGCTTGCGGACTCGCCACGGGGAGCGACCTGGTAGCCGAGCAGATGGCAGAATCCGTCGGCCAGGTCCGGGGTCGGGTAGTGGGTGGCCATGCCCACCGTGGTGAGCAGCACGACGTTGGGCTCGCCGCCCGCCGCCTCGAGGATCTCGCCCATCGCGCGGTCGATCGCGACGTAGACGTCGCGCAGAGCCCCGTCGAGGCCGGATTCGGGGTCGCTGCGATAGCGCCAGAAGCGGTGGCCCGCCGGGTGGGCCTCCGAGAAGGCGACGCACACGAAGTCGAAGTCACGCTGCGAGACGAGCTGCCGGCAAAGCCGACCCTTCCGCTCGACGCGCTCGAGGAGCGCTGCGCGCGCCGCGCGGTCGACTTTCGCCGACGCGCCCGGCTCGAACTCCCAGGTCGGCTCGAAGCGTCCATAGAGTCGCCGCGCCTCGCCGACCACTGAGGACGGGTGGGCGCTCGGGCCGTGCGCAGTCATACGGGGCTGATGGGTGGCGAAGTCCAGCAGCTGCACGCCGTCGAGGCCCTTCACCAGCGGCGCGTCGGGAACGTCGATCACGGCGCCTCGCCGTCCGTCGCCGGCCAGCTCCGACCACCAAGGCGTCCCCTCGAAATCGCGGGCCGTCGTGGATCGCAGCGCGTAGCTCCCTGGGACGAGTTGGCGGAAGTAGTAGTAGCCGGTGCGCGTACGCGAGAGCCCGGTCGCGAGCGACACCCAGATGCCGTGCTCGGTCATGTACTCGGGCCCGGTCGTCCGGGCGCGCACGCCCCGGTCGAGGATCCGCGCCGCGACCGGCATCCGGCCCTCGCCCGCGAAGCGCTCGATCAGGCCGGCGTCGCCCACGTCGTATCCCAGCACCACGAGCGGGGTCCGGCTCATGACGCGCGGTCCCGCCGCGACCCAGGGTGCGTCAACAGCTCGTGGTAGATCTCGACGAACCGATCGACGTAGTGCGCGTCGTCGAAGTGCGCGAGCGCCCGCTCGCGCCCTGCCCGGCCCATGCGTTCGGCCAGCTCCCGGTCGGAGAGGATGCCGAGCAGCGCCTCGGCCAGCGCGTCGGGGTCGCCGCGCCGGACCAGACGGCCGGTGCGGCCGTCCTCGACGATCTCGGCGAGGCCCCCGGCGTCACTCGCGACCACGGCCACGCCGCGCATCATCGCCTCCGGGGCGACCAGCCCGAAGGGCTCCTCCCAGAGCGAAGGAACGGCCTGTACCCAGGCGCCCCCGAGCCGCGCGTCGAGTTCGGCGCGAGGGTGGTGTCCGAGGCATTCGACGTGGCCGTCGAGGCCAAGGGCGGTCACGCGCTGGGCAACCGCGTCGCGCATGGGTCCGTCGCCGGCGATCACCAGACGCGCCTCCGGCAACCGCTCCCGCACGCGCCGGAACGCCTGCAGCAGCACGTCGAGCCCCTTCTCAGGCGCCAGCCTGCCGGCGAACGCGACGGTCGGCACGGGGGCCGGCGCAGCGCGCGGCGGCACCACCGGCACGCCATTCCAGACGACATCGTCCACGGGCACGCCGTCCTCCTCGAGACGGCGCCGGGTCCAGTGGCTGTTGGCGATGATCCGGTCGAAAACAGCTCGCCAGCGGCGCGCGAGCGCCATCTGCATCATCAGCAGCGGCCAGTCCTGCGCGGGTAGGCAGCCCCGGCAGACCCAGCCGCAGCGTGTCGAGCAGGTCTCTCCGCTGGGGAGCAGCTTCGAGCCGCTCGGACAGATGATTCGCACGGTCTCCACGTGCAGCAACGTCGGCCTCCCGCGGAGCGCCGGCAGCACGAGGGGCGAGAGCTGCGTCAGGAACATCCGCACGTGGACGACGTCGGGGTCGAACACAGACAGCGTTCGGTGTAGGGCGCGTGCGGCAAACGGATTTGCCGTTTGCACCACGCCGCGCATTCGCGAAGTGGTGCCGAAGCAGAAGTAGTCGCCTTCGACGGGGATCGGAAGCGGCTGCGCGCGGGTCGTCAGCAACCGCGCATCGTGCCCGCGCTGGCGGAGGGCGGCGCGCAGCGCGAGAGTCATGATTTCCGCTCCGCCGCTGGGCGTCCCGTAGTCGCTGACGAGCAGGATCTTCAAGCTGGCGCCCCGCCCGGCAACACGGGCGCGACGTCGATCGTCCGACCCGTGCGCGCGGCCTCCTCGGCGGCGAGCACGATCGCGAGGGAGCGCAGGCCGTCCTCGAGGTCCGGGGAGGGGGCGGCGGTCCCGTGCGTCGCCGCGGCGAAGCAAGCGAGGGCCGCGCGGTAGGAGGGCTCGCCTGCTCCGTGCAGGACGCCGCGCAAACCGCGGAGCGCCGAGCCGAGTTCGCGCCGGAGCCGCGCGCCGCGCCCGTAGGCGGGCGGCGCCGCGCCGCGCTCCAGCTCGGGCGAGCCGTAGCGGTCCACCGCGAGCCAGCCGCAGGTGCCGTAGACCTCGAAGCGATCGTCGTCGATCGCGCTCGACGAGAACAGCGACTCCACCACCACGCCGTCCGCGAGCACCATGCGCAGCCCCGCCGTGTCGTCCTCGCCCCGCACCGAGCGCAGCGAGGCCGAGACCTTTGCGACCTCGCCGAGCGTGAAGCGCACGAGGTCGGCATGGTGCGAGGCCAGATCGAGCAGCACGCCGCCGCCCGCTGCCCGGCTGCGCTTCCACTCTGGCAGGTCCCCTGCGGCCGAGCAGAAAACGCTACGAGCGGCGACGACCTCCCCGATCTCTCCACGACGCAGCCGCTCGCGGAGCTCGCGGTAGCGGCCGTCGTGTCGGAAGTTCAGTCCCACCATGCCGACGCGCCCGGAGGCCCGCCAGGCGCGGGCGACGCGCCGCGCCCCTTCGAGGTCGGCCGCGACCGGCTTCTCGAGGTAGACGTGCAGCCCCGCCTCGAACGCGCCCTCTGCCACGGGCGCGTGGAGTGCACTCGGAACGCACACGAGCACCGCCTCGGTGCCGCCATCGCTCAGCAGCTGCAATGGATCGCCAAAGGCGCGGGCGCCTGGGAAGCGCGCGGCGGCGGCGGCGCGGGCCTCGGGGTCGGGATCGGCGATCGCCACCACCTCGACGTCGGGCGTCGCCGCGAGAGCCTCGAAGTGCACTCGGCGGGCGATCCGCCCGCAGCCGATCACGCCGATCCTCACGGGCTGCACGGGCTTCATGCCTGAGGACAGCGCCACTCGGCGATGCGGTTGTAGATCGACGCGATCGTCCAGCCGAGCAGCGCCCCGATCAGCGCGCCGTAGAGGAAGCCCAGCAGCGCTCCCGGCCAGGTGACCGAGTAGCCCGGGAAGTAGTTCCGCAGCAGCGAGAGGTGTTGCCCCATCTGCGGGCCGCCGCGCACCAGCAGCCAGGCGGTCGCCACGAAGAGCCCGCAGCCGCCCACCCAGCCAAACACGACCGCCATCACGTGCGCGCGCAGCCGGACGATCGCTGCGCGCACCAGCTCCCGCTCCTGGGCCTCGATCTCCGCGGCCGTCACGTCGAGTCCCCCTCTACCAGATCCATCGCGGACGCGGCCTCGATCCGGTCGAGCAGCGCGCGCTCCTCGCGCGCAATGAAAACGTTGATGAGCCGGGCCAGCGCGTAGCCAAACGCGAGGCCGCCGACCGCCGCCTCCAGCAGGCCGAGCAAGGCGCCGCGCCAGGTGACCTCGAAGCCCGGGAAGTAGCTGCGGAGCAGCGCGAGGTTCGCACCGACCGGCTCGCCGCCGCGCAGCAGCAGCACGGCGGTGGCGAGGAACAAGCCGAGCCCGAATACGGTGCCCAGCGCGACGCCGAGTGCGACCGGGTCGTAGCGGCCGAAGGCCTGCTCGATCCATTCCCTGGTCTGCATCTCGGCGATCGGCCGGGGGACGAAGCGGTCGCGGCCGTGCCGCACCTCCTCGTGGTACTCGGGTTCGACGTTCACGTCCCAGATGTCGTAGCTCGCGCCGACGACGTTCCGGGCCGCGTAGACTCCGGTGAGCATCGAGTGATCCTGATTGTTGTAGCGGTGCTGGCCGTTGCGGCCGATCGACTGCAGGTTCGGGATCCCCGCGAGCCAGCTCCGGATCGTCGCCATCGCCTCGGTGTAGCTCGCGTCGTACACGGGGTAGGCCTTGCGCATCCGGATCACCGTGCCGTCCACCACGTCCGCGGCGGAGACCAGCCCGAGGCGCTCACACTCCCGGCTCCCGAGCGCGATCAGCTCCGCGTCGCTCATCGACCAGAGCTCGTCGCCCTCGTTCACGAAGTACTCGAGCCCGAGCGCGCTGTGGCCCGGCTCGGGGACCATGTCGGGGCTCCAGTTCCCGTAGTTCTGGATCCGGCCCACGCGGACCTCGTCCGAGTGGATGTAGATCCAGTTGTCGGGAAAGAGATCCTCGCGTGCGACGATCAGGCCTACGGTCAGGAAGTCGCGGTAGCGGAGGCGCTCCGCCGCGGCGATCACGCCCGCGGGCGGTGCGGGCTCGAGGCAGCGAACGAGCTCGCGCACGGGCAGTGAGGAGATCACGTGCTCGGCCGGGATCGTGTACTCCGCGCCGGCTTCGCGGATGCGGACCGCGACGGCGCACCCCCCCTCGTGACGGATGCCCGTCACCCGCGCCCCGAGCACGATCTTCGTGCCGCGTTCGGCGAGGCGTTCGGCGCAGGCCTCCCACATCTGACCCGGTCCGTGGCGCGGGTAGTGGAACATCTCGATCAGGCTGGTGATCGCGTTGCCCCGCCGCGCGGAGGAGAGCAACGCACTCTTCAGCGCCGCCGCCAGATCGAGGTTCTTGATGCGCTGGCGGGCCCAATCGGCGCTGATCTCCCGGCACGGAATGCCCCAGACCTTCTCGGTGTAGCTCTTGAAGAAGATCTCGAAGAGCCGGTGTCCGAAGCGGTTCGAGACCCACTGCTCGAAGGTGCGCTCCTCGCGGTCGGGGAGCAGCTGGGCCCGCAGCCAGCTGGCTCCGATGCGCAGCGCCTCCAGCGGTCCGAGGCCGAGCAGCGCGTTCGCCGGCTTGAGCGGGTAATCGAAGAAGCGGCCCCGATAGTAGATCCGCGAGAGCCTCGGCCGGAGCAGGAACTCCTCGCCCAGGATCTCCTCCCAGAGCTCGCGGACATAAGGGACCTTGGTGAAGAAACGGTGCCCGCCGATGTCGAAGCCGTAGCCGCGGTGGCGGCTCGTACGCGAGAGGCCCCCCACCACGGCGTCGCTCTCGAGGACGAGCGACCTCACGCCCTTCTTGGCGAGTTCGTGGGCCGCGGTGAGCCCCGCGGGACCCGCTCCGATGACGACACAACCGGTCACGGCTCCTCCCGAGGCAATGCGGCGCATCTCCATGCCCTCGCCGCTGCAGTGAGTTCCGGCGGGCCACCCCGAGGTGACGCCCCTTCGCTTGGCGGGGGAACAGGCTCGCCTAGGGTAGCTCCGCGGCGATTCGAGCCGACCTGTCGCGCCGCGGCACCCACGAGCGGAGAGAACCGTGACCGAAGATTCCGCCGAGCTCCCCCGCTTTACCGTCGTCGTACCCACCTACGGGCGGGCCCGCCAGCTCGGGGACTGCCTGGCCGCCCTCGCCGCGCTCGACTACCCGCGCGACCGCTTCGAGGTAGTGGTGGCGGACGACGGCAGTCCCCAGCCGCCCCGCGAGGCCGTCGAGCGGCTGCGCGATGCCATCGACGTGCGCCTTCTCGCGGCGCCCCATCGCGGTCCCGCCGCGGCCCGCAATCTCGGCGCCGTAGCCGCGCGGGGAGAGCTCCTCGCCTTCACCGACGACGATTGCCGGCCGACGCCCGGCTGGCTGCGGGCCCTCGCCGCGCAGCTGCGCGCGCAGCCGCGCGCAGCCATCGGCGGGCGCGTTCGCAACGGGCTCGCCGGCAGCCGCTTCTCGGCCGGGAGCCAGTTGCTGGTCGACTTCCTCTACCACCACTGGAACGAACGGCCCGACGGCCCGGTGCTCTTCACGTCCAACAACCTCGCGCTGCGCGCGGATCTGTTCCGCGAGGTCGGAGGCTTCGACGCGAGCTTTCCGCTGCCGGCGGCGGAGGACCGCGAATTCTGCGATCGCTGGCGCGCGGGCGGGTTCCCCTTCTGCTACGCCCCAGAGGCCGTCGTGGACCACTACCACGAGCTCGACGCCCGCCGCTTCTGGCACCAGCACTTCCGCTACGGCGTCGGCGCGCGCCATTTCCACCGCGTGCGAGCGGCGCGCGGCGCAGGCCGGCTGGGAATCGAGGGCCCCCGCTTCTACCTCGGCATGCTGGCGTTTCCGTTCTCGAGGGCTCCCGTCTTCGAGGCTGCGGGACTCTCCGCACTCCTCGCGCTCGCGCAGGTCGCCAACGCCGCGGGCTACTGGAGTGCCGGGCGAGCCCGGCGCGCGTGAACGCAGCGCGCGACTCCCGCATCCGGCTGTGGAGCGGCGCCGGCGCCATCTTTCTTGCCGAGGCGCTGGTGATCCCGACAGGGCTCGCGACCGCGATCTACCTGACGCGCAAGCTCGGACCCGCGAGCTATGGCGCCTTCACCCTCGCCGCCAGCCTGGTCGCGACGGTCGAGTGGACCACGACCTCCATGCTCAGCCGCGCGGCGCTCCAGTTCCTGATCGAGGCCGAGGACCCGGTAGAGGCGCAGGGCGTGGTCGTCCGGATCCACCTGCTGGTGGGCTGCGCCGCGGGGCTACTGCTCGCGCTCGCCGCCGGCTCGCTGGCTACGCTCCTCGGCGATCCGTCGCTCCGGCGCCATCTGCTGGTCTTCTCGCTCGACGTGCCGCTCTTCGCCGTGGCCCAGGCGCACCGGCAGGTGCTGGTCGGCGCCGGAGCCTTCCGGCTCCGCGCCGCGGCGGGGAGCGCGCGCTGGATCGCTCGCCTCGCGCTGATCGTGATGCTGGTCGAGAGCGGCCTCTCGGTCGACGGCGCGATCCTTGCGACCATCGCGGCCTCGGGCGTCGAGCTCGCCGTGTCGCGGCTGGGGGCGAAGCCCTCGCTGCGCCCCTTCGGGCCGATGCCCGGCTGGAGCACGCTGCGCTACGCGCTGCCGCTGGCGCTCTTCGCGCTCTCGCTCCGGCTCTTCGACAAGCTCGACCTGCTCATGGTGAAGGGGCTCGGAGGCAGCCTGGAACGGGCAGGTGTCTATGGCGCGGCGCAGAACCTGGCTTCGTTCCCGACCCTCCTCGCTCTCTCGATCTCTCCGCTGCTGCTCTCCTCGCTCGGCCAGGCCCTGCGGGCGCGCGACCGCGCCGTGGCCGACGCCCTCTCCCGCGACGCCTTCCGGGTGGTGCTGGTGCTGGTTCCCTTCGCGTCGCTGCTGGCGGGGGCGGCGCCGGGCACCGTCGCGCTGCTGTTCGGCGACGCCTATCGGGGCGCTGCGCCGCTCGCCGCGATTCTCCTTTTCGCCGGGATGGCCATGGTGCTCTTCTCGGTGGCCACGGCCGTGCTGACGGCGGAAGGCCGCGCCGGCTGGACCCTCGCGCTGGCGGCGCCGCTGCCCGCCCTCGCGTACGCGGGCCACGCGTGGTGGATTCCCCGGCTGGGCGCGATCGGCGCGGCGGCGGTGACGGCGAGCTGCTCTGCGCTGGGCGCCGTCGCAGCGCTCCTCCTCGTCCACCGGGCCTCGGGTGTGACCGTGCCGCTCGCCACCGTCTTGCGCACGGCCGGGGTCGGCGCCGGTGCCTACGCTTTCGGTGCGGCCGCGCCGGATGGAGCGGCGCTCGTCCTCTGGCTGGCGGCGGGCGCGCTGCTCGTGCCTGCGGCCTATGCGCTGCTGGGCGAGATCGCCCCCGAGGAGCGGAAGGCCCTCTACGGCTGGCTTCGGCGGCGCGCGAGGCGACCGTGAGTGAGGCCGTCGCCTGCCCGAGCGCGCGGCTGCGGGCCGGTGCCTGGCTGGCCGTCGCGCTGCTGACTGCGGCGGCCGCGGTGCCCCGCGCCTGGCCGATCGCGGAGCGGGCGCTCTGGTTCGACGAGGCGTCCACCGTCTACAGCGCCCAGCAGGGTCCCGCCGCGATGCTGCGCTGGGAGCACCACTACGAGCATCCGCCGCTCTCGTACGCACTGGTCTGGCTCTCGACCCGGGTCTTTGGCGGCAACGACGAGTGGATCGTGCGGCTCCCTTCCTTGTTGGCCGGCGTCGCCTGCGTCCCGCTGGTCTTCCTGCTCGGATTGCGTCTTGGCGGACCCGGCCTCGGTCTCGCGGCCGCGCTGCTCGCGGCCGTCGACCCGAACCTCGTGAGCGAGAGCCAGCAGGCGCGGATGTACACGCTCTTCGTCGTGTTGTTGATCCTCTGCGCGCTCCCGCTGCCGTGGCTCCTCTCGGGGCGAGAGCATTCGCGCTGGGCGTGGGTCGGCTACGGCCTGCTGCTCGCACTCGCCTTCCTGACCAGCCTGCTGTCGATCGTGCTGTGGATCGCTGTGGTCACAACGCTCGTCCTCTCGGCGCGCCGTCAGGCGGCGCCCCGGAAGCTGCTGTCGGCCGGCGCGCTGGCGTTCGCCTTCGCCACAGCGCTGTGTCACGTGGGGTTCGGGCGGCTGGCGTTCCGGCTCCTCGAGGGACCTCCCGAGCCGATTCCCGAGGTCACCGGGACCGCCGCTCTCTCCGAGGCGCTGCAGGCGCTTGGGGCTCTGTTCGGGTCGCCGCTCGTGACGGGCCTCGTGCTGGCAGCCGCCGTTGCGGGACTGCTGCTGCTGCGCCGCTCGGGTCCCACCTTCTATTATTTGCTGGTGCTGTTGGCCGTGAATCTGGCGATCCTGGCTCCCCTCCGCGAAATCCATCACTTGGTGAGGCCGCGCTACGCCACCGCGCTCGAGGTTCCGGTCTTCATCGGGCTGGGCGCTTGGGTCGCGTTGCCTCGGCGAGCGGCCGTGCGGCGGGCCGCCTGGATCACGTTGACCGCGCTGGCGTTCTGGCTGGGGAGCTACTCGCTGCGGACCCACGTGCTGGACTCGCCGGCGTGGTACGCACCGGGCGAGGCGGCTCGGCGCGCCCGCGAGCGGGTCGGCCGCGAGGACGGCTTCGTCTTCTTCCCCGGCTGGCTCGCCAAGCTGGGCTGGTACTACGGGCTCGAGGCCCGTCCGCCGTGTCAGACATCGACGACGTGGGTTCTCTTCGGGCACCTGCGCGGGCGGGGCGGCGCCTCGGAAGGCGCCGATCTGCTGGCCGGGCTGGCGGCCCGCTGCGAGGCCCGCTTCGACCGCGCGCGCTGGCTCGAGCGACTCGCGACCGAGGACGCGGCGCTCGCCCGGATCGAGCGCGGCGGCGAGGTGCAGCCGGACCGCGCGGAGGCGGGGCCCTAGTGGTCTCCGGAGATCCGCGCAGCCCCGTGCCCGTGGAGCTCGCCGTGGTCGTGCCCGCCTACGACGCGGCGCAATTCCTCGGCCGCTCGCTCCCGGCGCTGCTCCGGGCTGGGCCGGACGTGCCCGTCGTCGTCGTCGATGCGGGCTCGACGGATGGGACCGGCGCGCTCGCGCGTGAGCTCGGTGCCCGCGTCGTGCGGCTGCCCGTGCGCGAGGGGCCGGCCGGAGCGCGCAACGCCGGCGTCGGGGCGGTCCCGTCCGAACTGGTGCTCTTCGTGGACGCCGACTGCGTGCTCCACACCGACGCGATCGCGCGGGTGCGCGCCGCCTTTCGTGCCGAGCCCGAGCTCGTGGCGCTGTGCGGCTCCTATGACGCGTGCCCCCCCGAGCGCAACTTCTTCTCGCTCTACATGAACCTGCGCCACCACTACACGCACCAGCGGGCGCGCCGCGAACCGGCGAGTTTTTGGGCCGGCTGCGGGGCCGTGCGACGCGAGGCCTTCGTGCGCGCCGGCGGCTTCG
>CAYGWM010000046.1:15335-30543 GCA_964353555.1 uncultured Spirochaetales bacterium
TGGGCCGGCTGCGGGGCCGTGCGACGCGAGGCCTTCGTGCGCGCCGGCGGCTTCGACGCCGAGCGCTACCCGCGACCGGAGATCGAGGACATCGAATTGGCCGGGCGCCTGCGCCGCCTCGGGCGCCTGCGACTCGATCCGGACCTCCAGGTGACGCACCTCAAGCGCTGGACGTTGCGCTCGGTCGTCGAGACCGACGTCTGCCGACGCGCGCTCCCGTGGGCGCGGCTCATCCGCGAGACGGGGGAGTTGCCGGACGACCTCAATCTGCGCCGTTCGCAGCGCCTGGCGGCTGCGCTGGCGCCGCTGGCGCTGTTGGCGCTTCCCCTCGGCCCGTGGGCGGCAGCGACCGGGCGGCTCGCGCTGGCGGCCGGCTGCGCCGCGGCGGTGGCAGCCTCGCTCGCTCTCGCCGGAGGGATGCTCGCGTGCTTCGCACGGAGCGTCGGACCCGGGTTCGCCGTGCGCGCCTGGCTCTTCCACCAGGTCCACCTGACCTACTCGGCGCTGACGTTCGGGCTCGCCGCCTGGCCGCGTCGTACCCGCGGCAGATAGAGCAGCGCGTAGGTCTGGGTCTCGACGGCCGCGCGCGGCAGCACCTCCGCTTCGGGCAATGCGGCTGTCACCTATCATCCCGCGACGGGCCGCCGCTGGCGCCCAAGCACGCTGAGGCGCGGGGCCAACGGAGGCGATGCCGGCTTGGAGACGATCGTTGCGCTGTTGGTGCTCGCCATCGCGCTGGCCCCGGCCGTGCGCGTGGCTGGGAAGAAGCCGGTGTGGAGTGAGCTGCGGGCCCGGCCCTTGCTGACGATCGCGCTGCTGCTCGCCACCAGCGCCGCGGCCTTGATGATCCTCAGCAGTGGTCCCGGCGTGATCGAGTGGCTTCCAGCGGCGAGCGTGGGTGCGCTGCTGCTCGCGTCGTTCGCGTACCTCCGCGCGCGTCCCTCGTTCGGTCGCTCGCGCGGGCTCCCGCCTGGTTCGCTGGGCCTCGCGACGTCGCTCGACGCGATCACGGACGAAGACTTCTACGCCCGGTCCGCGGCACGCTGGGGGCCGGTCTTCAAGATGGCGCAGTTCCATCGCCCGGTTGCCTGTGTCGCGGATCTGGCCCTCGGCCTCGATGTTCTCGAAACACAACGCGCGAATCTCGCGCAATCCGAGCTTCCCTTCGGGCGACTTTCGCCGGGGAACTACATCGAGTTCATGAACGATGAACGCCACGCCCGTTACCGCGGGATTCTCCGCTCGGCGCTCAGCGGTCGAGTCGTCGCCGGATGCAAAGACGGGGTTGAATGCGTGGTGCGGGAGCAGCTCGCTCGGATGGCCAGTCGCGACGAGGGCCGCGGCGTCGCCCCCGAGGAGTTTCTCGAGCGCATTGCGGTCGTCGGCATGCTGCACGTCATCTTCGGCATTGGAGTTCACGATCCGCGGATCGACGAGCTGCAGCGGCTGTTCGACGACCTCGGCTCCCCTCGCGCTTTCTCGGAACGGAGGCCGGAGCGGCGCGTGGCGACGTTCGCGGCTCTCACCGGGATCGTCCGCGCGGCAGGCGAGCAGATTCGCCTTCAGCACGCGAGCGGACCCATTCCCGAAAAGTCGGTGTTGAGCGAGATCCTTCGCGCCGACGCGGCGCATCTCGAGGATGAGACGCTGATCGGCAACCTGGTGCTGATCGTGCACGTCACGCGCAGCAACGTCCGCGGTCTATTGGGTTGGGTCCTGAAGGAGCACGTCGATCATCCGCAATTCGCGCAGAGAATCCACCAGGCGGCACGAGACACGACCGAGGGTGCGTCCCGCGTCGAGGCCCTCGCGACGAACTTCGTCAGCGAAACGCTTCGGATGCATCAGAGCGAGTATTTCTATCGCGAGGTCGTGAACGAGATTCGCATCGGCCCGCATCGTGTGCCCAAGGGGTGGCTGCTGCGTGTATGTGTGCGCGAGTGTCACGATGATCCCGTCGTCTTCCCGGAGCCGAGCGCCTTCAACCCGGAGCGATTCGCTGGCCGACACTATTCAAAGACGGAGTACTGTCCGTTCGGCCACGGAGATCACTCGTGCTTTGGCGCGGGGCTCGCCATCATGATCGCGCGAGCGCTGATCACCGCGCTGGCGATCGACTTCGACGCCCGTGGTGTGAGCGATGGACCCGCCGAACGACAGGGGAATCGGCATTGGAGCCACTGGCGGCCGAGCCGGAGGTTACGCGTTGCCCTCCGCAGCTCGAGCGGACGGGTGCTGTGACGACGTCGGATCTCCCCGAACTCGCGTACGCCTGCCCGCGCGACCTCGGCGAGGCGGCCGAGGCGATCGCGCGCCCCGGGGCGTGCATCTACGCCGGTGGCACCGATCTGCTCGTGGCATTGACCGAGCGACGCCCGTGGGCGCGCTTCGTGCGTGAGATCGTGGACGTGAAGCGCCTCGACGCCGCAACGGGAGTCCAGCAGATCGGGGAGCGCCTCCGCATCGGCGCGCTGGTCACGGCGGAAGAGCTGGCGTCGAACACGCTCGTGCGTCGAGAGGCGCCGGTGCTGGCCGAAGCCGCTGCCGCAACGGCGGCGCCCACGCTGCGTCGGCGGGCGACGATCGGTGGCAACGTCACGACGCCGCACCCGGCGGGCGACGTCGCAACCGCAGTGCTCGCGCTCGAGGCGACCGTGGAGGTGATGGACGGCAGCGCCGTCCGCGACGTCCCGATCGCGGCGTTCATCGCCGCACAGGCGGGCACATGGCCGCGCCAGCAGCTGATCGTGGCGGTGAGCGTGCCGATGGGCCGGCGGGGCGCCTTCGAGAAGGCGGGGTCGCGATCGAGCTTCAGCCGCTCGGTCGCCGCCGTCGGCGTGGTGATCGACGAACGTGGCGCGACGGTCGCGCTCGGTGGGATGCGCGAGCGGCCGTTCGTTTCGACTGCGGTCGCGGCCGCGATCGCGGAGGGCCGCCCGATCGGGGCAGTGCTCGCCGCGGAGTGCCGTCCTCCTGCCGACGGCTTCGTCTCCCCCGCATACCGGCTCCGTCTGGCCGAGGTGCTGATCGCGCGCGCGCTCGCGAGGGCGGGACGACGATGACGCCTTCGGCCACGGTGCGCATCGCCGTCACGGTGAACGGTCGGGTCGTGGATCGGGTCGTTCCGGCTGCGACGACGCTGGTCGACCTGCTGCGATCACACCTGGGGCTGACGGGTACGAAGTTTGGGTGTGGAGTCGGTGACTGCGGGTCGTGTACGGTCCTCGTCGATGACGAGCCCGCGCTGAGCTGTCTCGTCCTCGCCGCCGAGCTCGATGGACGGACCGTGACCACGATCGAAGACGAGCAGGATGAGCGCATCCGACGACTGCAGCAGGCTTTCGTCGCGACGGCGGGCCTGCAATGCGGCTTTTGTACGCCGGGCATGATTCTGGCGGCGAGCAGACTGCCGCCGGACGCAGACGACGCTGCGATCCGTGCCGGCCTCGTCGGGAACATCTGCCGATGCACGGGATACTCCAAGATCGTGACGGCGGTGCGGCGCGCCGGGCGGAGGCGAGTGACTCGTGGCACAAAAAAGTGACCTGACGCGCCTGCGCGCCGTCGGACGCAGCATTCCTCGCGTCGACGGCGACGCGAAGGTGCGTGGGATCGCCCTCTACCCGCAGGATCGGCCGTGTGCTCCGGGGTGTCTCCACGCCGCGACCGTTCGTTTGCCGGTGGCGCGGGCACGGATCGACGGGATCGACGTCGCGGGCGCGCTTGCCATCCCCGGCGTGGTGCGCGTGCTCCGCGCGGCGGACGTGCGGGGCACGAATCGCTTCGGTCTTCTCGAGTCGGACCAGCCGGTGCTGGTGGAGGGCTCCGTGCGCGGCGCGTCGGACGTCGTTGCCCTGGTGCTTGCGGAGACCGAGCGGGCGGCCCGCGAAGCGGCGCGGCGCGTGGTGCTGGCGTACACGCCGGAGTCGCCGCTCGTCGACCCGGAGCAGGCCTGCGAGCCGGATGCCCCCGTCATCCATCCCGAGCGGACACCGGTTGGCCGGCACGCGAACGTCGTCGCGGAGCGGGCGATCCGGCGGGGCGATGCGGCGCGTGCACTCGGGCGGGCCGCGGTCGTCGTCGAGGGGGTGTACCGCACCGGCTCCGTGGAGCACGCCTTCCTCGCTCCCGAAGCGGGAGTCGCCGAGCGTGACGAGCACGGGCGGCTCACGCTGTACGTGGCTACGCAGTGGCCCGAACAGGACCTTCGTCAGGCGGCGCGGGCGATCGGCGAGCCGGTCGAACGCCTCCGCATCGTGCAACAGGCGATCGGAGGGGCGTTCGGCGGACGCGAGGACGTGTCGCTGCAGATTCTGCTGTTGCTCGCGGTGCAGGCGACCGGGCAGCCGGTCCGGATGGTCTGGGACCGGCGCGAGTCGATCCGAGGGCACGGCAAGCGGCATCCATTCCGCATCCGTCATCGGCTCGGCGCCGACGCGGAGGGGCGCTTCACCGCGGCGAGCCTCGACATCCTGACGGACGCCGGCTGCTATGCGAGCACCTCCGCGGCCGTGCTCGACAACGCGATGGCGCAGGCCTGTGGTGCGTACGCGATCGCCAACGTCGAGGTGACGGGCCGATCGGTGTACACGAACAATCCGTTCACGTGCGCCTTCCGCGGATTCGGCGTCAATCAGGTCACGTTCGCGATGGAGCAGCAGGTGAACAAGCTCGCCGCTGCGCTCAGTATCGACCCGGCGGCCCTCCGGGCGCGCAACTTCGTGCCGTCCGGGGGCCAGCTCGCCACCGGTGCCAAGGTGGGCGCGACGCGCGGGCTCGCAAAGACGTTGACGGTTGCCGGGGCGCGCGCGCGCCGGCGGGTGCTGCCCAACGCGACCGGCGCGTGGCGGACCGGCCGCGGGCTCGCCTGTGCGCTGAAGAACGTCGGCTTCGGCTTCGGCTTCGACGAGCATTCGACCGCCGAGGTGACCGTGACGCGCGCCGGAGCGATCGTGCGGATCGGCGCCGCCGAGGTGGGACAGGGCGTCGAAACGATCCTCGGGCAGATCGCCGCCGAGACGCTCGGGATCGCCCCCCGCCGCGTCCGGGTCGAGTGGTCGGACACGGCGACGGCGCCCGAGGCCGGGAGCGCGTCGGCATCCCACCAGACCTTCGTCGGGGGCAACGCCGTGCGCGGCGCGTGCGAACTGGCGCGGCGCAAGCTCGAGGCGATCGGCGGATTTGCTGCGCTGCCGCTCGGTGGCTTCTCGACGCTGCACACCTACCACGCGCCCCGGACGCGGCCCCTCGCGCAGCGCGGATCCGATCGACACGTATTCGCGTACACCTGGAGCACCTGCATCGCGGACGTCGCGGTGGACATGACGACCGGCCGGGTGCGGGTGCTGCGCGTGATCAACGCGCTCGACGCGGGGCGCGTCATCAACCCGAAGCTGTTCGAGGCGCAGGTCGAGGGGGGCGTCGTGATGGGGCAGGGGTACGCGCTGCAGGAACGGTGCGTCGTGCGCGAGGGTCTGCCGATCACGACCGGCTTCGAGAACTGTGGCGTTCCGACGTCGATGGACGCGGTGACCCGGATCGAGACGATCGCCGTGGAGCTGCGCGAGCCTGGGGGTCCGTTCGGCGCGCGTGGCATCGGCGAGATCACGATGATCCCGGTCGTGCCGGCCATCACAGCGGCGATCCACGCGGCTTCCGGCGTCTGGGTGGATGCGCTCCCCGCGTCGCCGGAGCGGGTGCTGGCCGCGCTCGAGTCGCGTTGAGCGTGGCTCCGCGGTCGTCGCTGGCGGCGGTGGTGCTGGCCGCGGGGGCGTCGCGCCGGATGGGCGCCCCGAAGGCGGCCCTCCAGCTCGGCGATACGACGCTGCTGGCGCGCGTGCTCGACGCGCTGGAAGTGGCCTCGTGCGCGCCGATCGTCGTGGTCGCGGGCGCGCACGAGGCGGCGGTGCGCGCGGCCATGCCGGCACACACCGCGGCGCGTATCGTCGTCAACGACACGCCGGAGCGCGGCCAACTGTCATCACTCCAGGTCGGGCTGCGCCACCTGTTGGCGACCGCGCCGGCCGTGACGGGGGCGGTCGTCGCGCTGGTCGATCACCCGATGGTCGCCCGAGAGACGGTGGCGCTGCTGATCGACGCCGCCGGCGAGGGCCGACACTCGATCGTCGTCCCGACCTACCGGGAACGGCGTGGCCACCCGATCGTGCTGATGCGCGCCGTCTGGGACGAGATCCTGGCGACCCCGGACGACGCGAGCGCCCGCGTCGTCGTGCGCGCCGACCCAGACCGCGTACGCGAGGTCGCGGTGGCGGACCCGGGTATCCTGATCGACATCGATACGCCCGAGGACATGGCGCGGCTGATCGGCGCAGCCAGCGGCGCGGGAGCGCCTCGGCGCTGAAGTGACCAACGATGGCGACACGCTTGCACGCCGCTCACCGCGTGGCGCACCATGGTCCGCCGTGGATCCGTCGGTCCCGCGCTCGATCTACGAGGAGCTGCTCGCGCTCGAACAGCATGGCACCGCCTGCGTGCTCGTCGCGCTGGTCGAGGTGCGCGGCAGCGCGCCGCAACAGATCGGCGCGAAGATGCTCGTCACCTCGAGCGGTCTCCACGTCGGCACGGTCGGGGGCGGCAAGGTCGAGGCCAGGGCGATCGAGGTCGCCCGGGAGCTGCTCGCCAGCCACGCGGCCAAAGCCCGATTTGTCGCCTGGAGCCTCCGGGGCGACGTCGGCATGACCTGCGGCGGCTCCGTCAAGCTCTACTTCGAGCCGCATCCGGCCGGTGGCGCCGGCGCCGACTGGCCGATCTGGATCTTCGGCGCGGGCCACGTGGCGCAGGCCGTCGTGCCGGTGTTGCTGCCACTCGCCTGCCAGGTGACCGTCGTCGATCCCCGCCGAGAATGGCTCGATCGCTTGCCGCGCCACCGCCAGCTGCACGTGATCCAGCACGAGAACCCGGCCGACCTGGTGCCCGAGATGAGCGACTGCGCCTTCTTGCTCTGCCTCGCCAAGGGTCACGCCAGCGACCGCCCGGTGCTGCAGCGCGCGCTGGCCGAGCGGACGTTCCCGTTCGTCGGCGTCATCGGCAGCAGGGCCAAGGCCGCCGTGCTGCGCAAGGAGATGATCGCAGGCGGCCTGTGCGCCGAGCGCGCAGAGGGGTTCCACTGCCCCGTCGGGCTTCGATTCGGCACGAATCACCCGTACGAGATCGCCCTCAGCATCGCCGCGCAACTGCTCGCCGAGCGCGACGCGCTCCAGGCGACGTGAGCGGAGCCGCGCCCGGCCTGCGCTTCGCGATGGTCACGACGTTCTACCCGCCCTACCACTTCGGCGGCGACGCGGTCTTCGTGCAGCGCCTCTCGCATGCGCTGGCAGCGCGGGGACACCAGGTGGACGTCATCCACAACGTCGACGCACATCGCGCGCTCTACCACGGACCGGCGCCGGTACCCGGCGAGGAGCCGACCGGCGTGCGCACGATCCCGCTGCGCTCGCGGATCCCCGCGCTCTCGTCGCTCGCCAGCCACCAGTTCGGCCGCCCGTTGGTACACGGGCGCCGGATCCGGCGGCAGCTCGAGCAGGGCGGTTACGACGTCATCCACTACCACAACGTCTCGCTGGTCGGCGGGCCGCAGGTGCTGCGCTGGGGCACTGCGGTGAAGCTCTACCTGGCGCACGAGTACTGGCTCGTCTGTCCCATGCACATCCTCTGGCGCAACAACCGCGAGATCTGCGCCGACCGCCAGTGCATCCGCTGCACGCTGGTCCATCGCCGGCCCCCGCAGCTCTGGCGCTACACACGGCTGCTCGAGCGCTGCGCCGAAGAGGTCGACGTCTTCTGCTCCCCGAGCGCGTTCGGCGCCGCGAAGCACGCCGAGCTCGGCTTCCCCCACGCGTTCGAGGTCCTCCCGTGCTTCACCCCCGATCCGGCGCCCGAGGATCGCGCCACGGACGGCGCGCCTCCGCCGTGGGACCGGCCGTACTTCCTGTTCGTGGGTCGGCTCGAGCGCATGAAGGGCCTCTCGGACGTGCTGCCGCACTTCAGGGCGGATGCGCCGGCAGATCTCCTCGTCGTCGGGGCCGGCAACTACGAGGCCGAGCTGCGGCGTCAGGCCGGGGACTCGGGGCGCATCCACTTCCTCGGCTTCCGTCCGCCCGAGGCGCTCCGCCCGCTCTATCACCACGCGCTCGCGACGATCGTCCCGTCGCTCGGCTACGAGACCTTCGGGATCGTGATGATCGAGTCGCTTCGCGAGGGTACGCCCGTCATCGCCCGGAAGCTGGGACCGCTTCCCGAGATCGTGCGCCGGACCGCCGGTGGCCTCCTGTTCGAGGACGGACCCGGGCTCGCGGACGCGCTCCATCGCATCGCGGGCGAGCCCGGGCTTCGGGAGACGCTCGGGGAGCAGGGGCGGCGGGGCCTCCACCAACACTACGCAGAGTCGCTCGTTCTCGACGGCTACTTCGACCTGATCCGCCGCGTTGCTCGGCGCAAGGGGCTCGAAGGCGTGCTGGCACGGCTCCCGGCGCCGCGCTCGTGAGCGCGGCACGGCGCCTGGCCGGTCCGATTAGACGCGCAGCGACGGCATCCCGTCCGGGCGCAGGCGCAACGCGCCGCATGCCGCGAGCGCGCTCGCGTAGACGAGCACACCCACCGGTACGGCGACCCACAGCGGCCTCGCGGCGACCGCGAGCACCACGCCGACCATCAGCGCACCCGCAAGGCTCGGCACCAGGAAGCGCCTCGGCTCCATCGCCGCGAAGCCCAGCTCCCGCGCGGCTCGCAGCGACCAGAACGCGTGGGCGGCTTCCGTCGCCACCGTGGCGAGCGCGGCACCGAGAATCCCGAGGCCCGGGATCAGCGCCAGGCCCAGCACGGCGGCGGTCACCGCCGCGAAGGCGGTGATGCGGAAGATCATGCCCCCGCCGCCCCTGGAGATCAGGGCCGCGGTGGCGGCGTTGCCCAGCACCGCGATCGGGATGGAGGCGAGCAGCACGACCAGCGCGAGGGCTGCGTCGCCGTACTCGGCGCCAAAAAAAGTCTCGATGATGCGCGGCGCAAGCGCCGCTCCGCCGAGCGCCGCGGGCAGCGCGATCGCGAAGACGCGTGCGTAGGAGGTCTGCAACAGGGCCCCGTCCTGCCCGCCCGCGCGGAGCCTCGTGAGCGCGACCGCCAGGCTCTGGGCGTAGATCACGCCCAGGTTCCCGAGCAAAGCCACCAGCGCATACGCGGCTGCGTAGCTCCCGAGCGCAGCGCGGTCGCGAAAGATCCCCACGAATACCAGGTCGGCGTTGAAGATCGCGAGGCCGAGCAGCGTGTGGCCCAGCAGCGGGAGCGCGCGGCGGAAGACCGGTCCCACCGCGGCGGGATCCCAACGCGGCCGGATCCGGAAGCCCCGCTTCCGCACCGCGAGCAGCACGAGGCCGACCGTGCAGAGTTCGCCGACCAGCACCGCGAGCGGCACGCGCGCGACGTCGGCCGGACCGCGGACGAAGAGGAAGATCGCGCCGAGCGCCAACAGGGCGCCTGCGACGCGCGCCGCGCCGGCCGGACGCGGCTCCTCCAGCCCGACGAGGATCCAGGTCGCGTTCAGGCCGACCGCGAGGAGTGTCAACGCGTAGCCCGCGAACACCGCTGCCTCGGGAGCTCCGAGTAGCCCGTACGCCAGCGCCGCCATGCCAGCCGCGGCTCCGCACGCGACGAGGACGCGACCCGTGATCAGCGCCGACGCGAGCGCGCGGGCGCGCGCCGGGTCGTGCGCGACCTCCCGACTCCCCAGCGTCGCGATGCCGAAGTCTGCCAACCCAGCGGGATAGAGCGTGATCGCGGCGGCGAGGGCGATGACGCCGTAGCGATCCGCGCCGAGCGCGCGCGCCAGGTACACGGTCGCGGCGAACGCCGCGCCGCGCGCCAACACGTCGCCGACCGCGAGCGCGACGAAACTCCGCTCGAGGCGACCGACGGACGCCGCGTGGGACTCGGGGAAGGTCGCCTCGCGCCGTTGCGGTGGGCGCACGCCCAGTGGTCGACTCATCCTTGCGAGGCCGCCGACTCGAGCCGCGACGGCGCCACCTTCCTCGCCAGATAGATGTTGCAGTCGCCCCAGCCGCGGCGGCCGAGCAGCGCGAGGAAGGGAAGGCTCAACGGGGCGGTCACCAACACCTGGAGCGGACCCATGAAGCTTCCTGCGGACGTGGTGGCCACGATCTCGAAGCCGAGCTCCGGCAGCATGCCCCGCATCTGGGCGTCCGTGATCGGCGAGATGTGGCGGATCCGGTCGTAGGACCGGGCGTCGAACCAGCGGAGGTCGCCCAACACCAGGAAGCGCAGGCGCCCGACCCAGTTCGCCACGTTGGGGGTCGTGAGCAGCAGATGTCCGCCCTCGTCGAGCAACCCCCAAACCTGGCGCAGGAAGTCGCGCGGCGAGTCGAGATGCTCGATCACCTCGCTCGAAATGATCAGCGAGAAACGCCGCGCGAAGTGGCTCGCGAAGTCATCGTTCAGGTCGAGTGGCAGGAAGCTCGCTCCCTCCAGGACCGGCGTCTCAGGCACGCCGAACACCTCGAGGTCGCGTTCGACGCCGTGGAGGTCGCGGAAGCCCTCCTCGCTGACCCGCGCCAGCATGGATCCGCTCCCGGAGGCGAGGTCCAGCACGCCCGAGGTGGGAGACACGTGCCGCACGACGAGCTTGACGGCCGCTTGCTGATTCCCCGGCGCGCAGTGCTCGCGGTGGCCCTTGAAGCTCCCGGTGGACCGCCGCCAGAGTCGCCTCAGGACCGTCCGGGCGTTGCGGTCCGAACCTGCCTTTGATGACACCGCCATGACCCCGCACGCCTCGCGTGGGGAACCTAGCCGAGGCGATCCGGAGCCGCCGCGGCGCGCGCGCCGCGCTACCGGACCCCTAGACTGTGCGCGGCGGTGCGATCCGCCCGCAAAGAGGCAACGTGCAACTCGAATTCGGGCTGGAGCTGCTGGCGGAAGCGGCCGTCATCGCTGCCTTCGCCTGGCAGGTGGCGCGGATCGCGGCGAAGCCGGTGGCCCAGCGCATGCTTCGCGAGCGCCGAGGCGCGGTCGTCGCCGGGCTCGCGCTGGGGCTGCCCGCTCTCGCGCTGCTCGCGTGGGGCGCGCGCGAGTCGGCGTTACTGCGGCGAGCGACCGTCGCATCCCTCGCGATCGGGATCGCGCTGGCCGCCTGGCGTGCGCGCCCCGCGTACGGCGCGAGCAAGGGGTTGCCGCCCGGGTCGCTCGGGTTCGGGCGATCGCTCGACGCGATCGACGATCGCGGCTTCTACCAGGCCGAGGCCGCGCGCCACGGGCCCGTCTTCAAGACCAGCCAGTTCGGGAGGCCCGTTCTCTGCATCGTGGGCCTGGACCGCGGCCGCGAGCTGCTGTTGCAGCACGGGCAGCACCTCGAGGGGGCGTCGCTGCCCTACACGCGCCTGATTCCCAAGGGCGCGCTCCGCTTCATGCGGGCGGATGAACACCGGCAGGTGTCTGGCCTTTTCCGGCCGAGCATCGCCGCGACGGACCTGGCGGCCGCCGAGGCGGCGGCGCGCCACGTGTTTCGCGGGGAGCTGCTGCGCCTGGCCGACGAGAGCGCTGCGCGTGCCGGCGCGGGCGTCCGCGTGAGCGGTGCCATCGAGAGCGCGCTCTTCGCGTGCCTTGCACGCATCCTCTTCGGCCTCGAGCCAGGGCGGCCCGAGATCGAGGAGATCCGCGCGTGGATTGGTGGGGTCGACTTCTCGAGCTCGGGGGGGAGGTCCTGGCGGCGGCGCCTCGAAGCGGCTCTCGACGCCGTGTCGGAGATCCTGCGGCGCGCGACCCGGGACGCCTCCGCGCCCATCGTGCCGTCCTCTTCGCTGGGAAGGATCCTCGCGGCCGAGCCGGACGCGCTCGAGGATCGCACGGTCGCGGGCAACCTGATCCTGATCTTCCGGATCTCGAACGTCGACATGGCCGGCCTCATCGATTGGATCCTGAAGATGCTGTCCGACAACCCGGCCTGGCCTTCGCGCATGCGCGCCGAAGGCCGGACCGCCGGCGCGCCGCCACGGCCGCTGGATCTCGGCACGCGCATCGTGATGGAGACGCTCCGGCTGGAGCAGAGCGAGTACCTCTACCGCAAGGTCGCGCAGGACTTCGAGTTCGGCGGCTATCGCATCCCGAAGGGGTGGCTGATCCGGATCTGTGTACAGGAGAGCCACCGCAACCCGGATATCTTCGCGGACCCGACGCGCTTCGACCCCGACCGCTTCGCGGCGCGCGCATTCGCGAGGAGCGAGTACGCGCCGCTCGGCGTCGATGCCCACGGCTGCATGGGGACCGCGATCATCCACTTCCTCGGCCGGATCTTCGTCGAGGAGCTCACATTGGGCTTCGATTGGGAGGTGGTCAGCGACGGCCCGCTCGAGCGGGGAACCCGCCACTGGCGCCACTGGCACCCCAGCTCGCGCTTCCGCGTCGCGCTGCGCAGGCGGGCCGGCGAGGCCCGCGCCGTCGTACCCACGCCGCGATCGAACTAGCGTGCGTCGCAGGCCGAAAGGAGCCGCTACGGCTGCAGGCGCGCCCGCTCCGCATCGACGGCGGCGCGTACGCCGGCCGGCGAGGTCAACGCCCACGCGCGCAGGCGCTCGTCGACGTAACGCGCCGCGGTGTCGTTGGCGAGCGGGGAGAAGTGACCCCACTTCTCCACCAGATCGTCGATCTCGTGGCCTGCCTGCAACGGCTCCAGCGCGCTCATCACGTCGATCACGCGAAGGCCCCTGGCGTGGAGAGCGTCGACCAGCGGTGCGTAGCCGCGCGGCAGTTCCCGGCGGCTGCGCTGCTGTTCCTGCAGGGCAGGGAACACGACGATCACCGGAAGCTGGCCGTTCGCAACGGCCTCGCGGTAGAACGAGTCCAGCAGCTTCAGCGTGATCCGGTAGGCCTCGGACCGGGGGTTGTAGACCTGGTCGTGGAAGATCGCGTCGGGGCCGTGAGACTCACGCAGGCGGTGAAGCAGCATCTTCACCAGGCGCACCGACGGCAGCACATCCATCGGCTGGGCGTCGTACCCGATGCGGTAGTGGTAGTCGTTCTCGCCCAGCGCCCGAAGCACGGCCGCGTCGTCGTGCAGCAGTCTCTCGTGGTCCTCGCGACTGGCGATCGGATTGTCGAGCAGCACCAGGTCGTCGCCACGCAGTACGAATCGCGGCTTGGTGAAGATCACGTCGCGATAGGCCGACGAGTAGAACGGCCGGAAGACGTTGACGTGGCGCGCGATGTTCTCCGACATGTAGCCGATGAACACGATGTGCGGCGCATGGTCTGCGCCGACCCGTCGGTAGCGCAGATAGGCCTGGTCCAGGCCATAGGCGCCGACGCCATAGTTCAGGACCTCGAGCGATGGGTCGATCGCGGCAAGTCGCTTCG
Source organism: uncultured Spirochaetales bacterium (assembly GCA_964353555.1). Taxonomy (GTDB): domain Bacteria; phylum Myxococcota_A; class UBA9160; order UBA9160; family PR03; genus PR03. The sequence goes on from CAYGWM010000046.1 coordinate 28,710, forward strand.
TCCAGCTGTCCGCAAGCGCCACGTCCTCGGAGTACGTGAACGAATCGCCGAACGCCTCGATGCGCACCATGCCCGGGGGCGGCACCCGCGCGTACTCGCGATCGTCCCGCATGCCGGCGGTGTTGGCCTCCGCACGAGGGACCCAGCCCAGGACGGGATCCTGGTCGACGTGCTGGCCCCTTCCCTCGGCCAGGAACCGCTGCAGCGAGTCGCGCTGCTCCGCCGACAGCTGCGAGATGTTGGGCGCGTACGGGCTGTAGAAGTGATGCTCGAGCACCAAGACGCCGCAGAACGCCAAGGCCTCGAAGCCCACGTACAGCAACAGGGCGAAGGCGACGATCACCGAGGCGCGCGGCTTCATACGCAGGGCCGCTCGTTGCGCGGCATCTCGGTCGCACGGCGATCGCGGTCGAACACGGGATGCGCCAAACGGGCTCTCACACGGCGCCCTCCCCCACCGGCCAGCGAGCGGATCGGGGTAAGCCCTTTCGCTGCATCCGTGCCAGAATCTCCGGAGCGCGCCGGCGGCGGCGTCCGGGGCCCATCCGTGCGAGCCATCCTGACCTTCCACAGCGTCGACGAATCCGGATCCGTCCTCTCGATCGCCGCGTCGGAGCTGCGGAGTCTCGTCGAGTCGATCCGGGCGAGCGGACACCGGATCGTCCCGCTGCGCGAGATCCTCCGGGCGCCCGACGTGCCCGATCGTGTCGCGCTGACCTTCGACGACGGCATGGCGAGCCTACATGAAAACGCGTTACCCGTCCTCAATGACCTCGGCGCGCCCGCTACGGTGTTCCTGGCGACGGGTTGGCTCGGCCGCGACAACCACTTGCCGACCATACCGCAGGACACCCCGCGAATGACGATGCTGGATTGGAGCCAGGTGCGCGCGCTCCGCGACGCGGGATGGTCCGTCGAGGCCCACACCGTGACCCACCCGGACCTCCGCGCGCTCTCGGACGACGAGATCGGGCGCGAACTCGAAGACTGCGCCGCAGCCATCGAACGAGAAGTCGGGGAGCGTCCGGAGGTCCTCGCCTACCCGTACGGGCTCTGCGACGCCCGCGTCGAGGCCCGCGCGCGCAGCCGCTATCGCTTCGCCGTCACCGCGACCATGGGGACGCTGCCCCGGCAGATCGTCGAGCCGATGCGGGTGCCGCGCCTCGAAACCTACTACTTCCGCTCGCCGCGGATCCACGCAGGCTTCGACAGCGCCCGGTTCCGCGGCTATCTGGCGATCCGATCGCTGCTGAGGCGCCTCAGGCGCGCCACATGAGCGACCACGAGCGAGCAGCCCCGGTTCCCGCTCAGAGCCCATCCCAGAGTCGAACCCGCCGCGCCACGGTAGCGCGACCGATCTCGGCCTCGGTGAGCTGGCGCTTCTCGTAGACCGGTGCAGCTCGCGGGTCGCCGTGATCGATCGTGCGGCGCCACAGCGTGCCCGACGTGCGGTCGATCGCATAGCTTCGTTCGAGAACCTGCCCGCTGGCGGCAGGCGCCACGCGGAAGCGCAGCCTGTTCTTGTCCCGCGGCGGGTCGGTCGTCGTCCACGTCGACACCCTGTCTCCCGCGAGTACGTCACTTCGCGCGGCGCAGCGCCTTCGTGACATACTCGTAGGCCAGCGTTCCGACCGGCATCTCGCGCTCGTCTGCCAGCGCCCTGAGCTGAGCTAACTCGCTGTCCGTGAGAGTGAACGTCACTCGGTTTCGTCGGACTTCGCCCGGGTCCGTCCCGGGTTTCCGCCCTGCGCCCCTGCGCGGTCCGCCCCATCTCCCCGTTCGATCCGGCATGCTACACCCTCGCATTTCGTTTCACCAGTGAATCAAGTGCTCA
>CAYGWM010000047.1:0-27130 GCA_964353555.1 uncultured Spirochaetales bacterium
TGCTGTGCGCGAATCGCGCGTATCGGATCCTGCAGCTCGAAGTCGCGCGCGCCGGCATTGCCGAACCGGGCCCCGCGGCCCGCGCGCTCACCGAACTCACGAACCCGCCCCTCGATTGGTGCGCGATCGCCCGCGGCATGGGCGTCCCCGCCACGCGTGCCACCGACGTCGACTCCTTTGTGAAGGAGCTGAGCCGTGCCCTCGCAGATCCCGGACCCGCGTTGATCGAGGCCTGGCTCTGAAGCGAGGAGAAAGGGGACGGTCCTCGGCGAGGACTGGCTGTGGACTGGAGGGACACACCTCAGCGAAGCCTGTCCCTCGAGTCCTCCGCCCGTCCACAATGAGGACCGTCCCCTTTCTCCTCCGCGAGGTGCATTGATGACGGGGTCGCTCGCCGATCCGCGATTCGGCTACAGCAAGGGGCTCCACGATCTCGGCAACGGCTGCTTCGCGTGGCTTCAGCCTGATGGCTCGTGGGGCTGGAGCAATGCGGGGCTCGTCACCGACGCCGGCGCGACGCTGCTCGTCGACACGCTCTTCGACCTGCGCCTCACCGGCGAGATGCTCGCCGCGATGCGCGACGCGGTGCCTGCGGCCGCGCGCATCGAAACGCTCGTCAACACCCACTCGAACGGCGACCACTGCTACGGCAACGAACTCGTGCCCGAGGCGGAGATCGTCGCGACGCGGGCGTGCGCCGACGAGATGGCGCACGAAACGCCGGCGGTGCTGGCGGAGTTCCAACGCCGCGCGCCAGGCCTGGGTGAGCTCGGCGCGTACGTGCTGCACTGCTTCGGTGCCTTCCATTTCGACGGCATCACGCCGCGGCTGCCGACGCGCACCTTCGCCGGCCGCCTCGATCTGCGCGTCGGCGCGAAGCGGATCGAAGTGATCCAGGTCGGTCCCGCGCACACGCGCGGCGATGCGATGGTCTTCGTTCCGGGCGATCGCACGATCTTCACGGGCGACATCCTGTTCATCGACGGCACGCCGATCGTCTGGGCGGGACCGATCCAGAACTGGATCGACGCCTGCGAGCGGATCCTCGCACTCGACGTCGACACGATCGTGCCGGGACACGGGCCGATCACGAACCAGCGCGGTGTCGTCGCGGTGCGCGACTACCTCGCCTACATCCGCCGCGAAGCGCGGCTGCGCTTCGACGCGGGCCTGCCGGCGCGCGAGGCCGCCTTCGACATCGCACTCGGCGACTACGCGTCCTGGGGCGACGCCGAGCGCATCGCCGTCAACATCGCGACGCTGTACCGCGAGTTCGCCGGCGACGAGCGTCCCCCGAACGTCGTGGAGCTGTTCGGGCTGATGGCGGAGCTGCACCGCGAGCGCCGGCGCTGAGCGCTGCGCCCGCCTCAGCGGGGGCGCGGCACGAACGCGGCGACCTCGGGGACGAAATCGAGCAGTGCCGCTTCGCTCTGCGCGTAGTAGCGCATGCGCAGCGGCCACAGCCGCGCGTGCGCGACTTCGACGGCGAGTCCTGCGGGCGACGCGTAGTACTTCGCCGCCATTCTCGCGATGACACCGAACGGGAGCCGGCCGCGCCGCGCCGTCGCGCGCCCGCGCAGGCGCAGCAGGCGCGTCGCGCTCTCATCGACGCCGTCGTAGAGCAGCACCGATGCGGCGCCAACGGCGTCCACGTTGCGCACCGTCACGCTCGCGGCCGACATCGTGCAGAGCAGCCGGCCGGCATGCACGACGAACCACAGGGGCGTCACGAATGGCGCGCCGCGCGGTGAACGTGTCGCCACCAGCGCGATCCGAGCGCGCGCGATGCACGCTCGCACCTCCGGATCGTCGAGGCTCACGTCTCGGGCTCCTCGTGGAGCGTGCCGTAGTCCCACGCCGTGATCCGATCGGGCCCCAGCTCGTACCATGCGAGATCGGCGCGATCGCGGGCAAGATGTTCGGGCGCGGCCGCGAGCGTGCCGCGCGCGGTGATGGCGCGAAGGTTGAACCACGACCAACCGTCATCGACGACGAGACTCGCGCGCGCGCCGGGCGCAGGGCCTGCGACTTCGCCGCCGCGCGCGAACCCCACGTGATGGCGCGCGCCGTCGCGGCGATGGGCCACTGGCATGAGTTCGACTCCGCCCTCGCGTTCGTAGGCCAGCGTCGCTCGCGGCGGCCGCGCCAGCAGAGCGTCCAACGTCGCCGGATCGACCCGGTTCGTCACGCGCCCCATGCGACGCGCCTCCCGCGGCGACGATACGCGACGACTCCACCCGCTGGCTGTCTCGACGCCGACACGCGACGCTCCGCCCGCATCGATCGCCCCCACCGCCCGCACGGGTTCAAACGAAGGCTTGGAGTCCGATGCCGCGCTTCGAGTACCGCCTCGTCGACGTCTTTACCCGCGAGCGCTTCGGCGGCAATCCGCTCGCGGTGTTTTCGGATGGACGCGGCATCGGCCCGGATCTGATGCAGCGCATCGCCTTCGAGCTGAACCTCTCGGAAACGACTTTCGTCTTGCCCACGGACCGCCCCGACTGCGACGTGCGCGTGCGCATCTTCACGCCGCGCGCAGAGCTGCCGATGGCGGGACACCCGACGGTCGGCACCGCGTTCGTGCTGGACCGTGGCAATCGCATCGTGTTCGAACTCGGCGTCGGGCCGGTGCCGGTCGAGCGATTGCACGCAGCCGACGGCGCGACGCTGTGGCGCATGACCCAGCCGCCTGCACGCTTCGGTCCGCGTTGCGACGACCGCGCGACCCTCGCGGCTGCGCTTGGCCTCGGCGTCGTGGATCTCGATCCGGCGCTGCCGTGCGAAAGCGTCGCCACCGGCCCGCCGTTCCTGATCGTGCCGCTTCGGTCGCTCGAGGCGCTTGGGCATGCGCGCCTGCGCATCGACACCTGGGAACCGATCGAGCGCGCCGTCGAGGGCGCTCAGCCGTATCTGTTCGTGCGAACCGGCGCGACCACCGCGCGCTGTCGAATGTTCGGACCCGGCCACGGCATTACCGAGGATCCAGCGACCGGGGGCGCCGCAGGTCCGCTCGGCGCGTACTGGCTCGCGCACGGCCTCACGAAGCCCAACACGCCGCTCGTCTTCACCCAGGGCGTAGAAATGGGACGCCCAAGCGAACTCCTCGTCGAAGCAGACACGTCCGTCCGCGTCGCCGGCGCCTGCGTCCCCATCGGCGCCGGCTGGCTCGACCTCTAGCCGAGGAGAAATGGAGAAAGGGAGAAAGGGGACGGTCCTCGATGTGGACGGACCGTGGACTCGAGGGACAGGCCTCGCGGAGGTGTGTCCCTTTACTCCACAGCCAGTCCTCGACGAGGACCGTCCCCTTTCTCCTCAGAGGCGCTCGATGATCGTGCCGGTGCCGAGGCCGCCGCCGCAGCACATGGCGATGAGGGCGCGGCGACCGCTGCTGCGTTCGAGTTCGTGGAGGGCGCTGGTGATCAGCCGGTCGCCGGTGCAGCCGGTCGGGTGACCGAGCGCGATCGCCCCGCCGTTCGGGTTCACGCGCTCGGCGACCGGCTTGCACTCGCGCTGCCACGCGAGCACCACCGACGCAAAGGCTTCGTTCACCTCGTAGACGTCGATGTCCTCGATCGCGAGCTTCGTGCGCGCGAGGAGTTTGCGCGTCACCGGGATGGGACCCTTCAGCATCGTCACGGGATCGACGCCGACGATCGTCGCATCGACGATGCGTCCGCGCGGCGTGAGGCCATGGCGCTTCACCGCGTCCTCGGACGCGAGTAGCACGGCCGATGCGCCGTCGGTCACTTGCGAGGAGGTCGCCGCGGTGTGGATGCCGCCTTCCATCACCGCTTTCAGTGACGCGAGCTTCTCGAGCGTCGAGGCGCGAATGCCCTCGTCGCGCGCAACGCGGACCGTCTCGCCGGTGGGCTTGCCCTCCGCGTCGAGGACGGGCGCGTCGATCGGCAGCACTTCGCGATCGAAGCGCCCTTCCTGCCACGCGCGCGCCGCGAGTTCCTGGCTGCGCAGGCCGAAGCGGTCGACGTCCTCACGCGTGATGCCGTACTCGACCGCGATCATCTCCGCGCCCTGGAACTGACTCTTGAACGCGTAGTGCGTGAAGTAGCTCTTCGGCACCGGCCGGCCGAGATTCTTGTCCGCGAAGTTCGCACCCAGCGGAATCCGGCTCATGCTCTCGACGCCGCACGAGAGCACGATGTCGGCGAGTCCCGAACCGACGAGCCCCGCTGCGAGCGTCGACGCCTGCTGGCTCGACCCGCACTGCGCATCGACGGTGCTGGACGCGACCTCGAGCGGCAGCCCCGCCGAGAGCCACGCGGTGCGCGCGATGTTGAAGGACTGCTCGCCCACCTGGGACACGCAGCCGCCGATCACCTGGTCGACCGCCGCGGGATCGAGATGCGCGCGCAGCACGGCGGCCTGCTGCACGGCGCCGAGCAGTTCGGCGGCATGAACGCTCGCGAGCCCGCCCCCACGCTTTCCGAGCGGCGTTCGGACGGCTTCGACGATGTAGACAGTGCGCATGACGGCTCTCCTATGGGCGGTCGAACCTAGCAGCCGACTTCGCGTGCGTACCCCCGGCGCGCGCCGCGGACTGCGATTATGCTCGCGCGTCCTGTTGGGACAGAAAGATCTGAGGCCCCGTGTTGCGAACCATTTCCCTCCTCTCCATCACCGTCGCAGCAGTGCTCGCCGCGAGCGCGGCTCGGGCCGAGAATCCCGTGGTTCGCATGGTTACCCCGCTCGGAGATATCGAGATCGAACTCTGCAACGAGATCTCCACGCTCTGCCTGGGCGTGGCGCCGAATTCCGTGGCGAACTTTTTGAGCTATGTGGACTCTGGGGCCTACGAGGGTTCCTTCATTCATCGCGCCGTCTCGGGCTTCGTGAACCAGGGCGGCAGCTTCAAGGCCAACGGCGTGAGCCTCCCGACTACAGAGGTGGAGACTCAGGAGCCGGTAGCGAGTGAGTTCAATCAGTCGAACTTGCGCGGGACGGTCGCCATTCCCCTTCCTGGGGCGAGCCAGTGCGACACCGAGGAAAACGCGGGTACGAGCGGATGGTTCATCAACCTCGCCAATTCGAATGCGGCGCTCGATTGCGGTCTCTTCACGGTCTTTGGCGTCGTCCGGGCCGGAATGGCCGTAGCGGATGCGATCAACCTGCGTTTCCGCGTCAACTTCGGACTCGGCCCGACGCCGGTCACAGCGGACTACGTCTGCGCTCCGATTCCTCCGAGCACGGCTTGTACGACCGATCCGGTTCCGTGGCTGATCTATACCGACATCACGCGCGTCCCCGAGGCGAGCGCAGCATTGCAATCGTTGTCGGCAGCAATCGCGCTCGCGAGACTCGCTCGGCGACGGAAGAGATAGATCGGAACGCATGCGCAACCTCTGGCTCTCCGCCTCGCTCGGGCTCCTCGCCGTAACCACCACGCTCGCCTGCGGCTCGTTCCGGCTCCCCTTCACGGACCTCGCTCGCATCTCCGGCTCCTCGATGACCGAGGACGAACTCCGCAACGAACTCTCCGGCTTCGCCTCTCGCTTCGCTGCCGTCGTAAACGACGCAGCCGAAGACATCGCCATCGCCACCAACCAGCGCAACGTCCGCCGCCGCACGTTGATCTGGCGGATGAAGATGATCCCGCCGGTGCAAGAAGCGGCGTTCACGGACTCGGGACAGGAAGGCTACCTGCGGCTGCTGGGGATCTCGATCGCGCAGAGGCTCTACCTGAGCGAAGGCGAGGGTCGCGCTCTGTTCGGTGCGCAGCAGTCGATCGCGATCGACGCGGCGGTGCAGCTCCAGGCTGACATCGTCGAGATCGGCTCGCGCTTCCTCACCCCCGAGCGACAGGCGAAGGTAACGGCCGAGGTCGAGTCGCTCGTCGCAAAGAATCCCATCGTCGGCCGCGACTTTTCGGTCCAACGCATGCAGAGCGTGCGCGCGAGAATTCAGACCAGCGAGTCGCTGATGGGAGTGCTGAGTCTGCCGCTCGCGCCCTTGACCGCGCTCAGAGGCGTCGACAGCGGCGCCGCAGCGATCCGCGACTTCAACGTCACCGCGCGCCAGTTCGCGCTGATCCTCGCGCAGCTCCCCGAGCAGCTTCGCACCCAGATGGAACTGCTGCTCTACGACGTCGAAGATCGCGACACCGTGGTCCAGAGCGTGGCGGCGATCGACGCGATGGCGGCGAGCGCCGAACGCGCTTCGCTCGCGATCGAGCGGCTGCCCGCCGACGTGCAGAAGTCGCTGGCGGATTCGCAGGGCGCGCTACAGGAAGCGAACAAGGCACTGCTCACCGCGCGCGAGATCCTCGTTCCGCTCGGCCAGGTGAGCGACAACTTGAAGGTCGCCGGCGACACATGGGGCAAGCTGTTCGCGCGCGATCCGAATGCGCCCCCGTCGCGTCCCTTCGACGTGCGCGAGTGGCAGAGCACTGCCACACAAATCGGCACGTCCGCCAACGAGCTGCGCGCGCTTGCCACCGAGATCAACTCGCTGACGGGCGGCACCCAGCTCGAAGCCGCGGTCGACCACGCGACGTGGCGTGCCGCGCAGCTGGTCGCGCTGTTCTTCGCGCTGCTGGTCGGCTACCGGCTACTCGCGTGGCAGCTCGGGCGGAAGCAAGGCGGCGGCTGAGTCGCGCGAGACGGCCTGCGCCCAGTAGTAGTACGGGTGCAGGGTCGGGTCTTCCCGAAGCGCGCCAAAACGTTCAGCGGCGACCAAGATCGCCCGCGCGTCGCCGCGCCGAAACGCCGCGCGGACTCCCGCATCCAGCACTTCGTGGGAGCATTCTTCGCGCAAGCCGGCGAGGAACGCTTCGAAGTCCGCGACGCGGCGCGCTTCGCGCGCCGATGGCAGATGCGGCAGCCGCCGGAACAGTGTTCGGAGTTGCGCTACGCGCCGAAGCGTCCGCTCGACTTGCTGCGGAGACGGCATCGACGTCACGGCTCTTCGCCCGCCGCATCGTCGAGCGCGGCGAGGTCCGCTAGGTCCTGCGGATTCCCGCGCAGCCGCTTGAGAGCGCGAAGATCCGCTCGCGTCACGACGCAGAGTCGGCCGCCTTCGGAATCGAGCGCGAGGCGGCGGCCCAACATGGCAATCTCGGTGGCCTCGCCGGCGAGCAGCGCATCCACCAACACGACATCCTCACCCTCGGTGCGCAGGAAGCGCTGGATGCGAAAGCGTCCGCGCGCCACCGGGAACGGCGCCAGGCGCGCCTCGTAGCCGATCGTTTCCAGGGCGGTCTTCGCGTCGTCGAGATCCGTGGCCGCAATCAACAGGTCGATGTCGTCCGTCGCGCGCGCGCGAGCGAGCATCGATACGGCAAAGCCGCCCACCAGTGCGTATCCCACCGCTGCCTCGTCCAGAGCGCGAACGACGCGATGCAACTCGTCGTAGAGATCGATCATGCTGCGCGAGACCTTACCAGCCCGGCCCGCGCGGGCTCGCAGGGCCGGCACGACCGGCCCCGCCGGGATACCGTCGCGCGAACCGGCGCGAAGGAGATCACCGTGGGCAGCTATGGCATGAGCGACGAAGTCCGCGTGCTGCGCGAGCGCGTGCGCAAGTTCATCGACGGCGAGGTGTTCCCGGCCGAGCCCGACCTCGAAGCGGAAGAGCACGAGCCCACCGCGCGTCGCGACGGCATGATGGCGCGCCTGAAGGCACGCGCGAAGGAACAGGGACTCTGGGCACTCGGTCATCCGGTCGAGATCGGTGGCCAGGGCATCCCGTTCATGTCTTTCGTGTTCCTGAACGAGATCATCGGGCGTTCGCATTGGGGACAGGCTGCGGTCGGTTCGCTGTCGATGCAGGACTCGATCATGCTGCACCTGTACGGCACGACCGAGCAGAAGAAACGCTGGCTCGAGCCGCTGGTCGCGGGCGAGATCTATCCGTCCGTCGGACTCACCGAGCCCGATGTCGCCGGCTCGGATCCGACGCTGATGCAGTCGCAGGCGCGGCTCGAAGGCGACGAGTGGGTGATCGACGCGCACAAGTGGTTCACCAGCGGCGCCAATCGCGCGGCGTTCACGACGGTGTTTTGCCAAACCGAGCCGGACGCGATCGATCGCTGGTCGCGCTTCTCGTCGATCCTCGTACCCACCGACACGCCCGGCTACGAGATCGTGCGCGTGGTGCCGACGATGGGCCACACCGGCGGCGGTCACTGCGAGATTCGCCTGACCCACGTGCGCGTGCCGAAGCAGAACCTGCTCGGCAAGCGCGGCCAGGGCTTCGTGATCGCGCAGAAGCGGCTCGGCCCGGGACGCATCTTCCACTGCATGCGCTGGCTCGGCCAGGCGCAGCGCGCGTTCGAGCTGATGTGCCAGCGCGCCAACAAGCGCTGGGCACATGGTTCGCTGCTGTCCGAGAAGGGCGAGATCCAGCGCTTCGTCGCCGAGTCGGCCGCGGAGATCCAGGCCGCGCGCTTGATGACACTCGATGCCGCGATGGCGATGGACGCGGGCACCGAGGCGCGCGTCGAGATCTCGCTGGTCAAGTTCTGGGGCGCGAAGATGCTGCACAATGTGATCGACCGCGCGATCCAGGTACACGGCGCGCTCGGCGTCACCAGCGACACGCCGCTCGAGCGCATGTATCGAGAAGCGCGCTACGCACGCATCTATGACGGTCCGGACGAGGTGCACCGCATGGTCGTCGCGCGGCGGCTGCTGAAGGATCCGGGCTCGGCGCCGTGGGCGTGAAGCACCAAACCGGTGCCGGGCGTCAGGTTATTGGGTTGTCAGGTTATTCAAACAACCTGACAAAGAAATAACCTGACGCCCGGCACCGTGAAGCGGGCACCGTGAAGCGCGGTGTGAGCTGGCTCACACTCAGAGCGCGCCCGCTGCGCGACGCTCGCGCAACGGGCGCAAAGCGCAGGAGAATTCATGACGACGCGCCCTGCAGACGAGATCGTTCGCGAACTCTTCTTGGACCCTGAGGGTCGCCGCAATCCGTACCCGCTCTATCACGAGCTTCGTGCCGCGGCGCCCGCGCATCGCAACGAGTTCGGCTCGTGGATGCTGTCGCGCTTCGACGACGCGCGCGCCGCTCTGCGCGATCCGCGCTTCGGCAAGGACTACGCGCGCCTGACCGAGTCGCGCTTCGGGCCCGACTGGCGCTCGCACCCGTCGCTGGCGCGCGGCGAGCACTCGATGCTGAACGTCGACGGCCCCGAGCACACGCGGCTGCGCAAGCTCGTGGTGAAGGGCTTCACGCGTCGCCGTGTCGATTCACTGCGCGACACCATGGAGCGAACCTTCGCGGCGCTGATCGACGCCTACGAGAAGGACGGCGGCGGCGACCTGCTCGAAGCCGTCGCGTTCCCGCTACCGGTTACGGTGATCGGCGAGATGCTCGGCATTCCCGCCGCCGACCGTCTGCAGTTCCGCAAGCTGGTGCGCGACCTCGTCGGCACGCTCGAGCAGCAGCCGGGCGCCGAGATGATCGCGGCCGCCGACACAGCGCAACTCGCGATCCGCGCCTACTTCCTCGATCTGATCGCGGCAAAGCGACGCCAGCCCGCCGACGATCTGCTCTCGCTGCTCACGCAGGCCGACGACGGCGACCGCCTCGACGACGACGAGCTCGTGACGATGACGACGCTGCTCTTTGCCGCCGGCTTCGAGACCACGACGAACCTGATCGGCAACGGCATTCTCGCGTTGCTGCGTCATCCCGATCAGTTCGCCGCACTGCGCGCCGATCCCGCGCTGTTCGCGAATCTCCCCGACGAGCTGCTGCGCTACGACGGCACCGTGCAGATGGCCGCGCGCGTGACGACCGCACCGGTCGCGGTGTGCGGCGTCGCGATCCCGGCCGGCGAGCCAGTCCTTGTCTTGCTCGGCGCCGGCAACCGCGATCCCGCGCGCAATCCCGATCCCGACCGCTTCGACCTCGCACGCGAGGACGTCGATCCGCTGAGCCTCGGCGGCGGCGCGCACTTCTGCCTCGGTGCGTCGCTCGCGCGCCTCGAGGTGGACGTGGTGTTCCGCGCGCTGCTGGCGCGCTTCGGCACGATCGAGCTCGCTGCGGAGCCGCGCTTCATGGACCGGCTCACACTGCGCGGGCTCGAGTCGCTCGATCTCGTGTGTCGCGCGCAAGCGGCTCCCGCGGCGCGCGTGTCGGTACAACGGCCCGCAGCCGCAGTGGCAGCGCGGCCCGTACCCGCGCCGCTCGACCTCGACGCCGCGGTGCTCGGCCTGCGTCCCTCCGACGACGGGCCGTGGCGCGAGGCGCTGCGCGCGCGCGCCGAGCGCGGCGAAGCCGTGCGCACCGATCGCAAGGAGACCGCGGCGCTGCTCGCGCGCACCGCGGTGCTGCGTCTGTGCGGCGCGGCCGAGCTCGACGAGCTCGCGGCGACCGCGTATCCGCTGAGCTTCGAGCCCGGCGACGTGCTCTGTCTCGAAGGCGCCGCGTCGAACGAGTGTTACGCGATCGCCGAGGGCGAGGCGCGCGTCACGATCGACGGGCGCGAGGCGCGCAGGGTCGGCCAGGGCGACGTGGTCGGCGAGCGCGGGCCGCTCGAGGACCGGCCGCGCAGCGCCACCGTCACCGCCGTCACGCACATGCTCACCTGGGCGATCTCGCGCGAGCGCTTCCTCGGCGTGGTCGGCCGCAACCCCGCGCTGGCCGAGCGGATGCGCGAAGAGGTGGCTCGCCGCTACCGGTCGTAGCCCGACCCGAGCAGCTGCGTCCGCCGCGCGCGCAGCGCCAGCGCGCCAATCGCGCCGAGGGCGGCCGCGCCGCTCGCGACCGAGATCGCCTCCGGCGCATACACGGTGCCCGACTCCGACACCGAGATCGGTGCGTTCGGGATCAGCGTGCCGCTTGCGTCGAGGACCGACGCGCCCGAGAGCGGGAGCCGGGCGGCGAAGTTGCCCCCCGCGTGCCCCTCGAACGGAATCAGGTCGTCGTAGCCATGTCCGCTCGTGGCCGTGATGCCGGCTGAGACCTGGAAATCGAACGGCGCACCGAGCACGATCGGGACGTCGAGATTCACGACGGTGTCGAAGTACTCGTCGCCGCTGAAGCTGAGCAGCACGTTCGGGCAGTGTCCAATCGCGAACGGGGACCCCGGCACGCTCGACACGCAATCGAAGGAAAGGGACACGCTGCCGAAACCATTCTGCCAACCGATCGAGGCCGCACCCGAAACGTGCAGAGGGATGCGAAAGAAACCAGGTTCGCCGCCTGTGCCTGCGGTGAGAACGTCGTCGAAGTAACCGAACGAACGCGCGACGCGTTGGAGGACGTAATCGAAGAATTTGGTGCCGCCCACCACGGGGTTGTCGAATCCGCCTACGCGCGCGGAGCCGTAGAGATCTCCGTAGTTCGCCGTCATGTCTGTCTGGGCCGAGAACGAGTAGCCCGCTGACGACCAGAGGCGCTCGACGCTGGCTTTGGTTCCCGGTACGCGGACGGGGGTGCCGGTCTCGCAGGGGCCAACGAGGACCGAGTCCTCGCAAATCTGGGTCACGGCAATCACGAAAGCGGCCCGGGCGGGGGACGTCGAGAGGAGCGCGCCGAAGATCGCGAGCGCGACCTGTCGCCGAGCACCGATCCAGCGCTGCGGGCTCACTATGTCTGCATCCCAGTCGATCGCAGGCTCATCGATCAGGTTCCCTCTAGGCGACCATGCTACACGATCTGCATTGCCACGAGGAGCGAAGCAATGTCCCTGTTCGGAGTGATGTGCACGCGCTGCGGCAAGAAGCGAACGAAGGGGTCCTACGAAGGCGTCCCCACTTGCGACGCATGCAAGGATCTGATCGAGCGCAAGCTCGCTGCCACGCGCGAGGGCCGACGGAACTGCCCCGTCGACGGCGCGGAGATGAGCAAGGAAATCGTGCTGAACCTGATCCTCGACCGCTGCCCGACCTGCCGCGGCGTCTGGCTCGACGCCGGCGAGCTCGAGCAGATGCGCGACACGATCGAGGAGGGCCTCACGAAGGCCCTCGTCCAGGGCATGGTCATCCCGGGCTGAATCGGTGCCGGGCGTCAAGTTGTTGCGGCGTCAAGTTGTTCGAACAACTTGACAGACCAATAACTTGACGCCCGGCACCACCTCTACTTTTCGTCGCGGCGGAGCATGCCTGTTGCTAGCGCGATCACGGAGCCGATGTCGGAGAGGTTGGCGGGGACGACGAAGGTGTTGCCGGCCTTTGCGAGCTGGCCGAACTGTTCGACCCACTGCTCGGCGATGCGCAGTTGCATCGCGTCGCGACCGCCCTCGGTGCGCAGCGCTTCGGCGACCTGGCGCAGGCCCTCGGCTGTCGCAGTGGCGACCGATAGGATCGCCGCGGCCTGCCCCTGCGCCACGTTGATCTGCTGCTGCTGACTTGCCTCGGACTGCTTGATGACTTGCTGCTTCTCGCCTTCGGCCTGATTGACTTTGGCGTCGCGTTCGCCCTCGGAGGTGAGGATCACCGCGCGCTTCTCGCGCTCGGCGCGCATCTGCTTCTCCATCGCGGAGAGCACGTCCTGCGGCGGCGTGATGTTCTTGATCTCGTAGCGCAGCACCTTCACGCCCCAGGGCTCGCTCGCCTTGTCGAGTTCCGTCACGACCTGGTGATTGATCTGGCCGCGCTCCTCGAAGGTGCGATCGAGATCGATCTTGCCGACCTCCGAGCGCAGCGTCGTCTGCGCGAGCTGCGAGATCGCGAAGTGGTAGTCGGAGATCCCGTACGATGCGAGTTCGGCGTTCATCACTTTCAGATAGAGCACGCCGTCGACGTGCACCTGCACGTTGTCGCGCGTGATACAGACCTGCTCCGGGATGTCGATCGCCGCTTCCTTCAGCGAGTGCCGGTAGGCGATGCGCTCGACGAACGGCACCAGGATGTGGAAGCCGGCATGCAGCGTCTTGGAGAACTTGCCGAGTCGCTCGACGACGAAGGCGCTCTGCTGCGGGACGACGGTGGCGGTGCGCGCGATCACGATGATCGCGAGCACGACGACGAACAGGACCGGGACCAGGGATTCCATCTGTGCTCCTATGCGTCGCGTCGGACGTGGAGTGTGAGGCCTTCGACGCGCTCGACGCGCGCGCGGTCGCCGGGTGCGAGCGCGACATCACCCGCGTTGCGCGCCGACCAGGTGGCGCCGCGCAACTCGATTCGGCCGCTCGCGCCAACTCCGAGCGGCTCGCGCGCTGTGGCGATCTCGCCGACCAGCGTGTCATCGACGCGCGTCGTCTTTGGCCAGCGCGCTCGCAGCCAACCGCGGAAGAAGAC
The DNA here is from genome assembly GCA_964353555.1 of uncultured Spirochaetales bacterium. Lineage (GTDB taxonomy): Bacteria > Myxococcota_A > UBA9160 > UBA9160 > PR03 > PR03. The sequence continues at coordinate 13,209 of CAYGWM010000047.1, forward strand.
CAGCGAGAGCACCGCGAGCGTTGCGAAGGTCGCCCATTGCGCCCACTGGGGCAGCTCGACGCCGACGAAGCCAATCAGTCCCACCGCGAACGCCGCGACGCCCAGGAACACCAGGAAGAAGTCCGTCGGGATGATGAAGAGCTCGGCGGCGAGCAACACGGCGCCGACCACGATCCAACCCCACCACGGCATCGCGCCTCCCCTCCCGGTTCATCGGGTCGTCGAGAGTAGCCACACGACTGCTGCGGCGTAACCTACGGCCCGTTTCCGCCCAGCCACCCCCAACGGAGGTTTGCGTCGTGATCGAGCTGACCCGTCACGATGCGGTCTACGTGCTGCAGATGCGCGCCGAAGAGAATCGCTTCCGTCCGGAGTCCCTCGCGGCGATCAACGGGCACGCATTCGCGGGCGGCGGGATGCTCGCGCTCGCGCGCGGCATCGTCGACCATGCCGTTGCCGAGACGGACGTAGTGCCGCTCGCAATCGCGATCGCGCAGCAGCTTTCGGGCAAACACCCGCCGACACTCGCCGCGCTAGAGACCGGACTCTACGCCGAGGCGCTCCGCACGCTGCGCGGCGACGCGACGTAGATTCCTAGGCGGCTCGCGCCGCACTGCTGCGGTAGCTTGTGCGCATGCGTGGCTACCCGAAGCTGATCGACGAGATCGCCGGCATTCCGGTCCGCGACCTCGCCCGCGATTTCGGGACGCCCACCTACATCTACGACGCCGCGATGATCGCCGCGCGCATTGCGCGGCTGCGGCGCTTCGACGTGGTGCGCTATGCGCAGAAGGCCAACTCCAATCTGGCGGTGCTCGACCTGATGCGCCGCCACGGGGTACTGGTCGACGCCGTCTCGGCCGGCGAGATCCAGCGCGCGCTGGCCGCCGGCTACCTCGCGCAGGGCGAGCCGCCTCCCATCGTCTACACGGCCGACGTCTTCGACCGCGAGGCGCTCGAGCTGGTGATCGAGCACGGCATCCCGGTCAACTGTGGCTCGCCCGAGATGATCGACCAATACGGCGAACGCGCGCCCGGCGGCGAGATCACGTTGCGCGTGAATCCCGGCTTCGGCCATGGTCACAGCCGCAAGACCAATACCGGCGGCGAGCACAGCAAGCACGGCATCTGGCACGACGAGATCGAAGCCTGCGTCGAGCGCGCCGCGCGCGTCGGCCTGCGTGTCAGCGGCGTCCACGTCCACATCGGTTCGGGCGCCGACATGGAGCACCTCGCGCTGGTCGCGGAGGCGTGCTGCGGTTTCGCGCGACGCGTGGGACCGAGCGTCACGTCGATCTCGGCGGGCGGCGGTCTGCCGACGCCGTATCGCGCCGAAGACGTCGACATCGACATCGATGCCTACTTCGAGATCTGGGACGCGGCGCGGCGCCGCCTCGCGCAGGATCTCGGTCATCCGGTGCGACTCGAGATCGAGCCGGGCCGCTTCCTCGTCGCGGAGTCCGGATCGCTGTTGACGGAGTTGCGCGCGGTGAAGCGCGCGGGCGCCAACCTCTTCTACCTGCTCGACGCCGGCTTCAACGCACTTGCGCGTCCGATCCTGTACGGCGCGTACCACCCGATGGCGATCGCCTCGGCCGACGGCAGCCGCGCCGAACGACCGCTCGTGGATGTCGTCGTCGGCGGCCCGCTTTGCGAATCGGGAGACATCTTCACGCAGGGCGAAGGCGGCGAGGTCCGCAGCGAGCGGCTACCCGAAGCGCGCGTCGGCGACTTGCTGGTGATCGGCTGCGCGGGCGCCTACGGCTTCGTGATGGCGTCGAACTACAACGCGAAGCCGCGCCCGGCCGAAGTGCTCGTGCAGGACGGCAAGGCGCACCTGGTGCGCGCGCGCGAGAGTCTCGACGACCTGCTGCGCGGCGAGTCGATCCCGAGTTAGCCCGCGAGTTAGCCCGCGAGTTGGCGCGCGCCCGGCTTGATTCGGTAGCGGACCGGCATGCGCTTGATGCCGCCGAGGAAGCTCGAGCGCAGCCGCTCGACTGGGCCGGCCAGCGCGATCTCGTCGACACGTGCGACGAGGTGGCGAAGCACGACGCGCAGTTCGAGGCGCGCGAGGTTCGCGCCGAGGCAGAAGTGCTCACCGATGCCGAACGCGATGTGGCGGTTCGGCGTGCGATCCACGCGGAACGCGAACGGCTCGTCGAAGACTTCCTCGTCACGGTTCGCGGACGGGTAGAACAGGCACAGGTTTTCGCCGGCGCGAATCTTCGTGCCGCGCACCTCGGCGTCGCGAATCGGCGTGCGGCAGAACTGGATCACCGGCGTAGTCCAGCGCACGATCTCCTCGACCGCGCATTCCACGAGTTCCGGATTCGCCTTCAACTTGCGCCACTCGCCCGGGTTCTCGATCAGCGCGAGCACACCGCCGGTCATCGCGTTGCGCGTGGTCTCGTTGCCGGCGACCACGAGCAGGAAGAAGTACGAGAGCAGTTCCATCGTGGGGACCGGCGCGCCGCGGAGGCTCGCGCTGGCGATCACGCTGACGATGTCGGACTGCGGGTTCTTGCGCCGTTCGGTCGCCAGCTCGCCGAAGTAGCCGAAGAGCTGGAGGCGGGCGCGTTGCGCGGTCTCCATCGGCCCCTCCCCTTCGCGCTGGTACTCAGGATCCGCCGCGCCCGCGATCTCGTTGGTCCACTGGAACATCGCCGGCCACATGCTGCGCGGCACGCCGAGCAGTTCGGCGAGCACGTTCAGCGGCAGCGGAGCGGAGAGCTTCTCGACCAGGTCGCCGCGCTGCTCGCTGCCGTCCCCGGCCATCGCGTCGAGAAGCTCACGCGTGATCGCCTCGATATCGCGTTGCATGCGTCCGAGCCCGCGCGGCGTGAAGCGATGGCTCGCGAGCTTGCGGTAGAGCGCGTGATCCGGCGGATCCATGTTCAGCAGGTGTCGCAGCGTGCGCTCTTCCTGTGCCGGCGCCTTGAACTCCGGGAGCACCGCGAGTCGTGGCCCATTGTGGAAGAGTTCCGGCTGCTTCGAGATCGACACGATGTCCGCGTGCTTCGTGACCGCCCAGAACGGATTGTCGACGTGCTGCGTGTTCCAGTAGACCGGCGCTTCGCGCCGCAGCCGGGCCCAGGCTTCGTGCGGGTAGCCATGTTTCGCATAGGTGTCGTTCGAGATGAAGTCGAGGGTGTCGAGGCTCGGGGCGTGCATCGCGCTTCTCCTGGGTCGGGGGCCCATGATACGCCGGTTGCACGCGACGGCGCGTGATAGGCTGCGCGCGATGCGGAGCCGCCAGTTCTTCTTGCTCATCGCGCTCGCGCTCGGGGTCGGCGTCGTCTGGTGGCTCGCCCAGCGCGATCCCCGACTCGGCACGCCCAGCACGATCACGGAGCTTTCACCGGTCGATCCCTCTTTGGCTGCCGTACCCGGTGCAGCCGAGGCTGCGCCCGGGCGCGCGCCGCCTGCTGCATCGTTGCGCGACTCCGAGCTCGATGGCGCGTTGTTCGCCGACGCGAACGGTCACTTCGTGCCGACGCCGCGGGCGCTCGCGCTCTTCGACTACTTGCTGTCTGCCACCGGCGAGGAACCGGCCGCGCAGCTGCGCGCGCGCATCGGCGCCGAAATCACGCAGCGCCTCTCGCCCGACGCGGCGCGCGAGGCCAACGCGTTCCTCGACAGCTATCTCCGCTATCGCACCGACGCTGCGCAAACGGCCAACGACGAGCGACTCGCCGAGAGCGCCGACCTCGGACGGCGCTTGCAGTGGCTCCGCGAACTGCGCACCGAGCATTTCGGTCCGGAGCTCGCGATGACACTCTTCAGCGATGAGGAGCGGGCCCAGCAGCTGGCGATCGAGGAGCAGCGCGTCGAGTCCGACGCCTCGCTTTCGGAGACCGAGAAGACCGCAAGGCTCGAAGCGCTGGAGCAGCAGCTACCCGACTCGATGCGCCGCGCCCGCGGCGCGAGCGCGGCGCCACTGCGGCTGTTTCAGGCCGAACAGCAGCTGCGCGCGCGCGGCGGCAGCGCCACCGAAGTGCGCGCGCTGCGCGAAGGCATCGTGGGCACCGAAGCGACTGCGCGGCTGGAAGAACGGGACCGCGGCCGCGCCGCGTGGAATGAGCGCCTCGCCACCTACCGTGCGGAACGCGATGCGATCGTCGCAAATCCGGATCTCGACCCGAAGGCCCGCGAAGCGGCGATCGAGGCCGTGCGCGCGCAGCGCTTCGACGCGCGCGAACGGATCCGCGTTCGCGTGATCGACGAGATGGAAGCGTCGCCGAGCCGCTGAGATCACGCGGATCTTTGCGCTCTCGACGGAGCCGTCGGAATCGAGCGAGCGCCGCGACACCCGGGCCCGTGGCGAACACTACGACGAGTGCGACGAGCAGCCAGATGCGGCGAGCCAGTCCGATCCCCCCGTCCGGCGCGGCCCGGCTCCGGCCGCGAGCCGGGCTCGTCATCGGCATCGCGCACAGCACGCGCAATCCGCCGACAGAGTTGCGCGCGTGGGTGAATCGCCCGGCTCTTCGTGGCGCCTGGGCCGGTGATTGCGGTTGAATGGGCGTAGTGGGGCACTCTGCATTCGCAAATCTCGGCTCGAGACCCCGTCGCGATCTCGCGACGGGCGCGTGGTTCGTCGTGTCGCTGGGCTTCGCGGTCGCGGCGCTCTTGCTGTGCTTCGGGACCGAGCCGCTCGATCACGGCTACACGCGCTACGCGACGATCGCATTCGAGATGGTGCGCAGTGGCGACTGGATCGCACCGCATCTCGATGGCCGCCTCTACGTCGACAAGCCGCCGCTCGCGATGTGGCTGATTGCAGCCGCGATGACACTCGCGAACTCCACCGCCAGCTTCACGCAGCAAGCGCCGAACATCGTCGCGCTGCTGCTGTCGGTGCTGTTCCTGCAACGGCTGGGCGCGCGTATTTTCGGGCGCGCCGACGCGGGCTGGCTCGCAGCGGGCCTCTACGTCTCCGCGCTGCTTCCGTTCACGCTGCTGCGCGACAAGCGCATCGATCCGCTCTTCACCGCGTTCCTGCTCGGCGCCTTTGATTTCCTGCACGCAGCATTGGGCTCGCAACAGCGCCCGCGCGCGCGACGTTGCAATTGGCTCGGCGCTGCGCTGCTGCTCGCGGCGGCGACGCTCACCAAGGGACCGCTCGCGCTGATCTTCTTCGTGACGACTGCGATCGCAACCGCAGCGTGGACGCGACGGCTGCGTGAGCTGGCCTCTCGCGACGTGCTCGTCGCGGCGACGCTCTACTGTGGGCTCGTCGCGCTGTGGCCGCTCGCGATGATCGACGCTGGCGGCTTCGCCGCCTGGAGCGAGCGGCTCGCCGAGCGTGACCTGGTCTCGCGCTTCGCCGGGCCGCTGCACTACATCGTGAAGCTGCCGCTGCGGCTGGCGCCGTGGGCGCTGCTGCTGCCCGCACTCGCGCTGGCGCTGCGACGACTGCTGCGCGGCGAAGCTGGTGCCGCGCTGCGCTTCCCGGTGACATGGTTTGGCGTCGTCTTCGTGCTGCTGCACGTCACCAGCGCCAAACATTCGCGCTATCTGCTGCCCGCGTTCCCCGCTGCGCTGCTGTTGTGCATCGCACTTTTCATCACGCCCGCGACCGGCGCGGCCGCCGCGCTCTCGCTACGCGCGCGCAGACTGCGAGATGGCGCGCTGATCTCGGTGCTCGCGCTCGGCGCGCTCGCAGGGGTCGCCGCGCCGCTCGTTCCGCTGTGGGTTCCCGACGCGCGCAATCTCTGGCTCGCACTCGCACTCGGCGGTGCGCTCGCGGCGATCGGGGGCGTCGGCGGGTTGCGGCGGATGCGCGAGGGAGCCGATCCGATCGCCGTGCTCGCGCGCGCCATCGTCTTGATCCTGGTCGTCGAGGCCGGCTTCGATCTGCTGCACAGCGCGAAGTTCCTCGCAAACGACGATGTGCCCGCGGCGCGCATCGCGCTGGCCGACGTCGCCGGTGGAACGCCCACGCTGCTGTGGCAGCTCCACGGAGACACGCACAACGCGCTGCTGCTGACGACGCGGCAACCACTCGCGCTCGGCACGACCAGCGAAGACGCGCGGCGCTTCGCCCAGGCGAACGGAACGGGCATCGTCATCGCGCAGCCGGAGGCGCTCGTCGCGCTGCGTGCGGAGCCCGATCTCGCGCTGGGCGAGGCGACGCTACTACGGCTCGTCGGAAGGCCGCTGGCAGTGGCAACGCTGCGCGCGACGGCGCTCGAGCCCCGCGCGGCTGCGCCCGAAGCGCCGCCGCAGCAGCGCTAGTGCGGCCCCGGTGGGACGCGCATAACCTGGCGTCGTGAAGCGGGCGATCGCGATCGGGTTGCTCGGCGGGCTGGCGCTGATGCTGGCGATCGTCGCGTTCGCGCCCGCGCCCGAGCGCGGCCCTGGCGCGATCGAAGGCGCCGCACGCACAGCGCGACCGCCAACGGGCGAAGCGGCCTCGTCGATCCTGTTCGGCGATCTGCACGTCCACACCACCTACTCGATCGACGCGTTCCTGTACTCGCTGCCGGTCTTCGGCGGCACGGGCGCCCACCCGCCGGCCGATGCGTGCGACTTCGCCCGCCACTGCTCGCAGCTCGACTTCTTCTCGCTGAACGACCACGCCGAAGCGCTCACTCCGGAACGCTGGCGCGAAAGCATCGCGAGCGTGCGCGCCTGCAATGCGCACGCGGGCGATCCAGCCGATCCCGATCTCGTCGCGTTCGTCGGCTGGGAGTGGACGCAACAGGGCGCGACGCCGCAGACCCACTTTGGACACCGCAACGTGATCCTGCTCGGCCAGCGCGACGACGACGTGCCGCTGCGGCCGATCACTGCGCTGCCGCAGGGTACCGCTGCGCGCGCGCGCGGCAGCGCCGCGCTCGAAGCGGTCGCGAAGCTGCGACCGCTCGGCCTCGGCGCCTACGCGGAGCTGCCGTGGTTGATCGCGCAGATCGGCAAGCTGCCCGACTGCGATCCCGACACCGACGTGCGCGCGCTGCCGGCACGCTGTCGCGAGAACGCGGCGACGCCCGCTGCGCTGTTCGCGAAGCTGTACCAATGGGGATTCCCTGCGCTGGTGATCCCGCATGGACTCGCCTGGGGCGCGCACGCATCGCCCGCCGCACGGCTCGACGCGTCACTCGCCAATGGCAATCACGATCCGCGGCTCGAACGCCTGCTCGAGGTCTTCTCTGGACACGGCAACAGCGAGGAATACCGAGACGCCGCGGCGTCGCGCAGCGATGCGAGCGGAGCGCCGGTATGTGCCGCACCGACGCCCGGATTCCTACCCTGCTGCTGGCAGGCCGGCGAACTGGTGCGCGCCCGCTGCGGCGATCTGCCCGCCGCCGAATGCGAGTCGCGGGTCGTAGCAGCGCGCCGGCTTGCGCTCGAAGCCGGCACGGATCCCGAGCGCGTGCTACCGGACGCAAAGCCCGAGGAGTGGCTCGACTGCGATCAGTGTCGCGACTGCTTCAAGCCCGCGGAGCGGGAGCGCGCCAGACAGTCCGCGCAGTACAGCCTCGCGCTGCGCAACTTTACGCCTCGCGACGGCGAACCCGAACGCTTCCGCTTCGGCTTCGTCGCGTCGTCCGACGACCACTCGGCGCGCGCCGGCACCGGCTACAAGCAGCTGGATCGCGCGGCCAACACGGACGCGCGCGGCTTCGCATCGTCTTCCATCGAAGCGCTCGCGAAACGCGTTGCCGGGACGACGGCGATCGACCCGCAGCGCGCCCAGCCAGCACCGCCCGCGGTCCAGCGCAACTTCGGCGAATTGCTCGACGTCGAACGCGGCGCGAGTTTCTTCTACCCGGGCGGCCTCGTCGCGGTCCACGCGCGCGGGCGCAGTCGCGAGGCGATCTGGGATGCGCTGCAGCGCCGCGAGGTCTACGGCACCAGCGGCCCGCGCATCTTGCTGTGGTTCGATCTCGCGAACGCACCGGAGGGTCTCGCGCCGATGGGCAGCGCGGCCGCGATGCGCGAGGTGCCGCGCTTCACGGTGCGCGCGGTCGGCTCGTTCGTGCAGCGGCCCGGCTGTCCCGCGGAGAGCGAGCGCGCGCTATCGCCCGCGCGGCTCGATCGACTGTGCCGCGGCGAATGCTTCTTTCCGTCCGAAGAGCGGATCCCGATCGCCGAGATCGAGGTCGTGCGCGTGCGTCCGCAGCAAACGCCCGGCGAGCCGGTCGGCCGCTCGATCGAAGACCCGTGGCGGCGTTTCGCGTGCGCGCCCGACCCAGCGGGCTGCGCGATCGGTTTCGAGGACCCCGAGTTCGTGACCGCAGCGCGCGACGCCGTCTACTACGTGCGCGCGCTGCAGCAACCGACACCCGCCATCAACGCGGCGAATCTGCGGACCCGGTTCGACGCGAATGGCAACGCGGTTCGCGTCGAGCCTTGTTACGCCGGCTGGCGCGGAACGCCAGGCGACGACTGCCTCGCGCCCGCGCAGGAGCGCGCGTGGTCGTCGCCGATCTACGTGGATCATGCGCGATGAACCGCGCGCGCTACCCGAAGCGTTTGTAGAACTGTTTCTTCGCGAATTCCGAAGCCACCACGTAGCCGGCGGTGATCGCCACCAAGATGGCCAACAGCGAAGGCGGGAGCGGCACGAAGCCCAGGTAGCTGCTGAGAGGCAGGTAGGGCAGCGCGAACGTGATCAGCGTCACGGCGAGCGTCGAGAGCAACAGCCAGCGGCCGGGCCGGCTGCGGAAGAACGGCCGGCGCGTGCGCACGACGAGCGCGATGACCAACTCCGTCAGCAGCGACTCGATGAACCATGCCGTGCGAAACACCTCGGGCGTCGCGCGGATCACCAGGATCAGCACGCCGAAGGTGAGGTAGTCGAAGACGGAACTCACCAGCCCGAAGACGATCATGAAGTTGCGGATGAAGCGGATGTCCCAGCGCCGTGGCTTCTCGACCAGCTCGTGGTCCACGCTGTCGCCGGCGATGGCCATGCCGGGAATGTCGGACAGGAAGTTGTTCAGCAGGATCTGCTTCGCCAGCAGCGGCAGGAACGGCAGGAACAGCGATGCCCCCGCCATGCTGAACATGTTGCCGAAGTTGGCGCTGGTGGTGGTGAAGACGTATTTGAGCGTGTTGGCGAAGGTCACGCGCCCTTCTTCGATGCCCTCGCGCAGCACGTCGAGCCCCGATTTCAGCAGCACGAAGTCGGCCGCCTCCTTGGCCACGTCCACCGCGGAGTCGACCGAGATGCCCACGTCGGCCGCGTGCAAGGCGGGCGCATCGTTGATGCCGTCACCCAGGTAGCCGACGACGTGCCCCATCTTGCGCAGCGCCAGGATGATGCGCTCCTTCTGGTTGGGGTCGACCTCCGCGAAAAGCGTGGTGCGCTCGGCGGCATGCCAGAGCGCCTCATCGCGGAGTTCGTTGATCTGCGTTCCAGTGAGCAACCCGCCCACCGGCAACGCCACCAACTCGGCGATGTGGCTGGCAACCAGGTGGTTGTCGCCGGTGATGATCTTCAGCTGCACGCCCAGCCGCGCGAGGTCCGCGATGGCCTCGGCGGCGCCCGGCTTGGGTGGGTCGAGGAAGAGCAGGAAGCCGAGGAAGACGAGGTCCTTCTCGTCCGTGCGCGCATAGCGCGGCTGCGGCGGCACGTCGCGCGTGGCCACGCCCAGCACGCGGAAGCCCTGCCGACTCCACTCGGCGTAGCGCAGCTGCAGCTGCTTGCGTGTGGCGTCGGTCAGTGGCTCTGCCGATGGCCCCGACTGCACCGCGGTGCACACGGCGAGGACGCCATCCAGCGCGCCCTTGGTGATCAGTCGCTGCCCCCCATCGGACCCGGCCACGACGACACTCAGACGCTTGCGCACGAAGTCGTAGGGGACCTCGTCGACCTTGCGCTCGGGCTCGACCGCGAGACTCTGCTCGGCTCCCTGCCCGACGATTGCGTCGTCGAGCGGATTCGGCAGACCCGACTGGAGGCTCGCATTCAGGAACGCAGCGCGCAGCACCTCGGGCGAAGCCTGGCCGTCCGCGTCGAAGGCGCCATCGAGCCGCACGACGCCGACCGTCAGCGTGCCGGTCTTGTCGGTACAGAGCACGTCCATGCTGCCGAGGTTCTCGATGGCGTTCAGCCTGCGCACGATGACGCCGCGCCTGGCCATGTGCTGCGCACCCTTGGCGAGGTTCAAGCTGATGATCGCGGGCAGCAGCTCGGGAGCGAGACCCACCGCCAGTGCGATCGCGAACAGCAGCGAGTCCACCGGCGGCTTGGAAGAGAAGACGTTGACGGCGAAGACCACCAGCACCAGCGCCGTCATCACCTGCGTCAGCAGGTAGCCGAAGCGACGGATGCCGCTCTCGAACTCGGTCTCGGGTGGGCGCAGCGTCAGGCGCTCGGCGATCTGCCCGAACACGGTGGCGGCGCCGGTTTGCACCACCAGCACCTGCGCGGTGCCGCTGCCGACGTTGGTGCCCATGAAGACCGCGTTGGTGCGCTGCGAAAGACTGGCATCTGCCGGCGCCGTGGCAGCGGTCTTCTCCACCGGGAAGGTCTCGCCGGTGAGCACGGCCTGGTTGACGAAGAAATCCCGCGCCTCCAGCACCACGGCATCGGCCGGGATCAGGCTGCCCGCGGAGAGGAGCAAGATGTCGCCTGGCACGATGTCTTCGGCCGGCAGCGATTGCGACCGTCCGTCGCGCAGCACATTGGCCTTGAGCGTGACCTGCGACCGCAACCTGGCGACCGCGTTGCCGGCACTGAACTCCTGCCAGAATCCCAAGACCGCGCTGCCGGCGACGATCGCGACGACGATGCCAGCGTCGACCCACTCGCCGACGAACGCCGACACCGTGGCGGCAACCACCAGGATGAGTACGAGCGGGCTGCTGAACTGGTTGAGCAGCAGCGCCAGCGCGGTGTGGCGCTCGCGCGCTGCGAGGGAATTGGGCCCGTAGCGTTGCAGCCGCTCGCCGGCCTCGGCCGCTGCCAGGCCGGTCGCGCTGCTGTGAAGCGCGGCGAGCAACCGGGCCGGACTCATGCTCCAATAGCGATCGAGCGGCTTGCCGGGTGCCGCGCGCGGCGGGGCGATGGAGCGCAGAGTCATCCGCTAGCCACCGTTCCTGGTACCGATCTACCTCAGTCGCGCGCGCGACGATCCGCGAGCGGGCGCGCGCAGCACTTTCTTGCGGAACTGTTGGATGATCGGGATCCGGTCGAGCCACGGCGACGCGTCCGCCCGCGCGTCGTCGAGTTCGCTCGCGGCGCCCGCCCAGCCTTCCGGGATCTGACTGTAGAGCGCGGGCGGATCCTGATTGGGATCGACGAAGTGGTACTCGTAGCCGGGCACGAACAGATCGTCGTCGGCGCGCACGTCGACGGTTCGAACGCCGTAGCTCGAGAGTTCCGTCGTCAGCGCTTGCGGCGGGATGATCCAGACGTGTCGCGGTGCGCCCATGAACATGTACTGGATGCGCCGATTGCGCGAGAGGATTCGGAAGCAGCGGATCATGCCGCCGTAGAGGCTGCTGCTGATCTCACTCGTTTCGAGGATCCCCCGCTCCAGATCGGGCTCGTAGCCGCGCGCAAAGCGCAGCGAAGTCGGATCGTTCTTTCGCGCGAACCACGCGACGCTGCGCCCGCCATGCACCCGATTGCGCGGATCGGCCTGCGCGCGGCGACGCGGCTCCGTGAAATCGCGATACGGCTCGATGCGTCCCTCCGGCGCGGTGCGCAGGATCAACTCCGCCGCGACGTCGTCGGTCGGGATCGTCTTTGCCTTCCGGCACAGCGCCTCGAGCGCGGGTTGCAGCTCGATCGGAAGATCGGTAGTCGACTCGCGCGAGAACTCGTACTCCTCGCCGTCCTGCACGACCGTCTCGACGTCGCCCTTGCCGATCCAGAAGTCGCCGTTCTGTCGCCCGATGTGCGAAGCCGAGCGCCAATTCAGCGCGGCGTCCTTGTAGAAGAGCCGCGGATGAGCGGCGCGCACGATGCCGCGGGCATCCGGCTGGACGATGTAGGCGACGAAGAAGCGCACGTAGAAGTTCTGCCGGACGTCGGTCAGGTAGTAGGTGGTGTCGAAGAGTTCGATCGCGTGCGTCGGCGCGTAGCCGAGCGACAGCAGTCGAGACGGACGTTTCTTCGTCTTGCCGGTGGGACGGAGCGCGACGCCCCCGTCGAGCAGAGCGCGAAACGCGCGTTCGATTTGCCGTGGCGTGCGCTCCGAAAGGCGCGGGCTGGGAACGATCTGGGTCGGGATCGGGCTGGTCATGGCGTGACGCGACGATCCCTCGGAGTGGAGCCGCGCGCAACGGGGCGACAACCCGAAGAGCTTGTCCGCCGTCGGGCGGCTGCCGAGCTCATCGGAAAGGGCCGCCAGCCATCCGCGCGGGGCGACGCCCGGGTCGTCGAACAGCGCGCTCGACGCGGAGTCCATCTCGCCCTCCTCTGCCAACGCTCGCGAAGGGCCGCCGGCACCGCGCGCCGCAATGTCGCCCTCGGTTCCTTCGGTCGTCGATTCGCGCGCGGCGCTGGCAGACATCCAATGGTGTCTCCATGAGCGCCCGCCGCAGCGTCGTCGAGACCGAGTTCCACGTGCCAGTTCCACGCACCACAGTCGAAGACCGGGTGCTATGGTCGTCGCGCAATGTGGATTCGACTGGTGCTGTACGTATGCATACTGCCTCCGATTGGTGTTGCTCTGGGCTCGGGGCGGCGCGGGCATGCCGGAACCGCCATCGCGGTCGGACTCGCGGCATGCATCGTCGCGTTGCTGTGGCCGCGCGCGCGACGCGCGGTCACCGCGTGCTACGCGCGCAGTCGCGTGCTGCGCGTCGCCGACGCGGCGCTCTGGAACCTCTGCTTGGTTCTGCTCGCCGGCGAGGCGACACTCAGGGTGACGTCACGGTTCTCGAACCATCCGCTGCTCGCTTCGCCGAGCGCTGGTACGCAGTCGCGCATCGAGAAGGAGCGGCAGCGGGTGCTCGCCTTCTACGGCGCGAACGGCGTGAACGCGCGCTCCTACAACGACACCGCCTGGAGCCCGGATCCGGGCGACGCGTTCCGCATCGTCGCGCTCGGCGACAGCTTCGCATTCGGCGTGGTTGGCTACGAGCACAATTTCCTGACGCTGCTGGAGAGCGATCTGTCGAAGCGGCTCGGCCGCCCGGTCGAGGTCGCAAACCTCGGTCTGATGAGCATGCAGCCGAAAGAGTATCTGCAGATCCTGCTCGACGACGGCCTCGCGCTGCACCCCGATCTGATCCTGATCTGCCTGTACACCGGCAACGACTTCCAGCCGGCTGGCAGCGACTCCGTACTCGACGCGAGCAACTGGCGCGTGGTCGGCTTCGCGTCGCGACTCGCCCTCTACGCCGCCGAACGCGAGTTCCGCGCAGCGACTGCGCAACCGGCGGGCGCGCCCACGTCGGGCGCCTCGGCTCCCGCCTTCAGCGAGGACGGCTACCTCCGGATCGCCGAGGCCTTCGTCCCGTTGCTGCGCCGCGAGCGGACCGCCAAGCTCGAGCGCTCGATGCGCGCGACGCTCGGGGTGGTCGACGAGATCGTCGCGCGAGCGCGGCCTACACCGGTCGCGATCGCGGTGCTGCCGAGCGAGTTTCAAGTGAGCCCGCCGCTGCGCGCGCGCGTGCTGGCGCGCCTGCAGCTCGCGGAAGCGGATCTCGATCTCGAGCGCACGGCTCGGGAGACACGGGCCTACTTCGAGCCGAAGGGAATCCCGGTGATCGACCTCTTGCCTGCGCTGACGACCGCGGAAGCGGAAGAGTCCGCCTATGCGCTGCGCAACACCCACTGGAACGAGCGCGGCAACGCGGTCGCGGCGCGAGTGCTGGCCGAAGCGCTCGAGCCGAAGGTTCGAGCGCTGGCCCAGCTCGGCAGGGAGGATCGATGAACAAGTCGCTTTGTGCGTTGGTGTTTTCAGTGGGCCTGCTCGGACTCGCCTTCATTGCCTGCGCGAAGACCTATACCGAGTCCG
>CAYGWM010000047.1:27230-30232 GCA_964353555.1 uncultured Spirochaetales bacterium
GTGGGCCTGCTCGGACTCGCCTTCATTGCCTGCGCGAAGACCTATACCGAGTCCGAATTGCAGACGATGGAGCGCAACGAAGACATGACCGTGGGCGCCCAGCAGAGGCGCGACGCAGAACTCGCGACCGAGGGTGGCGCGGACGCGGCGGAAGACGAAGACAACGCCGAGGAGATCGATCGCGAGGTCAACCAGTGAGGGAAGCAGCGCCGCGCCGGTAGCGAGCCGGATCGGCTCGCTGCCGGGGCTGGCAACGCGAGCGCGGCGGCGGCCTCAGGCGGGGCGCAGTTTCACGCGGATCGGAAGGCGCTTTGGACCCCCGACGAAGCTCGCGTGCAGGAACTCGTGCTCGCCGGCCGGCTCGATGGCGACGCAGCGCTCGGCAAACTGACGCCAGAAGACGCGCAGGTCCATGCGTGCGAGGTGCGCGCCGAGGCAGAAGTGCTCGCCGACGCCGAAGCCGAGGTGCGGGTTCGGGTCGCGGTCGATGCGGAACACTTCTCCGTCGGGGAAGACCTCCTCGTCACGATTGGCGGAGGCATAGAAGAGCGCGACCGAGTCCCCGGCCTCGATCTTCTGGCCGCGCAGCACGTAGTCCTCGGTGGCGGTGCGCGAGAAGTGGTTCACAGGCGTAGCCCAACGCACGATCTCGTCTGCCGCGAGATGCACGAGCGACGGATTCTTCTGCAGCTTCGCGAACTGCTCCGGATGTTGGAGAAACGCCAGCAGGCCGCCCGAGATGCCGTTCCGTGTGGTGTCGTGGCCCGCGACCATGACCAGGAAGTAGAGCGAGAAGAGCTCGAACGCGGGCACGGGTTTGCCGTCGAGCGTCGCATGCGCGAGCACCGACGTGACGTCGCCCGTCGGGTTCTTGCGCCGCTGCTCCATCAGCGAGTTGATGTACGCGGCGGCCTCGGTGAGGAAGCCGAGCCGCTCCTCACGCGTGTTGCCTTCGAGCGCGTAGTCCGGATCTTCGAGGCCGAAGTTCTGGTTGGTGATCTTCAGCACCCACTGCTCGCGCTCGCGCGGGATGCCGAGCATCTCGGTGATCATGCGCAGCGGCTGCAGCGCCGCGAGCTCAGAGACGAAGTCGAACTCGCGCCAGCCGCCGTCGCCGGCGAGATCGTCGAAGATCTCGGTGGTGATCTCCTCGAGCCGTGCTTCGAGCTTCGCGACCGCGCGCGGCGTGAACCAGTGCGACACGAGCCGGCGGTAGTCGCGGTGCTCGGGCGGGTCCATGTTGACGAGCATGCGCAAAGGCGGCGCTTCCTCGAGACTCTGACCGGGCGGAGCCACCGCGTCGGGGAACAGGATGAAGCGCCCGGCGCTCTGGAACTTCGCGGGCTGCTTCGACACTTCGATGATGTCGGCGTGCTTCGTGATCGCCCAGAAGGGCCGGTAGCCGGGCGGCGCGAGCTTCGACACGGGCGCCTCGGCGCGCAGCCGTCGCCATGCCTCGTGTGGGTAGCCGTGCTCCCCATAGATCTTCGCGCTGATGACGTCGACTTGCTCGATCGGACCGTTCGCCTCTTCCACGATTCCTCCGTGGCCGCAAGCTAACGGATGGTGCGCCCATTCTCCCGGGTCGGCCGACGCCGATGCGTCGGGAAGACGACTCCCGACGCCGCTCCCGAACGCGAAAATGCCCCCGAGCCAATGACACGAGGCATTCAGACTCGTTGGAGCACGCGACAGGATTCGAACCGGCAGTCCCACGCTGGCCAGGTCCGACCTATATCAGTGTATTTCCGAGCACTGGTGCGTGGTCCAGGGATCCTTCTTGACCGCGAGCTGACTTCTTCCTTACCTGGAACGGCGTGCGAAACCCAGTGCAGCGAAGGAAGCGAACGCCACTGCGCAGCCGGCGTTGGCGCTCGTCTCGGCCTAGAACGAGGCCGCATCCGTGACGTCGATGCGGTAGAGGTCGACGTCGGCGACCGACGCGAAGGTTCCGTCGATGGTGGTTGCGGACGCGGTCTGCCCGGGCGCCGTCCTTGACGGGCAACGCTTCCATCCGCCGATCCGCACCGTGCATGAACGCGGCGTCATCGAGCGACGATCGACGCTGGCGGCTCGATGGATGGCCTGCGAGGTTTGCGCGCCGATCAACGAGCGAGGCGTTCGCACACAGCAGCACCAGCACCGCGCTCGCGAGCGCAGTGCCGCCGCGCTGCATCCAGTCTGCACGAACGGTGCTCGCTTCGGTTGCGGTCTCGCACGGGCTCGTGGCCCGATCGCGGTCGGCCGATGGTCGGAAGGCGTGACCGCGCTTTCGCGCTGTGGCGCTCGGCGCCAGCAAGGGGGGCTCCATGTCGCATCGTCTCCGGTTCGGAGTCGTCGTCGCTTCACTCGTGCTCGTGCCGATCGCGGCCGCCGCGCAGGCGCCGCCGCTCGGATGCCCCGGCGAGTTCGAATGGCGCGTCGTCGATCTCGTGAACGAGGAACGTTCGGCGCGCGGTCTCGCGCCGCTCACCATCGACGTGCGACTGATGGAAGCGGCGCAGCTCCACGCCGAGGACATGGCGATCCACGACTTCCTCAGTCACACGGGCAGCGGCGGCTCGACGATGACCAGCCGCATCGAGGCGGTCGGCTACCGGCCGTGGCTGAAGCTCGCGGAGAACGTCGCAGCCGGTTACACGACGCCCGAGTCCGTCGTGAGCGGCTGGATGGCCTCGTCGGGACATCGCACGAACATCCTGGATCCGCTGCTCGTGGACATCGGCGTCGGCTACGCCTACGCGAGCGGCACGCAGTACCGGCACTACTGGGCGCAGGATTTCGGGCGCATGACGGGGCCGCTCGCGTCGCCGCTCGAGCACTGCCCCGTGTGCTCGAACGGCGAGGACGACGACGGCGACGGCGCGATCGACTTCCCGGCCGACCTCCAGTGCGCCGACCCGAACGCGGCGCGCGAATCGCCGGCTCAATGCGACGACGGCGTCGACAACGACGGCGACGGCCGGATCGACTGGGACGGCGGCGGGCGCGGCGCGCCCGAC
>CAYGWM010000048.1:0-29931 GCA_964353555.1 uncultured Spirochaetales bacterium
CGCCGTAGCGAGCGAGGCACAGCTCGACGATCTCGATGGCGCGGTCGACGCCGGCACAGAAACCGCGCGGATTGGCGAGTAGGACCTTCACGGCCGCGCAACCTAGCAGCCGTCGCGGCGCGAGTCGCGAGGCCCGCGAGCGCTCGGGCCGCGCGCGCGGGCGAGCGGATTGCCGCGCAACGCCGGGCGTTTCGGCCCGGAGGTTGACCGGAGGCTGCAATGCGTGACAGCATCCGCGCCCATGAAGTCATTCCGGGTTCATGGATCGGTCGTCGAGGACGAGTCGGGCCGCCCGCTCGCGGCCATGCTCGTTCGCGTCTACGACAAGGACCTCGCGCTCGACGACTTCCTCGGCGAGGCCCGCACCGATGACGCAGGCCGCTTCGAGGTGACCTTCACCGACGACCATTTCAAGGATCTCATCGAGTCGCGTCCGGATCTCTACCTGCAGGTCGTCGACCCGCGCGGAATCCGGCTGCTCCACACCACCGAGGATCGCGTGCGCTTCAACGCGGGGCACGACGAGTTCTTCGAGTTGCGCATTGCGCGTGAACGGGTGCTGGAGAGCTGAGCGCGCGCGCGAGCCATTGCGCGACGGGACCTGTGCAAACACGGAATGGTGGCCGTGGCGAAAAGCCTCTCAGGAATCGCAGCAGGCGTTTCCTGGCTTGCCTCGGTCTTGCATGGGGCTTGCTCTGTCAATCGGAACGACGAGCCGCGTGCGAAGGAGGTCGTTCCGACGCGGCATGGAAGGCAGCTGCACATTCCGTCGCCGAGTTCGACGAGCTCGATGCCACACCCACGCGCGTCGAGATCCCGGGCTCGTCGTCATCGCAGCTCCTATGTCAGGGTCGCCATCTTCTCCTGCTCGCCGTGGCGCGCGAAGGATCGGTACTAACGCGGTCGAGTGTCCCGCATCGCAGAGTCGCTGAAACCCTGAGCGATGTGAAGTGAAGAGACCAGTGAGCGTTGCACGGTGGTGCATCGTCAGCGGGCCGGAATTGCCCTCGGAGTGGCACGGATCGAGCGGGCGCGCGTCCCGGGACTCCGCTTCGTGCTATAAGTAGAAGTGATGCGCCGATCAGGGGTTTTGTGGATCGCGATGGCGATTGGCTCGTTGGCCGCCTGCGATCGTGCGCCTGAGCCGTGCTCGACCGGCGCCGGAGTTCGAGCGCAGCAAGCGCTGCCCAACGTCGCGCTGGTCGTGATCGACACCGTCCGCGCCGACCACGTTTCCAGCTATGGCTACACCCGGCCGACGACGCCCAACCTGGACGCGCTGGCGGACACGGCCGATCGATACGTGGTCGCGCGCTCGACCGCGCCCTGGACGCTCCCGAGCCACGCCTCGCTCTTCACCGGCCTGTATCCCTTCCGCCACCGTGCCGACGCAGCAATGCAGGACGGCCAGTTCATCGACGCGCTGCCGCTCTCGCAGGACGAACTCACCCTCGCAGAGGCGCTCCAGGCGGAGGGCTTCCGCACTGGAGCGGTCGTCGCCAACGTCGCCTACGTCAGTCAGCGCCTCGGCCTCGACCAGGGATTCTCGAGCTTCGTGCGCGGGCGCGACCGGGGAACCAGGATCTCCGCGGTAGCGCTCGAATGGCTGGGACGGTCCTCGGCGCGTCCGTTCTTCTTGTTCGTCAACTACATGGATGCGCACCGGCCCTACGAAGACGCGCCGATCGAGGGCGAGCGCGCGGCCGCGATGCCCAAGCCGATCGGCGCGAGATCCGCCGACGTGATCGACCGCCTCTACCAACAGGTCTACGGCAGCGATGCGCCACCCGATCCGGTGCTGCTGCAGAAGATGGTCGATTCCTACGACCTCGGGATCGCCAATGCCGACCTCGGGCTCGGAGCCCTGATCGACGGACTGAAACGCGCGGGTGTCTATGACGATACGCTGCTGATCGTCACGGCCGATCACGGCGAGTACCTGGGCGAGAAGGACCTGGTCGAACACTCCAAGGACGTCTACGAGCCGGCGCTGCGTGTGCCGCTGGTGGTCAAGCGCCCGCACCAGCAGAGCGGGTGCGTGATCGAGGAGCCGATCTCGCTCGCCGACGTGCCGCGCCTCGTGCTCGGCGCACTGCCGCGGGCGATCGCCGACAAGTACGAGGGCAAGTTCCCAGGAACAGCGGGGACGCACGGCATGTTCGCGGAGATCCGCTATAGCCGCCTCAAGGACTACAACGCGCCCTGGGGTGCGCGCTTTCATCGCGAGCGCTCGGCGATGTACCTCGAGAACTGGAAGTTGATCCGCTCGAGCGACGGCAAGCACGAACTCTACGACCTCAGCGCGGATCCCGGCGAGCTGCGCGACCTGTCGGAGGAGAAGCCCGAGGAGACGCAGGGCCTGTTGCAGCTCGAGCAACGGCTGCAGGACAAAGCCGGCGGTCCGACCTGGCAATCGAAGGCACGCGATCCAACGCCCGACGAGATCAAGGCGCTGATCAGTCTCGGCTACGTCGAGGTCGGGGACGGCGCAGACAGTCCATCGAAGGAGAATGCGGCGGCCCGCGGCGAGCAGAAGCAGTAGCGCGTCTGGCGGGCGTTGCTGCGCAGGCCGCGCGTCAAGGAGCCAGTCGTGCTGGCCTGTCGAGGGACCGAGAGCCGGGGGCGATCGGGAACTTCGTCCGCGTGGAGGATCCGCCCAGCGACATCCCCTGGATGGTCTATGACCTGGCAGGTCGCCGCACCGCGCGAGTGCTCCCGAACGGCGTCACCAGCGCGTCGGGATGCGGACCTGCCACGCGTCCTCGCGGCGACGCTCCGCGCCGGGCGCGCCGGCTCACATCCCGCGCGACGTCGTCGTGACGACTGCGACGCGACGCTTGGTCACGTAGACTGCCGCAGAGAAGGACTGTAGCTACATGATCCTCGTGTTCGGCGGCTTCGAGCTCGACGAGGAGCGCTGCGAGCTGCGCCGCGATGGCCGCCCCGTCGCGCTCCAGCACAAGCCGCTCCAGCTGCTGGCGTACCTGGTTCGCCAGCGCGGTCGCAACGTCTCGAAGGTGGAGCTCTTCACGAAGGTCTGGCCCGACGTGGTGGTGAGCGACGCCGCGCTCACGAGCGCGCTGCGCGACGTGCGGCGAGTGCTCGGAGACGACGCGCGCGAGCCTTCGTGGATCCAGACGACGCGAGGGCTCGGCTTCCGCTTCGTCGGGCGGGCCGAGGAGGTTCCGTCCGATGGAGCAGCCGTGTCCGCGAGCGGCGTCGGCTCGCTGGTCGGGCGCGCCGATGCCCTTGCGCAGCTCGATGCGGCGCTCGACACCGCCTGGCGTGGCCGCACGCGGATCGCGCTGCTCAGCGGCGAGGCGGGCATCGGGAAGACGCGCCTCGCGCAGGAGGTCGCGCGCCGCGCGGAGGCGCGCGGTTGGCGCACGCTCTGGGGTCACTGCGCGGAGGGTCCCGGAGCCCCGGCCTTCGGGCCGTGGATCGGAGTGCTGCGCGCGGCGCTCGTGGGCGAAGCCGAGCAGCGGATCGCGCGCCGTCTCGGGGAACGAGCGGCCTGGCTGGGGCCGCTGCTCCGCGCGCCGCTCGTGGGCGGCGAGGCAACGCTGGCGGAGATGGCCGACTCCGCCGACGCACGAGCGCTGCTGTTCGACGCCGTGGCGAGCCTGCTGCGCGCGCTCGCGAACGCCGTGCCCCTCCTCGTGGTGATCGACGACCTCCAGTGGGCGGACGGCGCGTCGCTCGAGCTGCTGCGTTTCCTGGCGATGCACCTCGGCGACGCGCGGCTGCTGCTCGTCGCGACTTGCCGCGACACCGAGATCGAGCCGGGCGATCCACTCGCCGCGTCCTTCGCGCGCCTGCTGCGCGAGGAGAGCGTGCAGCGCATCCCGATCGGAGGGCTCGCGCCGGACGAGTCGCGCGACCTGATTGCGCGGCTCGTCGATCACGAGCCCGATCCCGGCTTCGCCCGCGCGCTGCACGAGCGCACGCTCGGCAATCCACTTTTCATCGAGGAGACGCTGCGGGAGATCGCGCCGTCCATCTCCGCGGAGCGGCCGCGGAGCGACTGGACGCGCGCGGGTGCGCTGGGCGTCGCGAAGAGCATCCGCCAGCTGCTCGCGCGGCGCGTCGCCGCGCTGCCCGAATCGTGCCGGGCGCTGCTCGAGGCGGCCGCCGTGATCGGCCTCGACTTCGACACGGCACTGCTCGCCCGTGTCGCAGCACTCGGCGACCAGGCTCTGTCCGACGTGCTGCACCGGGCGGAGTCTCTGGTCGTCCGCGAGCCTGCGAGCCCGGGCCTCTACCGGTTCCGCCATCCGCTGATTCGCGAGACGATCTACGGCGCGATCGACATCCGGCGGTGTCGTGATCTGCATCGCGCGGTCGGCGAGGCGCTCGAGTGGTTCCACGCCGCGGATCCGGAGCCGCCGCTCGCCGCGCTCGCCCATCACTTCGGCGAGGCCGGGCTCGAGAAGGCCTTCGGCTACTCGATGCGCGCCGCACGGGCCTCCTTCGAACGGTTCGCCTACGAGGACGCGGCCGCGCACTTCGCCGAGGCGCTGGAGATCCAGGAACGCGTCGGAACGCCCGACGCGAAGCTGCGTTGCGAGCTGCTGCTCGGCATGGGCCAGGCGCTGCACCTCGCGGGCGAGCCGGCTCGCGCCAGGGAGAGCTTCCTGCGCGCGGTCGCACTGGCGCGCGCCGCCGCTGCGCCCGATCTGCTGGCGCGCGCCGCGATCGGCGTCGAGCAGGAGCGCTGGATCCTCGTCGACGCGCCCGCGAGCCGCTCGATTCCGCTGCTCGAGGAAGCGCGCGCGTCTCTGGGCGACGGCGATCCGGCGCTGCGCGCGCGGTTGCTCGCGCGTCTTGCCAAGGCACTCGCCGCAGCCCGCGACCCACGGGACGAGAGCGTCGTCGCCGAGGCGCTCGCGGTCGCGCGCGCTTCGCGCGATGCGACGGCACTCGGCCTCGCGCTCGCCGCGCACATCGACGTCACGTGGCGACCGGGGCGGCTCGTGCAGAACACCGCGCTGGCGCGCGAGCTCGCCGCGATCACCGTGGATCCGGCGCAGGCGCATCAGGGGTTCCTCTTGCTCTTCGACTGCGCACTCCAAGCCGCCGATGTCGCCGCCGCCGAGCGAGCGATCGAGCAGGCGCGCAGCGCGGCAGGAGCGCTGCGGATCCCGTGGCAGGCGGTGTCGCTACAGGTGATCGCGGGCCGGCTGGCGATGCTGCGCGGACTCTTCGACGAGGCCGAGGCGGCCGCGTGGGCGGGCATCCGCGAGGCGCAGCGTCTCCCGAGCGGCAACCTCGCGAACGGGGCGATGGGCTTGCTCTACTCGGTGCGCGCTCTGCAGGGTCGGCTCGGCGAGCTGCTCCCGGCGCTCGAAGCGTCCGCGACGCGTCCGCAGCCGCTCCGACTCGACGACGCAGCGGGCGAGACGCCGGATGAGGGCGAGATCGAGTCGGGATCGAGGACCTGGCGTGCCGGCCTCGCGCTGGTGCGCTTCGAGGCCGGCGACGTCGCCGGTGCGCGCGCGGCGTTCGGGCGCCTCGCGCAGGCACGGTTCCTGCCGCGCGATGCGGCCGTCGCCGAGCCGATCCGCCTCGCCATGCTCGCCCAGCTCTGCTGGCTGCTCGGCGACGAGCACGCCGCGCGCGTCCTCGCCGACGAGATTCGCCCGTGGCTGCCGCAGAACCTGGTCGGACCGGCGGCCTTCGTTGGCTCGAGCTGCCACTGGGTGGGCGCCCTCGCGGTGACCCAGGGACACGGCGAAGAGGCGATCGAGTTGCTGGACGGCGCGATCGACATCTATCGGCGTATGGAGGCGCTGCCCTGGATCGCGTGGGCCCAGGCGATCAAGGTGCAGGCACTCGCGCGTGTCGGCAGCACGACCGCGTGCGCCGAGGCGGCGGTACTCGTCGACGAGGCGCGCGCCACCGCGCAGCGACTCGGCATGCCGGGCCTCGCGGCGCGCCTGCCGAGTGTCTAGTAGCCGACACGGGATCGCAGTTTGCAGCAAGAACCCAGATTCGCCCCAAGATGAGCGATGCGGCGGAACTTAGAATTATCAAGGTTCTTATTGAGGAGAGTTGCCATGCGCTGCTCGTTCCTGCTCTGCATCGCACTGCTCGCTGCACCGGCCGGGGCCGTCGAGTTCCAGGTGAACTGCGAGGTCGATGCCGTCGATGCCGCGCCCGGCGACGGCATCTGCGCCGACGCGAGCGGTGCCTGCACGCTGCGGGCGGCGGTGATGGAGACGAATGCGCTCCCCGGTCCGGACGCCGTCAGCCTGCCGGCTGGGGTCTATCAGCTCGCCATTGCCGGTAACGATGATTATCCCGACACCAGCATCGGGGACCTCGATGTGACGGACGGCCTGACCATCTCCGGTGCCGGTGCAGACGTCACCATCATCGACGCGGCAGGGATCGAGTTCGCCGATGGGGTCGTCGAGGTGTGGTACTCGACGGTCGAGCTGGGCGGGCTCACGATTCGAGGTGCTTATTTTCGCGGCGTCTGGACCATCCGTTCCGACACCCGTCTCGTCGGGGTGACGATCACGGGCAACGATGTCGGCGTGGAACAGGAAGCAGGTCGCCTGCGCGTCGAGCGATCGCTGATCACCGGGAACGGTGAAGTTGGTGTCGCGAGCTACGGCGCCGCTGTCGGGAGGCCGCCGAATGAATGCGAGGAGGCGGCAACGCTCTTCCTCGCGAACACCACAGTGAATGACAACGTGTACCTAGGCGCGGGGCCCTGCGTTGACCGCACCAGCATCGTCGGCAGCACGCTCACCGAGGGCCTTTTCGTCGACAGTCGTACCCCGACGACGATCCGGAACTCGATACTGGTGCGTGAGGATCCCCCATCCTATCCCACGTGCTTCGTCTTCCTTCCCTCGGTGCTGATGTCCGGAGGGCACAACCTCGGTGACGACGGCACCTGCGGCCTGACGGATCCCACCGATCTGCCCAACACCAACCCGATGCTGGGGCCCTTGCAGCACAACGGCGGCCCGACCGAGACCCACGCACTCCTCCCCGGCAGCCCCGCGATCGACGCGATCCCGCCGGCCGACTGCAGATGGGACGACGACGGCGATCCGGGCACGCCGGAGGTGCCGCTCGCGACGGATCAGCGCGGAGTCGCACGGCCGCAGGGTGCGGGCTGCGACATCGGCGCGGTCGAGGTGACCGCCTGCGCGAACGGCCTCGACGACGACGGCGACGGCCTCGTCGACTACCCCGCCGACCCGGGCTGCAAGGACGCGTACAGCAAGACCGAGCGGCCGCAGTGCCAGGACGCCATCGACAACGACGGCGACGGCAAGCTCGACTTCGACGGCGGCGCATCGGCGAACCATGGCGTCGCGCTCGGGCCGCCCGACCCACAGTGCACGCAGCCTTGGCGAAACACCGAGACCCCGAGCTGCGGGCTCGGGGTGGAGCTCGCCGCGCTGCTGCCCGCGATCGGCTTCCTGCGTCGTCGGCGGCGCGCTCGCTCGCTGCGCATGAGGAGTTAGCCGGCACGAATCCGGACGGAGATCAACAGAACTCTCAGATTAGGAGGGAGCCCGTGCGTTCCGCCGTCATCTACCTGCTCTGTCTCACGGCCCTCGCCGCCTCGGCGTCGGCGCAAGAGCGCCAGCTCGTCACCTTCGAGGTCGTGCACACGCCCAGCAGCACCGCGCGCGACGTGTATCTGCTGGGCGACCTTGCCGAGCTCGGAGGAGACGATCTCACGCGCTCCGTGAAGCTCGTCTCGAGCGACCGTTCCACGTGGCGCGTGTCGGTGTCGCTGCCCGCGAACCGAACCTACACCTATCACTACTACGACCGTTTCCGGGCCCTGCCCGCTGATCCCACCAACGGCATTCCATTCGGCGACGCGATCACGGATCACACGGACACGGTGGCCCTGCGTCCGTCGGGCAAGATCGTCTACGCGCACTCGAGTTTCGGCGCGCCCGTGCTTCACTGGCGCCAGGACGACGGCAGCTTCGCGGCGCTGCCGATGCGGGACGCCGGAGCGGGCCGCGGAGCCGGCGAGCGGCGCTGGGAGGCTGGTCCCTTCGGCGAGGCGCGCCGACCCGTCGAGTTCTTCCTGACCAGCGCCGACGAAGCGCAGCGCGATCCGGCGGACGACACGACGTATTGGACTCCGCTCGATGCGTCGCTTTTGCAGGACGGAGCGCTCTTCGACTACGTGCCGGCCGCGCAGGTGAGCGCGCCGCGGCGGGATTACGAGGTCTTGTTGGAGGGCCTCTCCGGCCTCTCGACCGTCTCGATCCACTCCTCGATCCTCGGCGCCGACTACGACGTCCGCGTACTGCTGCCGCGCGGCTACTACGAGCAGCGCTTCCGCCGCTACCCGGTGCTCTATCTCGGCGACGGCACCTTCGTCTTCGAGGATCCCTTCTACGGCGTGCCCTTCGACACCGATGCGAGCATCTCCACCGAGCTGACGCGGCTCGGCGCGATGCGCGAGGTGATCCAGGTGGCGGTCGACAACGTCGAAGGCGACGTGTGCAGCTGGGGCGCAGCGCGGCTGCGGGACTTCGTCCCGCCCGACGACACCTACAATGTCGGAGCCGTCTACTCAGGATGTCCGGGGACGGGCACCGGCCAGGCCGACCGCTTCGCCGCGTTCCTGCGCGACGAGCTGAAACCCTCGATCGACGCGCAGTACCGAACGCTCGCCGATCGCGATCACACCGCGTTCGCCGGATGGAGCGCCGGAGGGCTCTTTGCCCTCTACGCTGGCTGGGACTTCCCTGACACCTTCGGCCGTGTCGGATCGCAGTCGATCGGCCTTGGCACGAACTTCCGTGCTCGGGTAGGCGTCGAGCCGAAACGTTCCATCCGTGTGTACCTGGACGCCGGAGGCGGTGTCGGGGACTATTCGGGTTACCAGTCTTCGCTCGCGCTGCGCGACGACCTGCTCACCAAGGCGCCAGAGCCCTACGTGTTGGAGCGCGATCTCCGCCACTTCGTCGGCGCGCTCGACCAGAGCCACACCGCACCGGCGGCCGGCAGCCGCTGGACGGAGATGCTGCCGTTCCTGTTCCCGGCGACCGAGGAGCCGCCTGTTTGCTACGACGGTGTCGACAACGACGGCGACGGGGCCATCGACTACGCCCCGGGCGCGGGTGGCGACGACGGGTGCGCGAGCGCGCTCGACCCCTCCGAGCGGCGCAACGACTGCAGCGACGGCATCGACAACGACGGCGATGGCCTCGCCGACGCGGGCGACCCCGGCTGTCCGTTCGACTTCGCCTATCCCGAGAACCCGCAGTGCGACGACGGCGTGGACAACGACGCCAACGGACTCGTCGATCGCGACGACCCGAAGTGCCAGGACGCCCACTGGCCGTATTGGGAGCAGACGCCCGCGTGCGGCCTCGGCGCGGAGCTCGCGGTGCTGTTGCCCGCGATCAGCTTCCTGCGCTGGCGTCGGCGGGCGCCTTTGCCGCGCTCGAGGACGTAGCGGGAGTCCCACCGCGGCGCATCACGACGCGCCGCGGGCGTGCTTCTCGTAGTCGTGGGCCAGGATCGCTGCCAGCCGCGCGGCCGTTTCGGAGTAGCTGTGGGTGAACTCCCAGCCGCTCGCGGTCGACACCGTACCTTCGCGGATCAGCGACTTCGCTCGCGCGTGGGTGAAGCGGACCACCTCCTTCCAGACGCGATGCTCTTCCTTGCCGGCAACTTCGCCGACCCAGGAGCGCAGCAGCGCGCGTGCCTCCTGCGCGAACGCGTCGAGAGTTCCGGGATCGACGAGGGCCGCTTCATCGCCCTCGGGATGCGGCTCCAGGTGACGCAGCTCGCGCGCCAGATCGTGGCAGAACTCGTGTGCCACGGTGTCCTCGGCGGCGTGCGATCCCAACGAGCGACTCTTCCAGCTCACCACCTCGCGCTCCGCGATCTCCTTCGCGTGCAGCCACGCCTGCTCCGCAGCGTGGCGGCGCGCCTCGTGTTCGGCGCGCTCCAACACCTGCTCGGGGTCGCCGCGGACCGAGTCGTGATGGGAGCGCAGCCAGTCCAGGATCTCGTCGCGTCTCATGTCGTTTCCTCCATTCCCCCCACGATACGCCCGCCGTGGCCGCGCGGCACGTGCGGTCGCCCTCGCCTGGCGCATTGCCGCTCGAGATTTCCGCGCGAGCGCAGCAACGCGCCGCCGCCGCCCCACGGCTCATGACGAGACGACGACAGGGCTCCAGACGCTGTGGGTCACCGCCTGTCCTGGGCGCTGCGATCGTCGCTCAGATGTGTAGAAATGTCGTTGCCCGGGCGCTGGCATCAGACAGATCCGATCCCCGCACGGCTGCGATGACGGCTCCGCGATTCTGACTCCGCCCGCAAGCGATGCAGCCCTTCGCTGGGCATCACCGCGGCCCCCATTCACGCCGCTGGTCCGCCTGACCCCCACGCGGTTAGACTGCGGCCCGCACCACGCGCGACCCTGGCTCGGAGGCATCCCCATGGCCGAACTCGAATCCTTCCGCGAAGACGTCCGCACGTGGCTGAGCGCCAACGTGCCGAAGTCGCTCGTCGGCGCGCCCGGTGGTGATCTCGAAGGCAACTGGGGCGGCCGCAAGGCGAAGTACCCGAATCCCGACCTGAAGCGCTGGCTCGCCCTGTGCGCGGAGCGCGGCTTCACGGCGCCAGAGTGGCCGCGCGAATACGGAGGCGGTGGGCTCTCGCGCGAGGAGACCAAGGTGCTGCGCCAGGAGATGGCGCGCGCGAAGGTGCCGGCGCCGCTGATCGGTTTCGGCCTGACGATGATCGGCCCGACGCTGCTGATGTTCGGCAACGAAGAGCAGAAGAAGGAACACCTGCCGAAGATCTGTCGCGGCGAGATCCGCTGGTGCCAGGGCTACTCCGAGCCGGGCGCGGGCAGCGATCTCGCCGGCCTGCAGACGCGCGCGGTGCTCGACGGCGATCACTACATCCTGAATGGCCAGAAGATCTGGACGTCCTACGCCGACCTCTGCGATTGGCAGTTCTGTCTGGTGCGCACCGATCCGAACGCCAAAAAGCAGGAAGGCATCTCGTTCATCCTGTTCGACATGGAGACGCCCGGCGTCTCGGTGAAGCCGATCAAGCTGATCAGCGGATCGTCGCCGTTCTGCGAGACGTTCCTGACCGACGTGCGCGTGCCGGCGCGCAACGTGGTGTCGAAGGTCAACAATGGCTGGACCGTCGCGAAGGCGCTGCTCGCGCACGAGCGCACGATGATCGCCGACGCGTTCGGCTCGGCTGCCGGCGGCGGCAAGAGCAAGGGTCTCGCCGGCATGGCGCGCGACTCCCTCGACTTCGAGAACGGCGCGCTCGCCGACGCTTCGCTGCGCCACCGCATCGCGCAGACCGAGATGGACACGCGCGCGTTCCTGCTCACCACGCAGCGCTCACGTGACGCCGCAAAGGCCGGCCATGCGCCGGGCTCCGAGTCGTCGATGTTCAAGGTCTACGGCACCGAGCTGAACCAGCGGCGGCTCGAGTTGATGCTGTCGATCGCGGGTCCGCAAGCACTCGGCTGGGAGGGCGCTGGCTTCGACGAGCGCGAACTCGGGCTGACGCGAGACTGGCTGCGCTCGCGCGCCAACACCATCGAAGGCGGCACCAGCGAAGTGCAGCTCAACATCATCGCCAAGCGCGTGCTCGGCCTGCCGGACTGACCAAGATGCAACTCGTCCTCTCCGAAGATCAGGAACTGCTCGCGAAGACTGCCAGCGACTGGGTGCGCGAACACTCGCCGGTTGCGCGCGTGCGCCAGCTCCGCGACAGCAGTGACGCGACCGGATTCTCGCGCCCACTGTGGAAGCAGATGGCCGAGCTCGGCTGGGTGGGCATCGTGTTCCCGGAGTCGTACGGCGGCGCAGGCATGGGTTTCGCGGATCTCGCCGTCGTGCTCGAAGCACTCGGCCGCACGCTCGCACCGGAGCCGTTCCTCTCGACGGTGCTGCTCGGCGGCCGAGCGATCCTGCTCGGCGGCAGCGATGCGCTGAAGCAAGCGTGGCTGCCGGGGATCTGTGAGGGCGACAAGGTTCTTGCGTTCGCGCACCAGGAAGCGAAGAGCCGCCACGATCCGTTCCGCGTGGCATCGACGGCGAAGCCCGACGGCGCCGGCTTCCGGCTGGACGGCGAGAAGATCCAGGTGCTCGATGCGCAGGTCGCGGACGCGCTGATCGTGGTCGCTCGCAGCAGCGGCAGCGAGCGCGACGAAGCGGGGCTCACGCTGTTGCTGGTTCCGCGGGGCGCCGCCGGCCTCACGATCACGCCGCAGACGCGCATCGACCACCGCAACGCCGCGCTCGTCAAACTCGACGGCGTGCGTGTCGGCGCGGATGGGGTGATCGGCGCTACGGGGCAGGGCGCTGCGCTGCTCCAGCAAGTGCTGGACGGCGCCACCGTGGGCCTGTGCGCGGAGATGCTCGGTGCGATGAGCCAGGTCTTCGACGACACCGTGAACTACCTGAAGACGCGCCTGCAGTTCGGCGTGCCGATCGGCTCGTTCCAGGCGCTGAAGCACCGCGCGGCGAAGGTCTTCATGGAGATCGAACTCGCGCGTTCGGCGGTGATGGCGGCGTCGCGCGCGGTGGATGCGAACGACGCGGATTTCGAGAAGCTCGTCACGATGGCAAAGGCGCGCTGCTCCGATGCGTTCGTGCTCGCCGCCAACGAAGCCGTGCAGATGTTCGGCGGCGTCGGCATGACCGACGAGTACGACGTCGGCTTCTACCTGAAGCGCGCGCGCGTCGCCGAGATGACCTTCGGCGACGCCGCCTGGCACCGCGAGCGCTTCGCGCGGCTCTCTGGCTATTGAGCGAGCCGACCCGCAGCGAACGCTTGCTGCGCGCCTGCCGCGGCGAGCCGGTCGATCGGCCGCCGGTTTGGCTGATGCGCCAGGCGGGTCGCTATCTGCCCGAGTACCGCGCCGCGCGTGCGGGCGTCTCGTTCCTCGAAGCGTGTCGGGACGTCGATCGCGCGGTCGAGCTCTCGCTGCAACCGCTGCGACTCGTCGGCACCGAGGCGGTGATCCTGTTCTCCGACATCTTCATCCCGGTGCTCGGGATGGGCGTCGATCTCGATTTCAGTCCGGGGCCAGTGATCGCAGCGCCGATTCGCACACTCGCGGACGTCGAGAAACTCGGGGTCGCGGACCCGCGCGGCACGGTGCCCTACGTATTCGAGATCCTGCGCCGCTTGCGGATTGAACTCGCAGCCGAACAGGTGCCGCTGCTCGGTTTCGCGGGAGCGCCGTTCACGCTCGCCGCGTATCTGGTGGAGGGGAAGGGATCAAAGGACTTCGGCGCGCTGAAGCGGATGATGTACCGCGAGCCCGCGCTGCTGCACGCGCTGCTCGACCGGCTCACCGAGATGACCGTCGCGTATCTGAACGCGCAGATCGAAGCGGGCGCGCAAGCCGTGCAGCTCTTCGACACCTGGGCGGGTCTGCTGTCCGCGGCCGACTACCGCGAATGGATCCTGCCGGTGCATCAGGCGATCGCGCGGCGGCTGCACCGCGACGCAGCGCCGCTGATCCTCTACGTGAACGGTGGCGCCCATGTGCTCGATGCGATGATCGAAGCGGGCGCCGACGTGCTCTCGCTCGACTGGCGCGTGGACTTCGCCGAAGCCTCGCGACGCATCGGGAAGCGCGCCGCGGTGCAGGGCAACCTCGACCCGTGCGCGCTCGCGGCGGAGCCCGCGCGCATCGCCGGCTGGGTCCGCGAGCTGCGCGAAGCGGGCCGCGCCGCGCGCGGCCACGTGTTGAACCTCGGCCACGGCTGTCTTCCGGAGACTCCGGTGGAAGGCGTGCGGGCCTTCACGGACGCGGCGCGTAGCTTGGCATGACGGACGTCGAGTGTGTCGTCATCGGCGCCGGCATCGCGGGCCTCGCCGCGGCCGCGACGCTGCGTCGCCGAGGTCGCGAAGTGATCGTGCTCGAAGCGGGCGCGCGCGCGGGCGGTTCCGCGTGGAGCGAGCGCATCGACGGGCATCTCGTCGAGCGCGGACCGAATACATTTCGGATTCCGCCGGCGATGGCAGCGTTCGCAGGCGAGCACGGACTCGCGTCGCGTCTGCAGAAGGCGCAGCCGGCGAGTCGCGAACGCTTCTTGCTGCGCGCGGGACGACTCGTGCCCGTGCCGATGAGCCTGGTCGCGTTCGCGCGCACGCCGCTGCTCACGCGCGGCGGCAAGCTGCGGCTGCTCGCGGAACCGTTTCAGCGCGGCGGCGATCCCACCGGCGAGTCGGTCGCCGAGTTCGCGAAGCGGCGCCTCGGCCGTGAAACGAGCGACGCGCTAATCGCGCCGTTCCTGACCGGCGTCTACGCGGGCGACGAGAATCAGCTCGGCGCGGAAGCGGTGTTCCCAACGCTGGTCGCTGCGGAGCGAAGCAGCGGTTCGATCATTCGCGGGCTGCTCGCGAACGCGTTGCGCGGCGCCGGATCGAAGGGGAGCTGGGGCGGCACCTGGTCAGCGGCGAACGGCATCTCGGCGCTGACGGATGCGCTCGCGATCGCGCTCGATGGCGCGCTGCGGCTCGGAGCCCGGGCTTCGTCGATCACATTCGAGGAGGGTTCCTATCGAGTCGAAATCGAAGAGGAATCCGGTTTCCAGACGCTTCGATCGAAGGCCCTCGTGCTGGCGCTGCCGGCGCAACCGGCTGCCGGACTGCTCGGCGCGCTCGATCGCGAGGCGGCGGAGGCGATCGGAGCGATCGAGTCGGCGCCCGTTGCGAGCGTCGCGATCTCGATCGCCAGCGATTCGACGCGCGTTCCGCTGCGCGGCTTTGGTTACCTGGTCCCGCGCGGCGAGGGCGAGCTGCTGCTCGGGTGTCTGTTTTCGAGCCAGCTCTTTGCCGGTCGCGCGCCACCGGGTCGCGAAGTGCTGACGCTGCTGGCGGTGGGCAAACGCAAGCCCGAAGCGATCGATTGGAGCGACGAGAAGCTCGTCGCCGCACTGCTCGCCGAGATCGAGCCGGTGCTCGGCCTGCGCGATGCGCCGCGCGTGCTCGCGATCACGCGCTGGCCGCGCGCGGTGGCGCAACCGGGCCGCGATCACCCGCGGCTCGTTGCGGGCGTGCGGGCGCGGCTCGCGCGCTTCCCGCGCCTCGCACTCGCCGGCAGCCACCTCGACGGCGTCGCGTTCGGCGAAGCGCTCGCTTCGGGTGCGCGCGCCGCGCAGCACGTGATGGAGGAACGATGAGCAGCAATCCCGATTGCATCTTCTGCAAGATCATCGCGGGCACCGCGTCGGCGGTGAAGATCACCGAGACCGAGCACGCGCTCGCGTTCATGGATCTGTTCCCGGCCAGCGAAGGCCACGCGCTGGTGATCCCGAAGATCCACTACGAGAACGTCTTCGAGTCGACACCGGAGACTCTGCCGGCGGTGCATCTGCTCGTCCGTCGCGTCGCGCGCGCGATCAAGGCGTCGCTCGCACCGGATGGCCTGATGATGTTTCAGTTGAACGGCGCAGCAGCGGGCCAGACGGTCTTCCACTATCACGTGCATCTGATTCCGCGGATGACGGGCTCCGAGTTCGAGCTGCACGGACGGCAGCGCGCAGACGACGAACGGCTCGCAGCACTTGCGCAGCGCATCGAGAGCGCGCTCGAGTAACGGATCGTCACCTTCGTGCTCTCGCGAGCACACTCGCGAGGAAGCTCGCAACCGACTCCGAAGACCCATCGTCCCGCGAAGCGAGCCGCAGGCGAGCGGCGACCTCATGAGTCGACTGACCGATACCCGCTCTTCGGTCAGCGAAATTGCTTGCCGCAGCGGAGGACGAGTGTGAGTGTGCGTGCGATCGCATCCATCGACAGAGCCTGGGGGGGTCTGGCGCTGCTCGACACGATTCGTGAGCCGGCTGATCTACGACGACTGCCGCGCACGATGCTGGCACGCGCCGCCGCGGAGCTTCGTGCGGAGTTGATCGAACGCGGCGCTGCCCGCGGCGGTCACTTCGCGGGCAGCCTCGGCACGGTCGAACTGACCATTGCGCTGCACTACGTCTTCGACACGCCGGCCGACCGCGTGATCTGGGACGTCGGTCATCAAGCGTACGGACACAAAGTGCTGACGGGTCGTCGCGCGGCGCTCGCGAGAATTCGCCAGGAAGACGGCCCGAGCGGTTTCCTGCGCCGCACGGAGAGCTGCTTCGACGTGTTCGGTGCGGGCCATGCGGGTACGTCCGTATCCGCCGCGCTCGGCATCGCTGAGGCGTTGCGTCGCCGCGGCGACGCGTCGCAGGTGGTCGCCGTGATCGGCGACGGCGCCGCGACCGCGGGCATGTCGTTCGAAGCGCTGAACCACGCCGGCCAGCTCGCCGAGCACGGCCCGGCGCTGCGCGTCATCTACAACGACAACGGCATGTCGATCGCGCCGAACGTCGGGGGTCTGTCGCGACGCGGCGACGTGCGTGGCTACGCCGAATCCCTCGGCATTCGCTACGCCGGGCCGATCGACGGCCACGACGTCGATGCGCTGGTCGATGCGCTGTGCGCGATGCGCGCAACGCCCGGGCCGACGCTGTTGCACGTGCGCACGCGCAAGGGCTGCGGCTTCACGCCCGCCGAGGAAGATCCGTTCAAGTGGCACGCGACGACGCCCTTCGACGTCGCGACCGGCACGCGCCGCGCGGCGGCTGCGGGACCGCCGAGCTGGACCGCGTGCTTCGCCGACGCGCTCGCCCGTGTCGCGCGCCGCGACGCGCGCGTCGTCGCAATTACCGCCGCGATGCCCGACGGCACCGGTCTCGATCGCTTTGCGCAGGAGTTCCCGGAACGCGTCTACGACGTCGGCATCGCTGAGCAGCACGCCGTGACGTTCGCCGCCGGTCTTGCGGCCGAAGGTCTGCGCCCGGTGTGCGCGATCTACTCGACATTCTTGCAGCGCGGTTTCGATCAGATCGTGCACGACGTCGCGCTGCAGGAGCTGCCGGTGACCTTCGTGCTCGACCGCGCCGGCCTGGTCGGTGCCGACGGCCCGACGCACCACGGCCTGTTGGATCTCTCCTACCTGCGCGCGATCCCGAACCTGGTGATCGCGGCGCCGCGCGATGAGAACGAGTTGCAGCACCTGCTGGCGACCGCGATCGACTCCGGGCGTCCGTTCGCGATCCGCTTCCCGCGCGGCGCGGCGTCCGGCATGGCGCTCGATCCGGATCCCAAGCCGCTCGCGATTGGTCGCGGCGAACTGCTCCGCGACGGCTGCGACGCGGCGATCATCGCGCTCGGCAAGACCGTTCCGGCCGCGCTCGAGGCCGCGGAGCGACTTGCTGAGATGGACTGCTCGGTCGCGGTGATGGACGCGCGTTTCGTGAAGCCACTCGATGAAGAGCTGCTCGCTGATCTCGCGACTCGCGTGCGGGTGATGTTGACCGTGGAGGACCACGCGCTCGCGGGCGGCTTCGGGAGCGCCGTGCTCGAAGCGCTCGCGGATGTCGCGCCCGGCACGCACGTGCACCGGCTCGGCGTCGGCGATCGCTTCATCGAGCACGCGGAGCCCGATGCGCAGTGGCGTTCCGCCGGCATCGACGCCGACGCGATCGTGCAGCGCACGCTCGCCGCGCTGCACGGTGACACGCGGCGGCCCCGCCGCGCGGTCGCGAGGTAGCCGATGGCGACGGACGCCCAGGACCCCGCGCTGCTCGCCGCCTACCAGCACTGCGCCGAGGTGGTGCGGAAGAGCGGTTCGAGCTTCGCCGCCGCGTTCTGGATGCTGCCGCGACCGCGGCGTCGCGCACTGCACGCGATCTACGCATTCTGCCGGCTCGCCGACGACATCGCCGACGACCCGATGGTGCAGGGCGATCGCGAACGCCTGCTCGAGCGCTGGCGCCAAGAGCTGGCGGCGGCCTATGCGGGGCGCGCCGAGCACCCGGTCGGCATCGCGCTCGCCGACACCGTGCGGCGCTTCCGGTTGCCGCAGGACGTGTTCCTGGATCTGCTGCGCGGAGTCGAATCCGATCTGCACGGCGAGACGATCGAGACCTTCGCGGACCTCGAGCGCTACTGCTATCGCGTCGCATCGACGGTGGGCCTGCTGTTGGTGCGCGTGCTCGAAGCGCGTCACCCCGATGCGCTCGAGTACGCCCGCCAGATGGGCATCGCCGTGCAATTGACGAACGTGCTGCGCGACGTCGGGGAAGACGCGGCTTCGGGCCGCATCTACCTCGCGCGGGACGATCTCGCGCGGATGGGCGTCGATCCGGCGAGTCTGCGCGACGGTAAGATGACCGAAGAAATCCGCTTGCTGCTCGCGCACTACGCCGAGCGCGCGCGGATTCGCTACGAGAGCGCCGCTCGGCTGCTTCCCGCCGAGGACCGCAGCGTGCTGCGACCGGCCGAGGCGATGGGCCGCATCTATCGCACGCTGCTCGACGAACTACACGCGCGCGGCTTCCCGTGCCTCGGTCCGTCGCTGCGGCTCTCGAAGCCGCGTCGGCTCGCGATCGCAGCGGGCGCGTTTTTCGGCGCACGTTTCGCGACGCCGGCCAACTCGGCGGCCAACCCCGACCCACGCTCCTCCCGCGTAGCGAGGCGAAGCCGAGCGGCGAGCACCATGAGGCCGCCGGCGTGAGCGAAGTGCGCGAGCGAAAACTCTCTCATCTCGAACTCTGCATCGAACGCGACGTCGAGTCGCATCGCTCGACGCTGTTCTCCGAGGTGCAGCTGCTGCACGAAGCGCTGCCGGAGCTGGCGTGGCACGAGGTGGATGCATCGGTGGAGCTGCTGGGCCGACGCTTGCAGGCGCCCATCGTGATCACCGGAATGACGGGCGGTGCGCCGGAAGCGCGCGCCGTGAACCTCGCGCTCGCGACGGCGGCGCAAAAGGTGGGTCTCGCGATCGGCGTGGGTTCGCAGCGCGCGATGCTGCAGGATCCCTCGCTCGCGGACTCGTATCGGATGCGCGACGCGGCACCCGACGCACTGCTCTTTGCGAACCTCGGTGCGGTGCAGGCGCGCGAGGCGGGGCCCGAGCGTGTCGCGGCACTGGTGCGAGCAATCGGCGCCGACGCGATCTGTATCCATCTGAACGCGGCCCAGGAGTTGGTACAGGACGAGGGCGATCGCGACTTCCGCGGCCTCGTCGCGACGATCGCGATGCTGGTGGAAGAGCTGCCGGTGCCCGTGATCGTCAAGGAGACTGGCTGCGGCTTGGGTCCGGCCGCGCTCGCGCGGATGGGGGCGATCGGCGTGGCGCTGGTCGACGTCGCAGGCGCCGGCGGTACGACTTGGACGGGTGTCGAAGCGCTGCGCGGCTCGGCGCGCCAGCGCGCGATCGGCGAAGCGCTGCGCGAATGGGGGATCCCGACGGCCGCGTCGCTGCTCTTTGCAGAGCGAGCGGGCATTGCTGCGATCGCGTCGGGCGGCATTCGCACGGCGCTCGACGTGGTGCGCGCTCTCGCGCTCGGGGCGCGCGCCGCTGGGCTGGCGCTG
Organism: uncultured Spirochaetales bacterium; assembly: GCA_964353555.1. GTDB lineage: Bacteria > Myxococcota_A > UBA9160 > UBA9160 > PR03 > PR03. Next base: position 19,408 of record CAYGWM010000048.1, read on the forward strand.
CCGTTCCTGCGCGCCTACGCCGCGGGCGGTGCGCCGGCCGTGCTAGACAGCGCCGAGCGACTCGCCGAAGCGGTGCGCGCGCTGATGGCGCTCACCGGAACGCGTCGCGTGGAAGATCTGCGGTGTGTGCCGCGCGTGCTCGGTCCCGAACTGGCGCGCTGGGCGGCGCTCAGCGAGGTGCCGTCGTGATCACGAACCCCGGCGAGACCCCGGCTGAAGCGCGTCCCGCGCGCCGGAGTCGCGCGACCGGCGACAAGGGCCAGACGCAGCAGCGCATTCTCGACGCCGCGGCAGGACTCTTCGCCGCGCGCGGCTATGACGGTGCCAGCATCACCGCGATCGCGGCACGCGCCGGTGTAAGTCGATCGGCCGTCTTCTGGCATTTTGGCGACAAGAACTCGCTGTTTCGCGAGACCTTCCGGCGGATGCTGGTGCCGTTCGTCGAGGAAGTCGCGCGTTCGCTCGAGGACAGCGATCCGTCGCAGCGGCTGATCCAGCTCTTCGGCGTGTACGAGCGCTTCGTCACCGAACAGCGGCCGGCGATCCAGGCGATCGTGCGCTGGGTGATCGAGTCGGAGACGCTGCGCGCGTCGCTGCGCGAGCCGATCTTCGTGTTGCACGACCAGTTCGCGCGCGACGTGCGCGACGCGCTGCTCCCACTCTACGACGAACCGGAAGAGGCCGAGGCTACCGCGATGGGGATCGTCTCGATGCTGCACGGCAATCTGCTGCTCGCGATCCTCGACCCCGATCCGCGCAAGGACCGCATCCGCCGCGCCGGTCTGCGGCGCGTCGTCGAGCGTGTCCTCGAGCCCAGCGAGCGAGGCTCGAAGTGACATGGGGCTCGAAGTGACGCAGGGCGCGCAGCGCCTGGCCCTCAGGATCATCGAGCAGGGCGCGATTGCCGCGCCCGCGATCTCCGCACCGCTTCGCACCGAAGACTCGGCGACGCGGGCGCTACTGGCGCGCGCGCGCACGGAGAACTTCCCGGTCGCGCCGCGCTGGCTGCCGCGCGGTCTGCGCGGCGATTTGCTGGCAATCTACGGCTTCGCACGCCTCGTCGACGAAACGGGTGACACGGCGTCCGGCGACCGGCTCGCGCTGCTCGATGAGATCGAAGCAGACCTCGACCGGGCCGCGCGCGGCGCCGCGCAGCATCCGCTGGTGCAGCGGCTAGCGCCGGCGTTGCAAGCCGCTCGGCTGCCGCTCGCTCCGTTTCGACGCCTCGTCGAAGCGAATCGCCGCGATCAGAGCGTCGCGCGCTACGCAAGCTGGGACGAGCTGCGCGGTTACTGTGCGCTCTCCGCGAATCCCGTTGGCGAGCTGGTGCTGCACGCGGCGGGCGCCGCGACGCCGGAGCGCGTCGCGCTGTCGGATTCCGTATGCACGGCGCTCCAGGTACTCGAACACTGCCAGGACGTCGCCGAGGATCGCGCGAGCGGCCGCATCTATCTGCCGGCCGAAGAGCTGGCCCGCTTCGGCGTGCGCGACGCCGACCTCAGTGCGTGTCCGGCGCCCGATTCGCTGCGCGGCGCGATCGCGCTACAGGTGGAACGTTCCCGCGCGCTGCTGGCGTCGGCGCTGCCGCTGGTCGGATCGCTGCGCGGGGCGGTCCGCTTTGCGGTGGCTGGCTACGCGGCGGGCGGCCTCGCCGCGGCCGACGCGCTGCAACGCGCGCACTTCGATCCGAGCGGGGGCGCGCCGCGCGCGCGCCGTCGCGACATCGCGCGCCACGCGATCGCAATTCTGTGGCGCAGCTGGCGCGGAGCGCGGCCGTGAGCGAATCCCACGTCGTCGTGGTGGGCGGAGGGCTAGCGGGTCTGCAGGCCGCGATCGAATGCGCCGATGCGGGTGCGCGCGTGACGCTGCTGGAAGCGCGCGCACGACTCGGCGGCGCCACCTGGTCCACCACGCGTGGCGATCTCGAGATCGACAACGGCCAGCACGTCTTCCTGCGCTGCTGCACCGCGTATCGCGGCTTTCTCGCGCGCGTCGGCAGCGAGGACCGCGTGACGTTGCAGTCGCGGCTGGCGGTGCCGGTCGCCGCGCCCGGTCGCGGTGTCGCGTGGATCCGCCGCCATCCGCTGCCGAGTCCAGCGCATCTCGCGCCGAGCTTGTTGCGCTTCCATCACTTGCCGTTTCGCGATCGCGTGCACGCCGGGCTCACTGCGCGTCGCATCGCCAGCCTCGACCTCGGCGATCCGGCGCTCGACGCGCAGCGCTTCGGCGACTGGCTGGCAGCGCAGGGCGAGTCCGCGGCGGCGATCGACGGCTTCTGGGATCTGCTGGTGCGCCCGACGCTGAATCTGCCCGCGCGCGACGCGTCACTCGCGCTCGCCGCGAAGGTGTTCCAGACCGGATTCCTGGAACAGCAGGGCGCGGCCGACGTCGGTTGGGCAACGGTTCCGCTGCGCGCAGTGCACGCCGATCCGGCCGCCGAGGTGCTCTACAAGGCGGGCGCGCGCGTGCTGACGCGACACCCGATCGAAGCGATCGAGACGGGCGCAGATGGACCCGCGGTGCGCGTCGCCGGCGAATGGCTGACGGCGGATGCGGTGATCCTCGCGGTGCCGCACGACGAAGCGGCGGACCTGTTGCCCGCGGCTGCGCGCGTCGATCGCGCCGGGATCCGGGCACTCGGCCGCGCGCCGATCGTGAACCTGCACGTCGTCTTCGACCGGCCGATTCTCGAACACCCGTTCCTCGCCGGCATCGACACGCCGCTGCAGTGGACCTTCGACCGCACGCGCGCGGCGGGTCTCACGCGCGGGCAGTACCTCGCGGTGTCGCTGTCGGCGGCGGACGAGTGGGTGGGCGTCGCGCAGTCCGATCTTCGGCGCCATTTCCTGCCTGCGTTCGAAGCGCTGCTGCCTGCGGCACGCGGCGCGCGCGTGGAGGATTTCTTCGTGACCGTCGAACGCGCGGCGACGTTCCGGCAGGGCCCGGGAACGCGCGCGGCGCGTCCGGGTTACGACGTCGGTCTGCCGGGTGTCTTCGTCGCGGGTGCTTGGACCGACACCGGCTGGCCGGCCACGATGGAAGGTGCGGTCCGCAGCGGCACGAGTGCCGCGCTGGCCGCGTTGCGGACGCTCGCCCGCGCGCCGGCGCGCTCTGCCGCCTGAGCCGCCGTCTCCGGCCAATGGATCGATTCACAACAGGAGTGAGAGGCCAATGACCGCTTCGCTCGTCCAACCGATCGTCTCCCCCGCCGGCCTCGCACTCGAGCGCGGGCGCGACCGCCTGCTCGCGATCCAGCACGAGCGCGGCTTCTGGAAGGGCGAACTCGAGACCAATGTTTCGATGGAGGCCGAGGATCTGCTGCTGCGCGAGTTCCTCGGCATTCGCGACGACGGCATCCTGCGCGACACCGCGGCGTGGATCCGTTTCAAACAGCAGGAAGACGGCGGCTGGGCAGTCTTTCACGGCGGTCCGGCAAATCTTTCGGCGACGGTCGAGGCGTACACCGCGCTGCGCGTAGCGGGCGATCCGGTAGACGCGCCGCACATGCAGCGCGCCGCCAAACGCGTGCGTGAAGCCGGCGGGATCGAGGCGTCGCGCGTCTTCACGCGCTTCTGGCTGGCGCTCTTCGGCGAATGGCCGTGGGAGCGACTGCCCGCGCTGCCGCCGGAAGTGATGCTGCTGCCGTCGTGGTTCCCGCTGAACATCTACGACTTCGCATCGTGGGCGCGCCAGACGATCGTGCCGCTGACGGTGGTCGCGTCGTTTCGCCCGCAGCGCTCGCTCGGCTTCTCGCTCGACGAGTTGAAGACGGGGAATTGGGCGCCGGAGCAACATCCGCTGCGCAGCTGGGGCGGTCGCTTTCAGGCGCTCGACCGGGCGCTGCACGTCTACGAGAAGCATCCGATCGGTCCGCTGCGCCGTCACGCGCACGCGCTCTGCGCCGAATGGATCCTGAAACGCCAGGAGTCCGACGGCTGCTGGGGCGGGATCCAGCCGCCGTGGGTGTATTCGATCATCGCGCTGCATCTGCTCGGCTACTCGCTCGATCATCCGGCGCTGCGCGCGGGACTCGATGCGCTGGAGACGTTCGCGATCACAGAGAACGGGACGCGGCGTTTCGAGGCGTGTCAGTCGCCGGTGTGGGACAGCTGCCTCGCGATGATCGCGCTGCGCGACGCGGGCGTCGCAAAGGACGATCCCGCGATGGTGAAGGGCGGCGCCTGGCTGCAGCGCGAGGAGATCCGCGTGCCCGGCGACTGGTCGGTGCGGCGGCCGAAGCTCGAGCCGGGCGGCTGGGCGTTCGAGTTCGCCAACGACAACTACCCCGACATCGACGACACCGCGGAAGTGATCCTCGCGCTGCGCGCCGCGGGCGCCGATCCCGCGCGCACCGAAGCGGCAGTGCGACGCGCGGTCGCGTGGACCTTCGGCATGCAGTGTCGCGACGGCGGTTTCGCGGCCTTCGACGTCGACAACACCAGTACGCTGTGTGGCCAGCTGCCGTTCTGCGATTTCGGCGAAGTCACCGACCCGCCGAGCGCCGACGTCACCGCGCACGTGATCGAGATGCTGGCCGACGAGGGGCTCGCGAACGATCCGCGCACGCTGCGCGGTCGCGACTGGTTGTTGCGCGCGCAGGAACCGGATGGCTGCTGGTTCGGTCGTTGGGGCGCGAACTACGTGTATGGCACCGGCGCCGCCGTGCCGGCACTGGTGCGCACCGGTGTCGCAACGGACCACATCTCGATCCGGCGCGCGGTGCGCTGGCTCGAGACGCACCAGAACAGCGATGGTGGCTGGGGCGAGGACATGCGTTCATACCAGGACGCGGCGTGGCGCGGTCGCGGCAACTCGACACCGTCGCAGACAGCGTGGGCGCTGCTCGCGTTGGTCGCGGCCGGCGAGCGCGGACCGGTCACCCGTCGCGGCGTCGCGTGGCTGGTGCAGGCGCAGCGCGAGGACGGCGACTGGGACGAGCCCGAATTCACCGGCACCGGCTTTCCGGGCGACTTCTACATCCGCTATCACCTCTACCGGTTGTACTTTCCGGTGATGGCGCTCGGGCGTTACCTGCGAGGGGGAGAGTGAGCGAATCGTTCCGAGCTCGGCTGCTCGTCGCGGCGCCGCTCGCGGTCGAAGCGTTCGCAGTGCGCCGTGGTGCGCCCGGAGTTCGAGTCGTCCGCACCGGCATGGGACCGCGCCGTTCCGAGCGCGCCACCGCGTGGCTTGCGACCGAGCCGGCGGACGGGATCGCGGTGGCCGGCGTTTGCGGAGCACTCGACCCCAGTTTCGAGCCGGGCGACCTGGTCGTTGCATCGGCGTTGATCGATCCCAGCGGCGCGCGGCTCGAGGTGGACGGCGCAGCGCTCGCGACGGCGCTCGTGCGTGCGGGATTGCGCACGCATGTCGGCACGATCGCTTGCGTCGCGCGTCTCGCCGACGGCCAGCCCCGCGCCGATCTCGCGCGACGGACCGGCGCGTGCGCGGTCGACATGGAGTCTTTCTGGCTCGCGCCGGCAGCCACCGGGCGTCCCTTCGTCGTGTTGCGCGCTGTCAGCGACGGCCCGCGACACGAGTTCTGGCGGCCGGCGATCGTAACGCAGGGCATCGCGGCATTGCGAAGCCTGCGCCGCGCGGCTCCCGTTCTCGTCGCGTGGGCCGCCGAGGTTTCCGCGATGCCCGCACCGATTCCATCAGCCACGCTCGCACTGCGGCACGCGCAGGCCTGAGGTTCCAACGATGCCCGTTCCGATTTCCCAGATGGCGACCGTCGCGACCTACGTGCTGAAGCAGAAGATCGCCGGCCGCAAGCGCTACCCGCTCGTGCTGATGCTCGAACCGCTCTATCGCTGCAACCTGTCGTGCGCCGGCTGCGGAAAGATCCAGTATCCGTCGAACATCCTGAAGGCGCAGCTCAGCTACGAGGAGTGCATGCAGGCGGTCGACGAGTGCCCGTCGCCGATGGTGAGCTTGCCCGGCGGCGAGCCGCTGATGCACCCCGAGATCGACCGGATCGTCGCGGGGCTCGTCGCGCGGAAGAAGTACATCTACCTATGCACCAACGCGCTGCTGCTCGAAGAGAAACTCGATCTGTTCACGCCGTCGAGGTACCTGAGCTTCAGCGTGCATCTCGACGGACTCGAAGCCGAGCACGACGATTCGGTGTGCCGGCCCGGCACCTACGAGAAGGCCGTGCGCGCGATCGAGAAGGCGCTGGCGCGCGGCTTCCGCGTCACCACCAACACGACTCTTTTCCACGGCGCCGATCCGGAGCGCACGGCGGACTTCTTCGACACCGCGATGCGACTCGGCGTCGAGGGCATGATGGTGTCACCGGGCTACTCGTACGCGGCCGCGCCCGATCAGCAGCACTTCCTGGCCCGCGAGGCGACGCGCGAATTCTTTCGGCGCGTGTTCCGTTCGCCGCAGCGGCGCAAGAAGTGGCGTTTCAACCAGTCGCCGCTCTTCCTCGAGTTCCTGGTCGGCTCGCGCGAGCACGACTGCACGCCGTGGGGCATGCCGAGCCGCGGCGTATTCGGCTGGCAGAAGCCCTGCTACCTGCTGCAGGAAGGCTACGCGAACTCGTACCAGGAACTGCTCGACGACACCGACTGGGATCACTACGGCCCGAAGAGCGGTAACCCGCAGTGCCAGAACTGCATGGTGCACAGCGGCTTCGAGGCGAGCGCGGTCGAAGCGGGCTTCTCGTCGTGGCGCGGCTTCGTCGCGATGGCGCGCGGGGCGCTCTTCGGTCCGCGTGTTCCGGCGCCGAGCGGGCGGAACGTCACGGCGGCACCGCCGCCCGCGCCCGAGGAAATTCCGCCGCCGCTAGGCTCGTCGCTCGACGCGACGCCCGAGTCGCTGCGCGCGGCGTTCCGCTACCGCGGCGACGTGACGCTCGTGCTCGAAAACGGCGCGCACATGGAGGGCTTCGTCGCCGACGCGCACGAGAGCGACGTCACGTTCTGGCCGAAGGGCAGCGCGGTGCCCGAGCGCATCGCGACCGCGCACGTGCGAAACGTCGTGTTCAGCGGCCGCGATTGGGTCGAACGCGGTCGCGAGGTCGCAGAAGCCGGTCGCCGGCGCGTCGCGGCGGCAGCGGAGCGAGCCTAGGAGTTCTTTCAGGCGGCCGTTCGCTCGCGGATCCATCCCGCTAGCACGTCGACCCATGCGGGGTGTGCATTCACACACGGAATCAGCGCCAGTTCCTCGCCGCCCAGCGCGAGCCACTGTTCGCGCGCGCGGATGCCGATCTCTTCGATCGTTTCGAGACAGTCCGACACGAAGGACGGGCAGATGACTGCGAGGCGGCGAAAGCCCCGCTCGTGGAGCTGCGGTAGCACTTCATCGGTGTAGGGCTGGATCCACGGCGTGCGACCGAGACGCGACTGGAACGACAGCGTCCAGTGTTCGCGGCCGAGCCCGAGCGCCTTCGCGAGCGCGCGTGCGGTGGCGGCGCATTGCGCGCGGTAGCAGAAGCGGTTCGCCGGGCCGATCGCGTCGCAGCAGGACTCGGACGCGAAGCAGTGCACACCGGAAAGGTCGCTCTTGCGGATCTGGCGTTCCGGCAAGCCGTGGAACGAGATCAGCACGTGATCGGGAAGCTGCTCTTCGGGCAACTCGCGCGCGACGGCTGCGAGCGCGGTGATGTAGCCGGGCTCCGCGTAGAACGAAGGCAGAACGTCGAGCGGCGGAACGTTCCAGCGCTCGGCCGCAGCGCAGTACACCGCTTCGAGTGCGGAGCCGGTACTGGCGCTGGCGTACTGCGGGAAGAGCGGCACCACGATGATGCGCTCCACATCGGCGTCGGCGAGTCGTGCGACCGCACGCTCGATCGAAGGCGCGCCATAGCGCATCGAAAGTTCCACGGCCCAGTCGTCGCCGAGCGCCTTGCGGAGCCCGTCGCGCAGTGCGCGGCCGTTCACGATCAGCGGCGAGCCCTCGGGCGTCCAGACTTTTTTGTAGGCGTCGGCCGAGCGCCGCGGACGGAAGGGCAGAATCACCAGATTGAGCAGCAGCGCGCGGCCGAGAGCAGACATGTCGAGCACACGCGGATCGCCGAGGAACTCGCGGAGGTAACGGCGCACCGCGCCGGTCGTCGGCTCGTCGGGCGAGCCGAGGTTCACCAGCAGCACACCGTTTCGCGCAAGGCGACTCACCGCCATTCCCCGATCTGCCAAAGCCCCCTCGCCACGCTCCGCAGCATAGCGATGGAGAAAGGGGACGGTCCTCGTTGTGGACGGGCTGAGGAGAAAAGGGACGGGCTTTGACGGAGGGTGTCCCTCGAGTCCTCTACCAGTCCTCGACGAGGACCGTCCCCTTTCTCCTTCTAGAGCGGGACGGCGAGGGTGCGGAGGTGGTGGCGGATCTGGTCGACGTCGGCGTTGCCGGCGGCGAGGTCGTGGTCGCGGAGGTGGAGCGCGGCGACCGCGGCGGCCTGGCCCTCGAGCATGCAGGGACCGATCACGCGTACGGAGGCGAAGGCCATCGGGTCGGCGGAGAGACAGCGACCGGCGACCAGCAGGTTGCGCACGCCGCGCGGCACCAGACAGCGATACGGGATCGTGTACCAGGTGCCGGGTTCGAGGAAGCGCCACAGCGTTTCGCCGCCCGCGACGTGCTTCTCGATCGGCCACGCGGAACGACCGATGCCGTCCTCGAAGTGACGACAGCCGAGCACGTCCTCTTCTGTCAGCGAGTACTCACCGACGATCTTGTGCGTCTCGCGGACGCCGAGCCGAAACGCGCTGTCGGCGACGAACGCATCGGCGAAGCCCGGCACGCGACGCCGCAGGAACTCGGCCAGTCGCACGACCTGCCGGCGTCCTTCGAGTTCCGCCCAGGTCAGCTGCGCCGCGTCGCTTCCGTCGACCGGACGCCCGTCTCGCGCGATGCGGGAGAGCGCGACCAGCACTTCGCCCGGCCGCCCGCTCGGAATCAGGTTGCCGCCTTTGCGCGGCAGACCTTCGCTCTCGAAGTGATCGTTGAGGAGCTGCGGCAGATCGCGCAGCGCGCCGAGCGCGGCCGGGAGGTCGACGTGCTGCATCGTGAACATCGTCGACGGATACTGGATCGCGTCGCCGACGCGGGTCTCACAGCCCGCGAGTCGCGACAGCTCCGCATCGCCGGTTGCGTCCAGGTACACCCGTGCGCGCAGCGCGAGGCGGCCGGCGCGCGTCGACACCGCGATGCCGCGAATCTCACGCTGCTCGACGACCGCGTGCGTCACTTTCGCGTGCAGCCACAGCCGCAGCGTCGGCTGCGCGACGACGCGCTCTTCGAGCAACAGCTTCACGCCCCACGGCACGTAGGGCAGGGCGGCGGTGTCCTTGAATGAAATCGGTCCGTAGCCGTGCCCGCGCGATTTGAGCGTCTCGGCGATCTCGAGCGGGAAGCCGCCGACGTTCGGCGCGATCGAGCCGTCGCGCTCTTTCAAGTAGAAGCCGCAATAGCTACCGACGGCGCCGCCGGTACTCATGCCGCCGAGGAACGGCATCTCCTCGACGAGCGCAACGCGCAGCCCGAGCTGCGCGCCCACGACGGCTGCTGCAACGCCCGCCGAACCGCCGCCGACGACCGCGAGGTCGACCTCGCACGTGACGTCGATTTCCTCGGCGGGAACCTGCAGGCGGCTCGTCATCTGGACCTGCGGTGAATCCCGCCGAACCAGAAGGAGAGCGCGAGGTAGAGCGCGGGGTAGGCGAGCGTGATCTCGGCGAGATGCCAGCGCGCGGTGGCATCGCGCGCGACCACCGCGATCGAAGCGCCGATCACCCACGCGATCCCGAGCACGCCCATCGCCATCTTCCCGACCGGCATCTTGCTCGGGTAGAGATACTTGAGCGGCACGAAGACGCCGATCGCGAGCGCGACGACGACGAGCGTCGCAGTGAGTTCGGACACGTCGAGTAGCCAGATGTAGAGCGCCACGATGTTCCAATAGGACGGGAAGCCCAGGAAGAAGTCGTCCTCGGTCTTGGCCTCTTCCTGGGAGAATCCATAGGCGCTCGCGAGTATCGGCGCGGCGGCGATGGCAGGGTGCAAGTAGCCGGCTGCGACCAGGAACACGACCGGCACGATTACGTAGTTGAGAAAGTCGACCATGTCGTCGAGGCGGCGGCCGTCGAAATCGGGCAACACCTCGCGCACGTGCGCCGCGCGCGCGAGCGTTCCGTCGGCCGAGTCGATCACGAGCGCGACCAGCATCAGGATCGCGGCCTGCTGCCAGTTGCCGGCGCCAATCGCGAGCAGCGCGATTGCGCCCACCACCGCGCCACTCGCGGTGAAGGCGTGCACGCCCCAAGCGAAACCGCGGCGGCGCGCTTCCTCGAGAGAGCGGCCGCGATTCGCGCTGGCGCGCGAATGCGCCGCGCCCTCGGCGTCCGGCGTGCGCGTCGCTCGCTCAGGCTCGGCCATCGTGCTCCTCGGGGTCGCCCGATTGGGCAGCATAGTCGAGCTTGATGATGCCGCCGCTCGCCGATGGCTCGCGCGGGATCGGCGCATGAGGCTCGCCGCTCGATCGCGTCGACCTGTTCCACTAGCAGTCAGCGGCTATGCTGGGCG
>CAYGWM010000049.1:0-29859 GCA_964353555.1 uncultured Spirochaetales bacterium
CTCGTCTTCATCGGCGCCACCACCGACAAGTTCCTGCGCGCGTTCGACGCCGAGAGCGGCGACGAGATCTGGAGCGCGCGGCTGCCTTACACCGCCAACGCGACGCCGATCACCTACCGCCTGCGCAAGGACGGCAAGCAGTACGTCGTCGTTGCGGCGGGTGGCCACGGCTGGTCGGAGCCCGGCGACGCCTTGGTGGCGTTCGCGCTGCGCGAGTAGCGCCGGCCCAGTTCAGGCGAGCGAGTCGATTCCCGGGATCGGTCGCGATCCGGAAACGCCCGGCTCGGAGTAGCGATAGCCGACACCGCGAACGGTCTCTACGCAGTCGCCGGCGCCGCCGAGTTTGCGCCGGATCGCCTTGATGTGTGCATCGACGACGCGCTCGGTCTGCTGCGAGTCGCCGCCCCAGACCAGATGGATCAGCTGGATTCGCGAGAGCACGCGCCCCGCTTCGCGCATCAACGCCGACAGCAGTTGGAACTCGCGCGGCGTCAGCTCGAGTCGCGCGCCGGCCACCAGCACCGATCCCGAGTTCGGGTGCAGCGCTACGGCCGGCTGGTACTCCGACATGATCCGACCGGGCGTCTCGCGCCCGGGCGCACTGCGTCGCAGAATCGCCAGCGTGCGCGAGAGCAGCTCGCGGGCGAAGAATGGCTTGGCGAGGAAGTCGTCGACGCCGCATTCGAAGGCGAGGATGCGATCGATCTCCGATGCGTTCGTCGCCAGCATCAGGATGCCGACATGATCGAGCGCCGCGTCTTCGCGAAGCAGGCGACACAGCCCGAGTCCGGTCATGTCCGACAGCACCAGATCGGTGACGAGCAGGTCGGCCGCTTCGTGTTTCGCAAGGGCGAGCGCCTCACGTCCCTGGTCCGCCGCGATCACGTCATGGGCTGGACTCGCGAGTCCCTCCGCAATGCGCGCGCGCCACAGCGGATCGCTGTCCGCGACGAGGATGCGCCTGGTGCGAGTCATGACCGATCCATCCAAGCGCAGCGCCGCGACGTGCCGGTGAAGGATCGGGGCAGCCTTCGTGGCGAATCCGTGAACTTCGATTCGGGTGCCGCAAAGCGACCCTCGTACCCGCAGTGGGGGAAGCAAAATGGCGCCGAAGTGCGGCTTCACACGTCCGCCTCCGATTCGTAAACGGAGGTACTGGGAATCATCACGCGGCGTTCACCGAGCGTAGAAATGCCCTGGTTATAGTGCGCCCATTCGAAGTTTCGAGAGGGTAGATGGCGTACAGGGCAATCATTCTTGGACCGTTGCTGGTGTCGGCGTTCGGGCTGACCGCGCAGACCGTCGCGGCGCAGAACGCTGCCGAGGCGCCTGCGCAGGCCGGCAAACTCGACAACGTCGTGAACGAACGGATCGCCGTCGACGAGGAGGCCAAGGCTTCCCAGGACCGCATCGATCAGCTCGACGACGAGACCCAGAAGCTTCTGTCCGAGTATCGCAAGGCCGTGAGCGACGCCGAGAGCTATGCGCGATATGCGGATCAGCTCCAGGTCCAGATCCAGTCCCAGACCGGAGAGATCGACGAGATCAACCGGCAGCTTCTCGAAGTGGAGGCGACGTCGCGAGAGATCGCGCCGCTGATGCAGAAGATGCTCGCCACACTCGAACAGTTCGTCGCGCTCGACCTTCCGTTCCTGGGCGACGAGCGCACGAAGCGGGTCGCCACGCTCCAGGAGATGATGACGCGCGCGGACGTCACGTTCTCGGAGAAGTACCGCCGCATCCTCGAGGCCTACCAGGTCGAGATGGAGTACGGGCGCACGATCGAAGCGTACGAAGCCAAGCTCCCCGACGACCGAACCGTCCAGTTCCTGCGCGTCGGTCGCGTGTCGCTGCTCTACCAGACGCTCGACGGTCGCGAGACCGCGTACTGGGACGCCCAGAAGAAGGCCTGGGTGGTGGCCGACGAATATGCGCACGGCTTCAAGGAAGGCATCGCGGTCGCCAAGAAGGTCCGCGCTCCCGAAATGCTGTTGGTTCCCGTGCCGGCACCGAAGGAAGCGAAGTCGTGATGCGAAATCGCCCGCTCTCGATCGTCCTCGTGACGGCTGCGCTCGTGGGTCTCGCGTATCGCGCGAATGCAGCAACCACCCTCGACGAGCTGCTCGATCAGACCCGCAACGCGCGCGCGATCGAGGCAGAGGCCAACGCGGGCCGCGAGAGGGAATTCCTCGCCAACCGCGACAAGCAGGCGGCGCTGCTCGCGGAGGCCCAACGCAAGCGGGACGCGGCGGAAACGCGCAGCAAGCAGCTCTCCGCGACCTTCGACGCCAACGAGACCAAGCTCGCTGAACTCGATGGTCTGCTGACGCAGCGCCTCGGCACACTCGGTGAACTCTTCGGTGTGGTGCGGCAGGTGGCGGGTGACGGCTCAGCGGTGATGTACAACTCGCTTCTGAGCGCCCAGTACCCGAAGCGCGACGAGTTCTTCGCCGGCCTCGGCAAGTCGAAGTCGATGCCGTCGATCGAGCAACTCGAACGGCTCTGGTTCGAGATCCAGCGCGAGATGACCGAGAGCGGCCAGGTCGTCGCGTTCCCGGCCACGATCGTCGGCGCCGACGGAACCCCGACTGACGCCCAGGTGGTGCGCATCGGTGGGTTCCTCGCGATGTCGGATGGCCGCTACCTGAATTACCTGCCGAGCGTCGGGAAGCTGGGTGTGCTGTCGCGGCAGCCGGCTTCCAATCTGACGAAGCTCGCCGCCGGCGTGCAGAAGGCCACGGGCGGCTACGTCGAAGCCGCCGTCGATCCGTCGCGCGGCGTGTTGCTGTCGATGATCGTGCAGCGCCCGAACGTGATGGAGCGCATCGAGAAGGGCGAAGCGGTCGGCTACGTGATCATCGTGGTGGGCGTAATCGGCGCCTTGCTCGCCCTCTACCAGGCCATCTACCTGATCCGAACCCGGATCGCCGTCAGGCGTCAGCTCGCCCGACTCGACCACCCGACCACCGATAATCCGCTGGGGCGCGTGCTGAGTTCCGCGAAGACCGACCCGTACACGATCGAAGAAGACGCGGAGGTCGTCGAGCTCCGCATTTCCGAGGCGGTGTTGCGCGAAGTGCCGCGCCTCGAGCGCTTCCAGGCGTTCTTGCGGCTCGCAGTTGCGGCGGGTCCGCTGCTCGGGCTGATCGGCACGGTGATCGGCATGATCATCACGTTCCAGAGCATCACCGAATCGGGGTCGAGCGATCCGCGGCTGATGGCGAACGGAATCTCGCAGGCGATGATCGCGACGGTGCTCGGCCTCGGCATCGCCGTGCCGCTTCTCTTCATCAACGCGGGTCTCGCATCGATGTCGCGCCAGATGGTGCAGATCCTCGACGAGCAGAGCACCGGGATGCTGGCCGAGAGTCTCGAGCGCCGGCGCGGAAGCGCGCAGCATGCCTGAGGTGCTTCTCGGAGCGATGCGCTGGCCGGTGTCGGCCGTGTCGGATCTCATCGATCAAGGCGGTCCCTTCGTCTTCTGGATCTTCCTGTGCGGCTTCGTAATGTGGACGCTTGCAATCGAACGCTTCTGGTACTTCTCGCGCATTCTGCCCCGCGATGTGGGCGAGGCGACCGCGCGTTGGAAAGCCCGCAGCGATCACCAATCGTGGTGCGCGCGACAGATTCGCGGCGCAATGATCTCCCGTGTCAACACGGCGATGACTGCGAATCTGGTGCTGCTGCGCGTGCTGGTGCCGCTCTCGCCGCTGCTCGGCCTGGTTGGAACGGTGAGCGGCATGCTCGAAGTCTTCGATTCGATGGCACTCAGCGGCTCTGCCGATGCACGCGCGATGGCCAGCGGCGTGTCGCACGCGATGATCTGCACGCTGACGGGTCTCGCAGTGAGCATCACCGGTCTCTACCCGGTCTATTACTTCCAGTCGCGTACCAGGATGGAAACCGAACTGCTGGCCGACCGGCTCGTCTACTGACATGCGGCTACGCCGACACTTCGACACCGAGGAGTCGACCGGCATCGATCTCGCGCCGATGCTCGATTTCGTTCTGAACCTGCTGATCTTCTTCATCATCACGGCGGTGTTCACGAAAGAGCTGAGCCTCCAGGTCGGGCGCCATGGCGGCGGCGCCAGCGGTCCCGCGTCGGGCAAGGAGGCCGGCAGCATCTCGGTGGTGCTGAAGGAGTCTGGCGAAGTGCTGGTGGACAACCGCGTCGTCGATGTGCGCGCGGTTCGCGCCAACGTCGAGCGACTGCACGCGCAGAAGCCCGAATGGGGCGTGATGGTCACGGCCGAGCAGAACGCCGCCTCCGGCCTGCTCGTGGAGGTCGTCGATCAGGTGCGGCAGGGCGGCGTGGACAACGTGTCCTTCGGAACCTCTTCTCGATGAGAGAGACCCATGCGCTCACACCGACACGCTGCTGAGACGAGCGCGGAAACCGGCATCGATCTGGCTCCGATGCTCGACTTCGTCCTCAATCTGCTGATCTTCTTCATCATCACCACCTCCTTCGTGCGAGAGGCCGGCATCACCGTGACCCGCGCCGAAGCGGAGACGGCCGCATCCGCCCAGGATGGAAACATCCTGATCGCCATTCGCCCGAACGGAGACGTCTGGATGGACCGGCGCCAGGTGGACATTCGCGAAGTGCGACCGCTGATCGAGCGCCTGCACATCGAGCGGCCCGAGGACACCGTGATCGTGATCGCCGACAAGGCCGCAACGAGCGGAATGCTCGCGCAGGTGATGGACGAGGTGAAGCTCGGCGGCATCGACGAGGTCGCGATCGGCGCAGGAAGCACCACGGGGCAATGAAGCGTGCCGGCACTGGGGCGATATCTGGTCGCGTTGCTGTTGAGCGGCGTGCTCACCGCCGGGCTCTTCGGTGCACTGCGGGTGCTGATCAACGTGCGAACTGAAGCGGAGGCGACGACAGCGATCTCCAAGATCGAGTTCGTGCGCCTTCGGCGTGAGGTCGAGATCGAAGAGAAGCAGCGCGAGAAACCCGAGCGCGCAAAGCCGGAGCAAGCGCCACTGACGCCGACACTCTCCGTGGCCAAGGAAGAGGGCATCGATCTCGGACTCGATGTCGAAGCGCTCGCCGCTGGACTCGGCGCCGAGTTCGGTTCCGCTGGAGGTGGCGGTGGCGATGGCACGGGCAAGGGCGGACTCGCGTTCAGCGCCGGCCTCTCGGACCGCGATCCGCTGCCGCTCGTGCGTGTCGAGCCGCAGTACCCGCAGCAAGCGCGCCAACGAAAGCTAGAAGGCTGGGTACAGGTGCGGTTCACGATCTCGACGGCCGGCTCGGTGCGCGATGCGGCCGTCGTGAAGTCGAGCGATTCCGTGTTCGAACGCAGCGCGATCCAGGCCGTCAACAAATGGAAGTACCAGCCCCAGATGCAGGAGGGAAAAGCCACCGAGGCTCCCGACCAGCAGGTGGTGTTGCGCTTCAAGATGGAGGGATGACGACATGACCACCCCCGAGGAATTCCGAAAGCCCAGTCTTCGCAGCGTCGCTGTGATTCTCTTCGTTGCGCTGTCGGTCGCAACGGCCCCTGCCGGCGCCAAGTCGAAGCCGGAGGAACGAGGCGCCGACGGCGAGCGCACAGGCACCGGACTCAGCAAGCAGGTCGCCGACAAGCTGCTCGCCGCCAACGAATTGCTGGCGAAGGACAAGTACGACGAAGCGCTCGAAATCGTCGACGGCGTCGCGAAGCGCCGCAACCTGAAGCCGCCCGAACTCGCGCAGATCCACCGCTTCCGCGGCTACATCTTCGTCAACAAGAACATGCCGGAGCAGGCCGCCGAGGAGTTGAAGCTGGCGCTCGACCAGCACGCGTTCGATCCCAGCACCGAACAGCTGACGACGTACTCGCTGGCGCAGATCTACACGCAGATCGGGCGCTACGACCGCGCGATCGAGCTGATCGACGCGTGGTTCCAGACCGCCGAGAGCCCGCCTGCCGACGCCTACTACCTGAAGGCGATGATCCTGGTGCAGCAGGAGAAGTTCGACGCCGCGCTCGAGCCGGCGAAGAAGGCGATCGAGATGACTCCTTCGCCGCGCGAGAGCTGGATCCAGCTGCTGGCGGCGATCTACATCGAAACGCGTGACTACCCGAACGTCGCGGCGACGCTCGAGCGCTTGGTCGCGATGGCGCCGGGCAAGAAACAATACTGGGTGCAGCTCGCGGCCGTGCAGCATCATCTCGAGCGCGACGCCAAGGCCGCAGCGACGCTGCGACTCGCCGATCAGGCGGCGCTGCTGAACGATGATCGCGAGTTCCGCCAGCTCGCGCGGCTGATGTTCTTGCGCGAGCAGCCCTACCAATGCGCGAAGATCATCGAAGACGCCATCAAGGCCGGCACCGTCGCGGCCGATGCGGATGCGTACAAGCTGATCTCGAACTGCTACATCGCAGCACGGGCGACCGACTTGGCGCTCGAGCCGCTGGCGAAAGCGGCAGAGCTCGCGCCGGACGGCGAGATGTACCTGCTGCTCGGTCAGCTTCATTTGCAGCGCGAGCGATTCGCGCCTGCGATCGATGCGCTGCAGAAGGGGCTGGCGAAGTCGAAGCCCGAGCGGCGCGGTTCGGCGCAGCTGCTGATCGGTGTCGCGCAACTGGGTTCCGAGCATTTCGACGCCGCCGAGCGAGCCTTTCGCGCCGCGCAGTCTGACGAGAAGGTTCGCCACGCGGCGGAGAGTTATCTGAAGTACCTGGATGAGCAGCGCGCCCGTCGGGTGGGCCAGGAGTCTCTGCAGACCGCATCCAGCAACTGAGTTGCGCCGCTTCGCGACTGCCATCGCAGTCCGTCGCCCATCGGTGACGGAGTTGGGGTGCGTGTGTCCGGCGATTGCCGGATGCGCTCGGCGGTCACCGAATCGCCCCATTCTTCTCACGAGATCGCCGCGCCCCGCGCGCTCGATTTCGAAACTCTCCTGGCATGGGAGTGGCTGCTGCCATGCCTTTCGGGAGTCCGATGAACGCCGACCGCCTTCGTCTCGCCAAGCTCATCGTGCTGATGCTGAGTGCGGTCGCGCTCAGCACTCCGTCTGCGGCCCAATCGGAAGGCGAGGGCAGCATCCGCGGTCAGATCACCGACACCGAATCCGGTGCCGCCCTCGAGGGCGTGACGGTCACAGTGATCTGGCAGACCTCGTCCGCGGGAACCGAGCCGCGACAGAAGGTCGATGTGACGGACGCCAACGGCATCTTCAAGTTCATTTCCGTGCCGGCCGGGAACTGCAGCATCAAGCTCAGCAAGCCCGGCTACCGCGTCGCCACCACGCCGAGCGTCGATGTGAAGCCCGGCGAAGAGACTCGTGCCGATCTTGCGATCGCAGCGTTGCCTGCCGAACTCGCTTCGGCCGCGGCGCCCGGTCCGGCTTCCGGCGTCGAGGAATTCGTGGTCGTCGCGTCGCCGCTGACGGAAATTCTCGGCGCATCGCGGATGGATTCCGATGAACTGATCAACACGCTGAACGCGGCCGAGCTATCGAAGTTCGCCGCGTCGGACGTGGCCGATGCGCTCCGCTTCGTTCCCGGCGTGAACGTCGTGCAAGGGCAGTTCGCGGTGATCCGCGGGCTCGAGGATCGCTACAACAGCACGCTCTACAACGGGGCCCCGCTCCCCAGCCCCGATCCCGACAGCCAGTCGGTGCAGCTCGACCTCTTCCCGTCCGACATCGTCAGCAATCTCGTCGTCGCGAAGACCTTCGCGCCCGATTCGCCGAGCAACACGTCGGGCGGCATGACGAACATCATCACGCACGACTACCCCGAAGAGTTCGAACTCAAGCTGAGCGTCGGCAGCGGCTTCAACTCCAACGCGTGGAAGAACTTCATCGACTATGAGGACGGCTCCGCGGTCGGCAAGGCGATCAACGGTTGGGACACCGTCGAGACCGATTTCGGGATCTCGGCTGGCGGCCGCAAGGAATGGCTGGGACGCGAGTTCCGCTTCAAGTCGATCCTGAATCGGGAGATCGACTACGAGACTGCCGATGGTTTCGTCGAAGGACGCGAACCGCAGAAGGCCGTGATCCGACCCTTCCCGAGGCCGGGCCGGGTCGTGGAGTCCGCCGATCTCTCGCTGGGCGAACTCAGCCTGAGCGACGGTCGTTTCGATCTGACCGAGAGCAACCGGACGCAACAGGGGACCGGTTACCTGGGCTTTGGCGTCGATCTCGACGAGGCCGGCGATCACAAGATCGACGGCTCGGTGTTCTACACGAAAGTGGAAGACGACTTCGTCCAACTCCTCGAGAACGGCTACCTGCCGAACTTCGACTACAGCAAGCTTGCCGCGCTGCAGGAAGCCGGAGACGAGATCAACCGCTCCGATTTCGAAGGCGCTGCGACGCCGGGTTCATGGATCGCAGACGTGCGCGGCAGCGCGGGCGAACCGCAGAGCCGCGGTCCGCTCTGGTACTCGAACTTCTCGCAGAGCGAGTCGTTCAAGCGCGAGCGCGACCTGTTGGCCTACCAGCTGAACGGCGATCACCAGATCGCGTGGGTCCCGGGGCTGCACTTCAGCTGGGCCGGGAACCAGGCGGAGACCAGCCAGAAGGAGACCGCGTTCGGCGCGCAGTACTTCTACGAGCCGACTGACACCACGCAGATCCCGACCCAGTTTCCGACCACGGTCCAATCGCTGGGGCCGGGGCTGTACTACGCGAACGACGGGATCTTCTACAACCAGAACGACATCCACGAGAATCAGGACTTTGCTCGTTTCGATGGCGACTACGAGACCACGTTCTTCGACTTCTTCACGCTGAAGGTGAGCAGCGGCGGCTGGTACGAGCGCGCGACACGAGACGTCTCCTCGAACTTCCTCGAGAGTCCGTCGGTGCGCGGTAGTTCGCAGTTCGCGATCTCGGGCGCTTCGCCGCTGGAACTGGGCAAATCGATCCTGGACGAGCTGGACTCGACTGCGAGTGGCGATTTGGAAGGGCTTAGGAAGTCGACCAGCGACGGCTCGCGGGAGATCAAAGCCTGGAATCTTGGATCCAAGGCGACCTTCTGGGAGCAGGTGGATCTGCTCGCGGGCTTTCGTTTGGAGAACATCTCGATCACCTCGACCAATGATCCGTTCACCGGCGAAGACGCCCTGGATGGATCGCCGGCGATCTTCCCGACCAAGTATCTGTTCTTCGACCGGCTCGACAATCCTGAGCGCAACGAGGTCACGAGACCGCCGCCTCCCGATACCGTCTTCAACGACCAGATTCTTGGAGTCCGGGTCCCGGTGGATTCGGCCACCGGCCTGGTGGATCTCGTCACGGAAGGCGACATCCGATCGCTCATCAATGGCAAGATCGATCAGAACTTTTTCTTGCCGTCGCTGGGATTCGCCGTTCGCCCGATCGAAGGGCTGAGCGTGCGCGCGGCCTTCTCGGAAACCGTCGCGCGGCCTTCGTTCCGCGAGATGGGCTTCTACGTGTCGGTCGAACCCGGCACCAACGATCTGGTGGTCGGCAACCCGCAGCTTCAGCTCTCCGAAGTCACCAGCTACGACGCGCGTGTGGAGTACACCTGGGGCGGCTTCGGAGATCTGTTCGCCGTAAGCGTCTTCAAGAAGGCGATCGATGATCCGATCGAGAGCATCATCATCCGCAATCCAGCCAACAACGAGACGTCGTCCGACGCGCTCTTCCGCACCTTCTTCAACAACCCGAACAAGGGATCGCTCCGAGGCGTCGAGGCGGAGGTCCGCAAGAACTTCGGATTCCTCGGCTTCGATTTCGCGCAGTACTTCTCCGTGGGCGGCAACTACACGTACATCGACGCCAAGGTGAACCGCACCGAGGCCGAGCTCACGCGTTCGAGAGCGTTCTTTGGAACGGCCCCAGGGGATCGAGAACGATTCTCCGAACTGGAGGACAGCCGGCGCCTCTTCGGCCAGCCGGAGTGGATCGCGAACGTAGATCTCACCTTCGATCACCCGGATTGGGGTACGAAGATCACGCTCGCGTACTTCGCGATCTCGAACGTCCTCGATGCGGCAGGCTCCGCGAGCATCGGGCCCGACGGAACCATCTATTCGTTCGTTCCTGATCGATATCTCAATGCCTACGGGCAGCTGGATCTGGTGATGAGCCAGACGTTCTACGTCGAACCGATCAAGGGTGATCTGACCGTGAAGGCGAGCATCAAGAATCTCACCGACAGCTCGCGTGGCTTCGTCTACGACGAGCAGCAGACGATCAACCAGATCTCCGAGCGCTCCTACAAAGTCGGGCGCGACTTCTCGCTCTCCCTAACATACACATTTTAGACAACGAACGCAGTCGCTTCTGGATGGCATCTCCAGGGTTGCCTCCGTTGTTCTGCGTCTCGTTTCCGTGAAGATCATTTGAAGGCCGCCACGACCTGCCGTGTGACGCCCACTTCCGGCTACGACGCGTATCTCCGGCCCCAGATTGCGCCTGCACGAACTTCGTCGAGCTTCGACGCAGATGTCACGAGATCGATGCCAGTTAGCAACTTCGCGCAGTCATAGTGCGCCCCGTCCAGAGCACTTTCGTTTCTGGACGACCCATCACAACCAACTCCCAAACTCAGTAGAGAGCCAACCAAAAGATGCGGAAGAAACTCGTCGCTCTACTTTCATTCGCTCTGGTCGGCATTGCCGGCAGCGTGAATGCACAGACATTCGTGTCGGCCAACGTCACGACCAATACGACCTGGGGAGCCGGCGCGTTCCCCTCTCCGATCATTCTCCAGAATCCAATCTTCGTGAAGAACGCCACGCTGACGATCCTTCCCGGTACGATCGTTCGCGGTCAGCCGCGCTCGTCAGCGGTCGTTCCGGGCTCGACGGTCGGAACTCCCGGTTCGATCATCGTCACGCAGACCGGTCGCATCGTCGCGAACGGATCTCCGGCGCTCCCGATCGTCATGACGACGGCAGCGACCGACAACGACAACAACGGCGTCGCAGATGACGTCGATCTGAACGGCTTCGAAGATCCCTACGACGCCGGGGACACGTTCCTCGACGACACGCCGACCACCGCGCCGCTCGCTCCGCTGAACAAGGCGGGCTTCGCGAACGTGGCTCTCTGGGGCGGCCTGGTCGTTCTCGGCTCCGCGCCGACCAACCTCGCCAACAAGGCCGGCGTCGGCTACGGCAAGGCTGAGGTCGAAGGCCTCACCGTTCCGGGCTTCCCGCCTGCCGACGCGGCCTACGGCGGCCTCGAGCCGCACGACAACTCGGGCCTGCTCCGCTACGTCTCGATCCGCCATGCCGGCGACGAGATCGGCAACAGCAACGAGTTGAACGGCCTCTCGCTCGGTGGCGTCGGCGATGGCACGGTGCTCGAGAACATCGAGATCTACTGCAACTTCGATGACGGCATCGAGTGGTTCGGGGGCACCGTCAACGGCAAGAACCTCGCCGTCTTCTTCGTCGGCGACGACATGTTCGACCTCGACCAGGGTTACACGGGCGTCAACCAGTTCCTGTTCGGCATCGCACCCTTCTTCAAAGAGAACGGCGGCGGCGCCTACGGCTCTGCTTCCGGCGACAAGGCCGGCGAGTTCGATGGCGACGACTACCGCCCTGACGCCCCCGCGCTGTTCGACAACCTGAACACCCGTATCGACGTCACCAACAGCGTGGTCGACCCGACTCCCTGGCCGCTCTCGAACCCGGCCATGTACAACATGACGCTGATCGGCTCGACGCCGGATGCGGGCCAGTTCTTCACACCGGCCAACGTTCCGGGCACCAAGCGCGGGATTCAGTTCCGCAATGGGTTCGCCGGCACCGTGTACAACTCGATCGTCGTGAACACGGGCGCAGAGACCGGCATCGAGGTTGGCTCCGGTACGGGCGCTCCGGGCTTCGACGTGACCAACAACGCCGCGGCGGGCCTGCTCTCGCTCGTCTGCTCGACGCTCGACGACGCCGCGGCGCCGGGAGTTGACGAGACGACCGTGATCAACAATGGCAACGCGCTGAACCTCGCCATCGGCGGCAACGCTGCGGGCGCCAACGTCACGAACGGCACGTTCGCCGGCCTGACGGTCGAAGACCAGACCTTCGATCCGACCGGCAATGCGGCGGGCAAGCTCGACGCCACCGTGAAGCCCTTGCCGATCAATCCGCGCCCGACGGGCGCCACGGGTGTCGGTAACTGCGTCTCGCCGCGTGGTCCGGGCCTCGACCCGGGCGCGACGTATCGCGGGGCATTCCTGCGCACGGCTCCCACGCTCTGGACGACCGGTTGGACGGCCATGAACGTCGGCCGCCTGCTCGCCAACTGATCCGCAACTGCACTCGACCTGGGGTTCCGGTCCGCTCGGGAGACCGAAACGGGCCGGAACCCTCCACCTCAACAATCTCTTCCCAATGAAAGATCCAACACCAATGAAGATCAAAGCTCTCTTCGCTTCGATGGGTGCCGTTGCTGCTTCGGCCTTGCTGTCGGCTCCGGCAATGGCGAGTATGGTCGCCGGCTGGGATTTCTCGCAGTACGCGAGCGATGGTGTGCTGCAAGTCGATGGAGTCAACTTCACGACGACGCTGGACGCCAACTACTCGAACCTGGATCCGACCTTCGGTGCCGGCGCCGAGGCCGCGACGTTCGGCAGGATGTACATCAATGGACTCTTCGGCTCGACTGCGGTCGTCCCGACCGGTCTCAACACCGAGCAGTTTCTGCCGACCGCCGGCTCGCTCGCTTCGAACGTGAATGCTCCGGTCACGGGCCCCGGGCTGGCTCCCTTCGACTCGCTGACGATTCTGCAGGCTGAAGGTCAGATCTTCGCCAACGAGCAGGCGATGACCGCTCTGGGTGTCGCAAACGTCGTGTTCCAGGCCAATCTGGGCGCGCAACCGGTGAACGGCAGCGACTGGTCGGTCAGCTTCGCTGGCAAGACCTTCAGCGGCAGCTCGTCGGTGGGCATCGAGTTCTCGACCGACGGCGCGTCCTACGCGAGCTTCGGGTCGGCGAGCCTCGACACCAACGACAAGCCCTTCAGCGTGAACCTGGGTGCGGTCAGCTCGCACACGGCGTTCGTGCGGTTGAGCTTCAATCCGGCGGCGGGTCAACCGATCATCGACAACCTGGCGATCAGCGGGACGCTCACTGCGGTCCCGGAGCCGGGAACGATGCTGCTGATCGGTAGCGGCCTCGCGGGTCTGCAGATCTTTGGTCGCCGCCGCGCCTGATTGCTGTTCTTCGAATGAATGCCACGGAACCGCCACCGAACTCGGTGGCGGTTCTCTTTTGCACCCACCAAATTCACGACGTCGGCGTTCTTGTCCGCTTCGAGCGGAGCCGGAAGCCACGATCAGAATCATCACGTAGGGGTCGAAGAATCATGAAACCTATATCGCGCGCGATTGCCAGGGCGATCCTCTCGATGGCCGTCTCCGCTTCGATCGCCGGCTCCTCGCAGGCGTTCCTGGCTGCTGGCTGGGACTTCTCCCAGTACTCGGGCGACGCTCTGCTGTCGATCGATGCCATCAATTTCACGAATACGCTCAGTGCGAACTACTCCGATCTCGACCCGACCTTCGGCGCCGGGGCCGAGTCGGCGGCGTTCGGAACGCTCTATCTGAACGGGAGCTTTGGTTCGAGCAGCGTCACTCCGACTGGCAACAACGACGAGGCGTTCCTTCCGACCGCAGGCTCTCTACAATCCAACCTGGACGTACCGCTGCCGTCCTTCGACGCGTTCACCGTTCTGCTCTTCGAAGGACAGCTGCTGTTCAACCCGCTGAGCATGACGGCGCAGGACGCAGTCAGCGTCGTCTTCAAAGCCGACCTGAGCTCCGTTCCAGAAACGGGCGGCAATTGGTCGCTCAGCTTCGCTGGCAAGACCTTCAGCGGCACTTCGATGGTTGGAGTCGATTTCTCGATCGACGGCTCCAGCTATGCCAACGCTGGATCGTTGATGTTGGATGACAGCGATGCTCAGTACATCGTGAACCTCGGCACCGCTGCCTCGGAAACGGCCTTCGTGCGCTTCAACTTCAATCCGGTGGGTGTCGCGCAGCCGATCATCGACAACGTCGCGATCAGCGCCCCCGAGCCCGGTGCGATCGCGCAATCATTCGCGGCGGTGCTGGGTCTGCTCGTCTCGGTCCGGATCCGCGGCCGCTTCTCGCGAGGTCGTTGAGGCGGCTCGCGCCGGCTCCGGAATCCCCCCGATGAACGCATTTCTGCTTGCGCTGCTGTTGCTGCTCACGGGCTTGCCCGCGTCGTTGCAGGCGCAGCCGACCGACCCGAGTGCAGCAGGAACTCTTCCCGCGTACCAGCCGCAGGACTCGACGGCCGCCGCACTCACCGCGAAGAACCTGCTCGCGAGCGATCGCTTCTGGCCGTACCAGGTCGCCGTGACGCATGCGGTTCCGGCCAGCGAGAAGAGCAAGGCGCTCGAATCCGGCACCGTCGGCGTGCTGATTCGGGTCGAAGCCGATGGAGTCGCACGCATCGACTTCGGTCGCGACGGGCTGCACCGGATTCCCGTTGCGAACACCGATCTCATCGAGCGCGCCAATCGCGTCCGGCGCGGGGAACTCGAGAAGATCGCGCCGAACTTCGTGCTCGCGATCGGACCGCGACTCGTGGACGCGGCCTCCGCCACGATGCAGCCGCTGCCGTTTCCCGATGTCGCAGCCGGACTCGGCGTGCTGAGCGTGTTCGCGGATCCGGACGCGAAGGACTTCTCCGCGCTGGCGATGTCGCTCGCTCCACTCAGCGAACGCGTTGGTGTGTTCACGATCCTCTTCCCGCAGGGCCAGCATCCCGACGCCGGCGTGCGCGACCAACTGCGTGCGTTGAAGTGGCCGGTACCATTCGTCTACGACCACCTCGCCGAGGCGTACACCAAATCGCTGATCGACCCCGGCGCTGCGCTCCCGGTCGTGCTGCTGCAGACGCGAGACGGCCGGGTCCTCTACCAGAGCAGTGGCAAAGCGATCGATGTGGCGGAACTCGGCGCTGCGATCGATCGATCGCTTCCGCCCGCAGCAGTCGCGGATGCGGCGAAGGCGAAGCAACCGTGAAGCGCGTCGTCGCACCATTCCGCACGCGACTCCGGCAGCTGACGCTCGCACGCCTCGGCATCTGGGCTCTCAACGCGACCCTCTTCACGCTCTGCTGCTACATCACCGCTGGACTCGCGAGCGCATGGCTCGGCGATTGGCTGGCTGTGGATTCGGTTCCGCAGCGATCTGTGTCCGCGCCGGCGTCCGAGTCCGGCCGCGCTTGGACGGACCGGCAGGCCATTCTCGAGCGCAACCTGTTCCAGGTCTCGACGCTGCTGCCCGCAGCGACGGCCGCGGCGCCGCCGCCGAAGGTCGAAGACGAGAAGCTGCAGGCGACGCGACTTCCGCTGCGGCTGCTCGGCACCGTCGCATCGGCGGAAGCAGATGCAGCCTACGCCGCCGTCGAGGATCAGCAGACGCGCAGGCAGATCGTCGTGCGCGTCGGCGAAGCGCTGCAAGGCGACGCCACCGTGCTGCGCATCGAGCGCCGCCGCATCGTGATCCAGAACGGGGCCCACCGCGAGGAACTCGCGCTCGACGACGAGAAGGAGCTGCGGATCCAGGAGGCGCGTCGCGTCGCGAGCACGTCGCGCACGACGGGTCCCGTCGCCGAGGGTCTGCGCGAACGGATCCAGAGACTCTCCGAGACGAGCTTCTCGAAGTCCCCGAAGAAGGCGGAGGCGGCGGGCCGCGATCCGCAGCCACTCGCCGACGCGCAGGTAGCGCCTCGCTACGAGCAGGGCCGCGTGACGGGCGTCGAGGTCTCCGCGATCGACCGCAGCAGCCTGTTCGAGCAGATCGGCATCGCGGAAGGCGACACCGTGGTGCAGGTCAACGGCATCAGCGTGACGGGAGCGCAGGACAGTGTCGCCGCGTTGCGCGAGCTGACCGAAGCGAGCGAGTTCCAGGTGACCGTGATCGGCGCCGACGGCCAGGCGCGGACGCTGACGCACTCGCTCGGCACGGACTGACGCGGCTCAGCTCAGCTCGAGCGCCTCGAGGATCACGCCTTCGCGTAGCCCCCAGTCCGAGACGGTGAGCGACGGCAGCTCCAGATCTTCCAGCACGGTGCGCAGCACCAGCGCGCCGGTGGGAACCAAATCGGCGCGCTGACGGCGCATGCCCGGCATCGCGAGCCGCTCGGCCTGCGTCGAACGCACCAGCTTGCGGGCCAGTTCGCGGAAGTCCTCCGCCGCGATCACGGTGCCGTGGATCGCGGTGAGGTCGCGACCCGCCTCGGCGGCGAGCAGCCGCGCGAGTGCGCGCATCGTGCCGCCCGTCGCGATCGCGGGTCGCGGCGCCCAGCGCACCAGCGCGTCGCGGAATTCGCCGAGGCGTTCGCGCACGCGCGCGCGCACGGCGCGCTTGTCGTCGCGGCTCATCGGATCGCTGCGCACCAGTTCGGCGTGCAGGCGCGCGGCGCCGAGCGGAAGCGTGGTCTCGAAGCGCACCTCGCTCTCGTCGCCGGTGATCAACTCGAGGCTGCCGCCGCCGAGATCGAGACCGAGCGCGAGGCGCGAGCCGATCTTCAGCTTGCGGCGGAACGCCGCAAAGGTGAGTCGCGCCTCCTCGGCACCCGAGAGGAGACGCGTCGGGACGCCGACGGCCTCGCCGATGCGTCGCGCGACCTCTGCGCCGTTGCTCGCATCGCGCAGCGCCGCGGTCGCAACCGGAATCAGCAGATCCACGTGCGCGTTGCGCGCGCTCTGGCCGAGCAGCCGCGCTGCCTCGACTGCGCGATCGCAGACGTCGTCCGGTACGCGACCGCCGTCCGTGACATTCGCGCCGAGTCGCAACATCACCCGCTCGCGCAGCACGCGGCGCACGTCGCCGTTCGCAGTCGCGTCGGCGACCAGCATGTGGAACGACGTGCTGCCGAGGTCGAGCACGCCAAAGCGCACCGTCGGCATCTCCGCGTCGCCGTCGGACGAAGCGCCCGGACTCGGCGGCGCGTAACGAATCGTCGAGGGGCGCGCGCCGCGTCCTTCGAGGATCCAATACGAACCCTTCTCGCAGCGCGGTTCGTCCTCGAGCGCGAGTCCTTCGGCGCGATAGCGCTCGAGCACGGCGCCGATCGTCTCGCCGTGGGTGCAGAGCGCAATCGCGCGATCGCGCATCGAAGCGATTGCCTCGAACAGCTTCGCTTCGTCGCTGCCTTCGCCGAGGCGTTCGTCGATCTCGACCGGGATGCCGAGGGCGTGCGCAAGCGGCGCCAGCGTCTGGCGGCAGCGCAGCGCGGGGCTCGACACGATCCTCTCGATGCCGCTTGCTGCGAGCGATTTGCCGAGTGCATGCGCCTGCGCGCGACCCGTGTCGCACAGCGGTCGCAGCAGCGGAGGACCCGCCCATTGCGCGCGCTTCGCCGCTCTGGCGTGTCTGACGAGATGGAGCTTCATGCCGAGATCGCTCGGAGGAAGGAAACCACCGCTCTCGCGGACGAAGGGTCGGGCCGTCCGTAGCGAGCGAGAAAGGATCGCAACGGGCCAAGGTTGATGCGCTGCCGCGCGCCGCGCAAGGGCCTTGTATGTTCCCCCTCATGAGCTGGAAGACCGAAGTCGACGAGATCGAACGACGCCGCGAAATCGCGCAGCAGCAGGGCGGCGCCGATGCAGTCGCGAAACAGCATGCGCGCGGCCGCGCGACGGTGCGCGAGCGGATCGCCGCGCTCACCGACGCGGATTCGTTCCGCGAACACGGCGACGTCGCGGGCGTCGCCGAGACTGGCGATGACGGCCGCGCGACGAAGTTCACGCCGGCCAACGTGGTCGTCGGCACCGCCCGCATCGACGGCCGACTCGTCGTCGTCGGCGGCGATGACTTCACGATTCGCGGCGGCTCGTACTCGCCCGCCGGTCTTCGCAAGGGAATCTACGCCGATGAGCTGGCGCTGCGGCGCCGCGTGCCGGTGGTGCGACTGCTCGAAGGCGGCGGCGCATCGATCGCGGGCGCCACCGGCGCGCGCGGTCGCTCGGGCTACGACTGGACCGCTTCGTCGCCGCTGAACCTGCTGTGCATGGGGGCCCTCGCGAACGTGCCGGTCGTGTGCGCGGCGCTCGGTCCCGTCGCGGGATTTCCGGCCGCGCGGCTCGTCGCGTCGCACTTCTCGCTGATGACGCGCGAGACCGCGCAGGTGCTGACCGGCGGGCCCGCGCTGGTCCTGCGCGCCACCGGTCGCGCGGTGACGAAGGAAGAACTCGGCGCCGCGGCGGTGCACGAGCGCAGCGGCGTGGTCGACAACGTCGCAGAGGACGAAGCCGACGCGTGTCGCCAGATCCGCGCGTTCCTGTGCTACTTGCCGTCGAACATCAGCGCGCTGGCGCCGGTCGCGCAGAGCGACGATCCACCGTCGCGCGCCGAAGAAGCGCTGCTCTCGGTGATCCCGCGCGAACGCCGCCGCGCCTACAAGATCCGCCGCGTGCTCGAGCTCGTGGTCGACCGCGGCTCGTTCTTCGAAATGGCGCCGCTCTACGGTCGCTCGCAGGTGACCGGCTTCGCGCGCCTCGCGGGTCGCCCGGTCGGCGTGCTCGCGAACGACTGCGTCCACGACGGCGGCTCGATGACCGCCGCGGGCGCACGCAAAGTGCGCCGCTTCGTCGAGACCTGCGATCTCTTCCACCTGCCGATCGTCTCCTTCGTCGACGAGCCGGGCTTCGCGATCGGACTGCAAGCCGAACAGTCCGCGACGATCCGCTTCGGCATGGAGGCGATGTTCGCCGCGCTGCAAACCGAAGTGCCGTGGTGCGCGGTGATGCTGCGCCGCGCATTCGGCGTCGCGCTCGGCATCCATCTCGGCCCGGCGCCGACGGTGCTCGCGTGGCCGTCCGCGCAGAGCGGTTCGATGCCGGTCGAAGGCGGCGTCGAGCTGGGCTTCGGTCGCGAGATCCGCGCAGCTGCCGATCCGGGCGCGCGCCGCCGCGAACTCGAAGAAGAGATGGCCGCCGCGCAGTCGGTGTTCCCGCGCGCCGAGGAGTTCGGCGTGCACCACCTGATCGACCCGCGCGAAACGCGTCCCGCGCTGTGTTCGTGGATGGCGGAGATCGAAACGCAGCTTGCGACATTGCCGTCGCGCGGACCGCGTCGCTACGGGCCGAGGCCTTGAGCCTTCAGCGACCGCGGTACTTCGGCTCGCGCTGTTCGGTGCGCGCCGCCTTCATCTCCGCGTAGTCGCGCGACTGGAACACCAGCGACTGCGTGAGCGCCTCTTCCTCAATCGAGCGCTGCACGTCGGGGTTCGCCATCCGCGAAAGCGTGCGGCGGAACATCTGCACGGTGAAGGCGGGCGCCTTCGCGATCGCATGGGCGATCTCGAGGCAGGTCTCGTCGAGCTTGTCGTCCGGCACGACGCGCGAGACGACGCCGTGCGACAGCGCCTCGTTCGCGTCCATGATGCGGCCGGTGAGCGCGAGATCCGCGACGAGTCCGTGACCCGCCATCTGGAAAAGCCGCGCGGTGCCGCCCGAATCGGGCACGACACCGTGCAGCACTTCGGGTAGCCGCATGCGCGCGCTCTCGCCGGCGATGCGCAGATCGCAGAGCAGCGCGCGTTCGAAAGAGCCGCCGATCACCCAGCCCTTGAGGGCCGCGACGATCGGGCAGGGCATCGTGAAGAACTGTTGCGTTCCCTTGTGGCCGCGCTCGATGAACTCGAGGTCGGTGATGTCCTCGGTCCGAACGCCCAGTTCCTGGGTGTCGCGACCCGACGAGAACGACTTGCCATTGCCGCGCCAGATGACGCAGCGCAGGCCGTCCTTCTGGTGCAGCTCCGCGAGCAGCTCCCAGAGGCGCGCGTCCATCTCGTTGTTGGCCGCGTTGTGACGATCGGGCCGGTTGTTCGACAGGATCGCCACCGGTCCGTCGAATTCGAGCTTGATCGCATCGCTGGCCATCATTTCCCCTTGAAGACAGGCGCGCGCTTTTCGGCGAAGGCGGCCACCGCTTCGAGATAGTCTTCCGTCTGTGCGCCCTGCACCATGCGATCCGCCTCGATGTCGAGCACCGACTGCAGCGATTCGGTGAGCGCGCGGTTCAGGTTGTCCTTCATGTAGCGCAGCGCGATCGGCGGTCCGGCGGCGATCTGTTTCGCCCAGCCGAGCGCGGCCTTCTCGAGATCCGCATCCGGGACGACGCGGTTCACGAGGCCGATCCGCTCGCAGCGCTTCGCGTCGAGGCGTTCGGCGGTGAACAGGATCTCGCGCGCTTTCGCCGGGCCAACGAGGTGCGTCAGGAACCAACTCGAACCGTAGTCCCCCGAGAGTCCGAGACGCGCATACGACGTCGTCACGAACGCGCCCTCGGCGGCGATGCGCAGATCGCAAGCCAGTGCGAGCGCGAAACCCGCGCCGGCGGCCGGACCCGCCAGCGCCGCGAGCGTCGGCTTCTCGAGCTGGTGCAACGCGAGCGGAATCCGGTGCTCCCAGCGCAGCTGGCGTTTGCGCTCTTCGGGCGACGGCAGCTTGCCGTCGCGTGCCATCATCTTGGTGTCGCCGCCGGCGCAGAACGCGCTGCCCGCGCCGGTCAGCAGCACGCAGCCGACCTCGGGATCGGCGCCGAGCGCCGGAAGCCAAGTCGCCAGCGCGCGCTTCATCTCCATCGTCAGCGCATTGCGCGCCTCGGGCCGATTCAGCGTCAGCACCGCCACGCGATCCTCGATCCGCCCAACCAGCTCCGCCGTCCCCGTCTCGATCTCCCGCACGCCCCAGCCTCCCCAACACAGCCTATCACGCCAGCTGCGTCGGGGACGTTCGTTGCGCGAGTTGCGTCGGGGCCAGACGTTGCGTCGGGGACGTTGGTTGCGCAACCTGCGTTGGGGACGCTCGTGAGCGCAATCGACGCAACGAACGTCCCCAACGCAACGAATGTCCCCAACGCAACGGCTCGAGCAGCAGAGGAGGAGGCGACGTGGGTTTGCCGGAAGCGCCCGATCTCGGTGCCAGCGCGCTGCCGCTTGGCAGCTATGGCGGCGAGGTCGTGGTCGTGACGGGCGGCGGCACGGGACTCGGCAAGGCGATCGCCGTCGAGTTTGCGCGACTCGGCGCTGCGGTTGCGATTCTGTCGCGCGACGCCGAGCATCGCGCCGCGGGCGTCGCGGCGATCGAGGCCACCGGCGCGCGCGCTGCGGGCATTGCGTGCGACATCCGCCAGCCCGACGCGATCACGGCTGCGTTCGACGAAGTGACGAGCGCACTGGGTGCGCCGTCGGTGCTGGTCAACAACGCCGCGGGCAACTTCCCGGTGCCCGCCGAGGATCTCTCGCCGAACGGCTGGCGCACCGTCGTAGACATCGTGCTGAACGGCACCTTTTTCTGCTCGCGCGAATTCGCGCGACGCCACATTGCGACGGGAACGCCCGGCGCGATCGTCAACGTGGGTGCGTCGTACGCATGGACCGGCGGTCCCGGCTTCGCACACTCGGCGGCCGCGAAGGCGGGCGTGAAGAACATGACCGAGACGCTCGCGGTCGAATGGGCGCCGTACGGGATTCGCGTGAACGGGCTCGTTCCGGGGCTGTTCCCGCATCAAGACGAAGCGGCGCACATCGTGGGCGGCGTTCCCGAGCGCGGAAGGAACGAAGGCGCGCGCCAGCCGGCGGGTCGCGTCGGCCGCCCGCGCGAACTCGGCTGGGCCGCGACGTTCCTGTGCTCGCGCTACGCGTCGTTCGTGACGGGGTGCACGCTCGTCGTCGACGGCGCGAATTGGCAGCGTCGCGCGATGTTGCAGCCGGAGTTCACGCCGATTCGCGAACAGCTCGGCAAGGGGCCGTTCAAGCCGTGACGAAGCGCCTGCGGTAGGAGTGCGGCGGGAAGAACGCCAGCCACTCGGCGATCGCGGTGACCAGCACCAGCAGCGACGACACACCGACGAGAGACTCCGGCAGTTCCCAGTGACCGAGCAGCTGCATGGTGATGTAGAGCAACGTCACCAGCACGGTCGCGAGCGTCCCGACTCCCCACAACAGGAATCGGTTCGCGACGATCGGGTCGCCGACGCCGACTTGCACGCGGCGTCGCATCAGTGCGTAGTAGCGGAGCGACTCGCCCGTCGACCAGCCGTAGGCGGCGAGCAGGCCCAGATGCGCCGCCCAGTGGCCCATCCAGACGCCGAAGCCGTCCGGGAGGCGCACCACGTGGAGGATCCACGCGCCGTAGATCGCGAGTCCGAGCCAGCCTGTGAGCAGCGCGAGCACAACCCGCGCGACGCGGCTCTGGGGATGGAAGACCTGCTGCGTGAACAGGCAAACGAAGACGCCCCCGATCGCGATGCCAGTCACGCCGAAGAAAGAGCCGAAACCCGCGAGATGTCCCGGAAACAGATGCAGCGACTCGGCCGCGACCAGCAGCGCGTAGCCGAGGAAGCCTGCCAGAACGAAGTTGAGCCCCATCGCCAGCTCCGGCAGCTTGCGCGTGCGCCGGGCCAGTAGCAGCAAGCGGGTGCCGACCGTGAGACTCACGGCGAGGAACGAACCGAATCCGATCAGCCCGAGAATTTCCGCCAAGTTCCGCTGCCTCCGGCTGGCCCTATCGGCCGGTCGAGGCTCAGACTTGGTAGTGGGGAGTTGGAGGAGTACGGCCTTCAACCGAGGTACATCCGCTCTGCGACGTGGAGCTACCGCACCGCGATCATCGCGCACCGCGACGACGATCGCACGCGGCCGTCGGCGTCGCGTCGGGAGCGTCGCATTCGACGACCAGCGCCTCGCCCTTGCCGAGTTGGAACCAGCCGTTGCCATAGAGGATGTCGTCCGCGCCGCCTTCGTAGCGGTGCGCGGCAGTCCGGTAATGAAGAGGGGAGCGTCGATACGTTCTGCCGCGATCTCCGGGTGACGCCGCGTCCACTCGCTCGGCGTCTCCCCGTTCATCGTGTATCCCGCAGCGCGGGCAGTACGCGCTCCTCGATCAGGTGGAGCTGCTCCCACGCGAGATCGGGCGGCATGCCGCCACAGAGCGGTTGCAGTAGCAGCACGCCCCGCTCGCGCACGTGGGCGACGGCTTCGTCGGGCGTGAAGATGCGGTACGGCCCGTTCGCCGCGCGAAGCTCATCGATGCTGCTCGCACCGGAGCGACTCACCGACGTTCCTTCCGGAAGCCACGCCGCGTACATCTGCGCGTCGTGCAGCAGATAGCGACCGAGGCGTTGCCAGGCGTCATCCGGATCCTCCGCGACGAAGGCGGACGTGACGGTATCGGCCGGTGGGTCGATGAAGAGCCCTGGCTCGTTGCCGTTGCGCGCGCACTCGGCGCGGTAGAGCGACTCGAGCGAAGCATCGCCGCCCTGTGTCAGCATGCCGAGGCCGAAGCGGGCCGCGCGGCGCACGGCCGCTGCGCTATTGCCGCCGACCAGTAGAAGAGGGCCGCCGGGCGTCGCGGGACGCGGCAGCACCCGCACGCGGCGACCATCGAACTCGAACGCTTCGCCGCAGAACGCGCGGCGCAGCGCCGTCAGGCAAGCGTCCATCCGGCGGCCGCGTTCGCGCAGCTCGCGGCCGAACATCGCGTACTCCTCGGCGCGATAGCCGACGGCGAGCACGTACGACACGCGACCACCGGACACCAGATCGAGTACCGCCATCTGCTCGGCGATCTCGATCGGGTCGTGCAGCGGAAGGATCAGCGCGGCGACCTGGATCGGCAGGCGTCGCGTGCGACCCGCAATCGCCGACGCGAGCACGAGCGGCGCCGGCAGATAGCCGTCGGGCGAAGCGTGATGCTCGGAAACCTGCACCGCGACGCAGCCGTTGCGCTCACCCCATTCCGCCATGTCGAGCGCGGCGGCATACAGGTCGCGTGTGGGCACCCCGTCATCGGGTGCGCGCATGTCGAAGCGCATCGTGAACATGCCGAAAGATCCCTCGGCGTGGGTCACAAAGCGAATCGTCCGAGCCGCCTCGCACGTCGTCGATTGACCGGATTCGCTCGAAATCGGTCGGGTAGCCGACGGCTCGATGTCCCAATGCGCACACGGCGGCAGTGCCTTCCCGCCCCATCGCCGGTCGCGAAACCCATCAGATCGCGCGCCTCTGTGTGGGAAACATTCCCTCGCGCATGGCACGAGCCGTGCATCGATGGATCGGAGGGGTTTGAATATCCAACGGGCTGTCCGGAGTGCCGGCGCGTTCGCGCGAAGTGGCTCGCGACAGCAGGAGAAGAATCATGACGAGGCATCAGGGAAGGAGTCATTGGATCGACGTCGTCGCGGTGGCTGCATTGTTCGTAGCCGGTCGGGCGTCGGCCGGCATCGTCGGCCCGCTCGCCAACTTCGATGTCGTCAACGACACGGGCCAGCCGGCCTATGGCTTCGAGATCGAGATCGACGATCCGAGCTTCGATCACACCAAGCTCACCAGCATTTTCGGTTACGACCGGGTGTTCTCCTTCGTATCACCGGATCCGGGAGCGGTGGTTCGCTTCGGCAAGCCGGTCATCACCGACATGCCGGGCGTCGGCGTGAAGATCACCTTCGGCGGCACGATCGGCGCGATCTCTACACCGTCCGGGATCTTCACCACGCCCGGCGAGAGCTGCTGGCCGGGTGCCAATCCCAATTGGAAGGCCAACCCGTGTGATCACTACGGTGTGAGCACGCTCGGCCAGCCGGCGTCGACCACGTACCGCTGGCTCGTCGAGAGCACGCCGGGCAGCGGAACGCTCGTCGGAAAGCAGGTCGGAATTCCGTCTGTGGCCTTCGTCTACACGCCGCCGGTCCCGAATCCCATCCCCAATCAGCCGCCCCTCGCGCCGGCCGCGGTGAACATCCAGGTGCACGCCGTTGCGCCGAATCCCGAGCAGCCGGAGAACGTGAACCTCTGGGGCGAGGCGTTCTGGGTCAAGACCCTCTCCACCAAGGTGGACCACGACATCGACCTCGGGGACCTGCTGCGCGGCGATGACGATCAGGAGGCGGCCGAGGTCGAGACCGAGTGGAGCCTCTTTCAGAATCCGCCCGCCGGGCATGTCGATCCCGATCCGAAAGAGTTGATGGAGAAGGATCTCGAGCTCGGCGACGCCGACCACGCGGTGATCCGCCGCTACGAGTTCTACAAGTACACTGGCGCGCTCAATTCTGAGGACGGTGAGGCGATCTGCGACGGTGATACGGTCCCCGACCACGCCTGCGACAGCCCCTACGGCGTAACCGGCGATCCGGCTTCGGGCATCAACGACCTCGGCGATTTCGTCGGTGCGCAGATGGCCGGCGTGAACCTCGACGTCGTGGTCGAGTGCAGTGACGGGATCGACAACGATGAGGACGGAGGCTTCGACTTCCCCTCCGATCTGGGCTGCACGAGTGCAAACGACTTGTCCGAGAAGGCTCCGGTCGTATCCGGTCGGATGGAGTGTGACGACGGTTTCGACAACGATGGCGACGGCCTAGTGGACATGGCGGATCCCGGCTGTCCGACACCGTTCGCGTCACCCGAGAACCCGTCCTGCAACGACAATCTAGACAACGACAACGACGGGTTGTTCGATATGGCAGATCCCGACTGCGCGCCGAATTGGCCGTATCACGAAGAGGGATCGAAGTGCGGCTACGGCGCCGAACTCGTATTCCCGGTGGGCTTCTTGATGTGGGCGCGCAAACGCCGCCGCCCCGCGGCGTGATGCCAGGCGCGCATGGCCGTCCCGAGAGCCGGGGCCATGCGCGCTCTCTCCTCCGCCCCGAATGGGCGTGCGTTCTACTCGTCCTCGCGATCCGTGATCGTCTCGTACCAGTCGAAGCTCGCGCGCTTCACCCAGCCGGGCTGGCGGGATCCCGCCTTCATGCGCTGCTGCATCTTCTCGCTGAGCTTGCCCTGCTGCATCAGGTCGAGGAACACCGCGCCGGCGCAGCTCTGGTCGAAGAAGTCGCGCTGCCAGCTCCACTGCCAGTTGCCGGCGTAGCGGAACCACGATCCGCCCGTGCCGCCGATTTCGATCGGCTTGCCATCATCGCCCGTTACGGGCGCGAGCTGGCGCCAGATGCCGATGATCTCGCCCTTCTGGTCGTCGATCAGCGTGCGCACGTAGGGGTAGGTCCACTTGTCGAGACCTTCCATCTCCGTCCCCATCACGAAGTCGCGGATCTCGTTGCGACCGCGCGCGACGAATTCGTATTTGGGGCCATTGTTCCACGTGTAGATGGCGTCTTCGGCGTAGAACTTCGAGAGCGGCTCCCAGTTGCCGGTCTTGCCGCATGCGTCGTTGGTGGCGACGAAGCGGCGGATCATCTCCTCGAGTTCCGTGCGCGGGAAGGCGGGCATCGTTTCGCTCCTCATTCCTCGACGAGGCGCAGTGCACGCGTCGGGCAGTACTTCACCGCCGCGGCGAGTTTCGCACGCAGCGCTTCGGGCGGGTTGGCTTCGAGCACGACGACCTTCGAGGTCGCGGCGTCCAGCGCGAACAGTTCGGGCGCTTCTTCGACGCAGACGCCGTGACCCTGACAGAGATCTAGGTCGACGCGGATCTTCACGACGCGAGCTCCGCGCGGCGCCGGTAGCGCACGCGACACGGTTGGGCGAGCTGCACGACCATCTTCGAGTGGTCCTCGCGATAGCTCTCGGGCGGCTGGGCGAGTTCGAATTCGTAGCGGCGCAGCAGGATCGAGAAGATCGCCTTCACCTGCATCATCGCGAATGCAGCGCCGACGCAGCGATGCCGGCCCGCGCCGAACGGGACCCACGCGAAGATGTGCTGATCCTCTTCGCGCCCGAGCTCGTAGCGCGTCGGGTCGAAACGTTCGGCGTCGCGGAACACGCCCGGGTCGCGGTTCGAGACGGCGATCGACACCCCGACGTTCTTTCCGACCGGAACGGTCCAGTCCTTGTACTGGAACGGCTGCGCCACTTTGCGCATCAGCAGGATCAGTGGCGGATGCAGGCGTAGCGTCTCCTTGAAGCAGTTCTCGAGCTGCGGGATCTCGCGGAGCGCCTGGTATGAGATGTCGCGGCCATCTGCGTAGAGCGCGTCCACTTCTCCGGTAACGCGCTGCATCCACTCCGGATGGCGGAGCAACTCGAGCAGCGCCCAGGACGACGTGGTCGACGTGGTGTGGTGTCCTGCGAACATCAGCGAGATGAACATGCCCGTAATGGTTTGCACGTCGTAGCGCGCGCTGCCGTCGGGATTCTTGATCGTGCGCAGCACCTGGAACAGGTCCTTGCTCTGCCGCCCCTCGGCTTCGCGGTGATCGAAGATACGCTGCAGGTAGGCGACGAGCTGCTTGCGCGCGCGGTCGCGCTTTCGAAAAGACGCGATCGGCAGGTTCGCGTTCACGTACGCCAGCGGGTCGGTGCCGCGCTCGAGATCTGCGAAGAGCGGCACCAGCTCGGGCCCCAGCTCTTCGCGGAACTCGGGTCCGACCAGTGCCGCGCTCGAGGTGTAGATGGTGAGCTCGGCGAAGAACGCGAGCAGGTCGACGCTGCCCGACTCGCCCCAGCCCGCGATCATCCGCTCGGTCTCTCGCGCGATCGTCTCGGCGTGGCCGCGCAGCGCCTGGTCGCGCAGCGAGCGGTTGCGCAGCGCCTGCTTGCGCTGCTCGGGCGTCGCGTCGAAGACGACGCCCGGCCCGAACACGGGCTTCATGAACGGGTACGCGGCGGCTTGATCCAGCTGTTCGTCCGGTGCGCGAAAGAACGCCTCCTGCGCGGCTTCGCCGTAGAGCATCACCAGCGACTGGCCGGCGAGTCGCAGCTCGCCGACTTCGCCGCACTCGTCGCGACAGCGCTGCATCAGCTCGATCGGATCGCGGCGCAGCTGGAGCAGATGGCCGAGCAGCGGAATGCCGCCCGAGAGGCGCGGGATCGCGATGCTCACGCGGAGCCTCCGCCGATGCGCTGATCCGGCGGTGCTTCGGGTCCGAGCGCGATCACATCGAAGTGCGTTCCCGGCGGCGCGGTCACGGCAGTAGCGACAGCCTGCGCCACGGCGTCCGCCGGCATCCAGCGCAGGTGGCGCTGGATGCCGAAGGTCTTCCAGGTCTTCATCAATCTCTTCAAGACCGCAGGATCCCACTCGCGCGCAAAGTCGGTCGGGAAGGTCGGGCCGGGGCGCACGATCGTCGAACGGATACCGGTGCCGTCGAGTTCGAGGCGCAGCGTGCGTGCGAGTCCTTCGAGTCCCCACTTACTCGCGGTGTAGCCGGGCTGGAACGGGCGAGGCGCCGTGACGTTCTCGGACGAGATGAAGACGAGATCGCCGGCGGCGTCGCGCGCGCGCAGCGACGCGATCATGCGACGCGCGAGCAGCGCCGGACCGACCAGGTTCGTCGCGATCTCGCGCTGGAACTCCTCCGGGCTCACTTCGTGCAACAGTCCCGGAACGCAGATGCCGGCGTTGTTGACGAGTACGTCGGCCGGGCCGAGTGCGCGCTCACCGCCGTCGAAGAACGCGTCGATCGAAGCGGGCAGCGCGAGGTCGAGCGGCAGCGCAGCGGCACGGCCGCCGGCCTTCTCTACCTCGGCTGCCACCTCGGCGAGCTTGTCCACGCGTCGCCCGCCGAGCACAACCGACCAGCCGAGCGCGCCGAACGCACGCGCGATCGCGGCGCCGATGCCTGACGAAGCGCCGGCCACGATCGCGGTGCGGCTCGCGCGCTCGCTCATCGCCGGTTCCTCACGATCCCAGCTCGATCGGCATCGAGGCGAAGCCCCGCACGTTCACCGAGTGCACGCGCACGAGCCCGGCCGGGTCGATCTGGTAGTTCGGGATGCGCTTCCAGACTTCTTCGAGCGCGACACGTCCCTCGAGCCGCGCGAGCGACGCGCCGAGGCAGAAGTGGACGCCCTGGCCGAACGAGAGGCTCGCGCTGGTGTCGCGCATCAGATCGTAGCGATCGGGGTCCGAGAACACGCGCTCGTCCCGGTTTCCCGAACCGACCAGCAACACGACCTGGTCGCCCTCGCGCAGGCTCTTCCCGTGCAACTCGACATCGGCCGCCATCACGCGCGCGAGCGCTTGCGTCGAGTTGTCGTAGCGGAGCGTCTCCTCGACCCAGCGCGGCACCAGCGCCGGGTCGCGCCGCAGCAGCTCGCGCTGCTCGGGATTGCGCCACAACCAATAGAGCGCGTTGCCGAGCAGTTTGGTCGTCGTCTCGTTGCCCGCGACGACCATCAGGATCAGGAAGCCGATGATCTCGCGATCGGAAAGCCGGTCGCCGTCGATCTCGGCGCTGATGAGCGCGCTGGTCAGATCTGTCCCGGTGTTCTTCCGAACCCTGGCGAGCATCTCGGTGAAGTAGTGCAGCGAGCGCAGGCCGCCTTCGATCGCGGCCTGCGGCATCTGTTGCACGCCTTCCTCGCGATGCACCATGTCGTCGGCCCAGCCGCGCAGCATCGCGCGATCGCCCGGCGGCACGCCGAGCATCTCGCTGATCACGTCCATCGGGAGCTTGCCGGCGAAGTCGCGGATGAAGTCGCAATGGTCGATGCCGGCGAAGGCGTCGAGGTACTGGACCGCGATCGCGCGGATGCGCGGTTCGAGTTCTGCGACACGGCGCGGCGTGAAGCCCTTCGAGACCAGCGCGCGCAGCCGGTCGTGGCGCGGCGGGTCCATCGCCAGGAACGACATCGTCGCCGACGCGTTCTCGTGGAAGGTGCCGGCGTCGATCGAGACGCCGAAACGGCTCGAGAAACGCTGCCAGTCCTTGAAGCCGGCCAGCACGTCGGCGTGCCTCGAGAGCGCCCAGAAGCGCAGCGACTCGTTCCAGTACGCCGGCGCTTCGGCGCGCAGCCGCGCGTAGATCGGGAAGGGGTCCTCGTGGACCTCATACGCGTAGGGATCGAAGTGGAGCGCGCTCATCGTGATCGGCGCACCGTATCATCATTTCCATTATGGACGCAATGAAAGCGTGGTAGCGTGCGCGAATGGCAATCAAAGCCGGCTTCATCGGGCTTGGGAACATCGGGCTGCCGATGGCGAA
>CAYGWM010000050.1:0-2197 GCA_964353555.1 uncultured Spirochaetales bacterium
AGTCGGCGACCGGCGGCATCGCGCGTGATCCAGTAGATCGGCACCGGATTCGTCGTGTGCGCGGTGTGCGGGCCGCCCGTCACCGGGTCGATCATCTGTTCGCAGTTGCCGTGATCGGCGGTGACGAGCGCCTGGCCACCCAGCGCGAGGAGCTTCTCGGTGACGCGGTCGAGGCAGCGGTCGATGGTCTCGACCGCCTTCACCGCCGCAGGCAGCACGCCGGTGTGTCCCACCATGTCGGGGTTCGCGAAGTTCACCAGGATGAATGCGTAGTGGCGCTCGTCGAGCTTTTCGAGCAGTGCGCGCGTCAGCGGCTCGGCGCTCATCTCGGGTTTGTGATCATAGGTGGCGACATCGCGTGGCGACGGCACCAGCACGCGATCCTCGCCCTCGAACGGTGCCTCGCGGCCATTGTTGAAGAAGAACGTCACGTGCGCGTACTTCTCGGTCTCCGCGATCCGGAGTTGCGGGAATCGCGCTGCCGCGAGAATCTCGCCGAGGATGTGCTTCGGCATCTCGGGGGCGAATGCGACCGGTAGCTCGAATGCGGCGTCGTACTCGGTCAGGCAGACGAAGATGCCCGGCCGGGCGACCTTCTTGCGATCGAGGTGAGTTTCGAAGCGGCTCGGCCGCGCGCTCGTCAGCGCGTTGGTGAGTTCGCGGGCGCGGTCAGAGCGGAAGTTGAAGAAGAGCGCGGCGTCGCCGTCCTCGAGCGCGACACCGCCGTCGATCACGCTCGGCTGCACGAACTCGTCGCCCTCGTCGCGCGCATAAGCGGCCGCAACGGCACCGAGCGCGTCCCCCGCGGCGATCCCCTCGCGGCAGACGATCGCGTGATAGGCGCGGCCGACGCGATCCCAGCGATTGTCGCGATCCATCGCGAAATAGCGCCCGATCACCGTCGCGACGCAGCCGTTCGCGGCCAACACGTGCGGCAACACGCGGGCGAGGTGATCGTGTCCGGAGCGCGGCGGTGTGTCGCGACCGTCGAGGAATGCGTGCAGCACCGGTCGCACGCCGCGGCGCTTGCAGGCGGCGAGCAGCGCAATCAGATGATCTTCGTGGCTGTGCACGCCGCCGTCCGAGACCAGGCCGAGCAGATGCAGATAGCCTCGGCCGCTCGCTGCGACGTCGAGCGCTCGCGCGATCGCCGGCACGCTCTCGGGTCCGTTCTGCTCGAAGACTTTCGATATCCGCGTGATGTCCTGGTAGCGAATTCGACCGGCGCCCATCGTCATGTGACCGACTTCGGAGTTGCCCATCTGGCCGGGCGGCAGCCCCACCGACTCGCCCGAAGTCTCGAGCTGCGCGTGCGGAAACAGACTCCGTGCGCGCGACAGGAACGGCGCGTGCGCGCGCGCGATCGCGTCGCCCGCGCCGCCGTCGCCGATCCCGAAGCCGTCGAGCACGACCAGCATCACCGGGCCGTTCATCGCACTCGTTCCGCGGGCGCATTCGCCGGCAGAGCCATGCGTCCGGCATCACCCCACAGCCGCTCGATGTCGTAGTGCTCGCGCGCTTCGGGCACGAAGACGTGCACGATCACGTCGTCGAGGTCGATCAGCACCCACTTGCCTTCGGCGTAGCCCTCGATGCCGAGCGGCACGACGCCGGCCTGTTTCATCGCCTTCTCGATCGAATCGGCGATCGCGCGCAATTGGCGATCGGAGCGACCGGTCGCGACGACGAACACGTCGGCGAACGAAGACAGCTCCCGAACGTCCAGCGCAGCCACGTCCTCGGCCTTCACGTCCAGCGCTGCTTCCACGATGAGCCGCGTCTTCTCCACTACGTCGAGCTGCTGCTTGCTGATGGGGCGACTAGCCTCCGGCGCATCTGAAGGCGCCGCTTGCAAGAACGGCCTCGCGGACCGTCTCGGGAAGGAGATAGCGCACGGAGCGCCCGTCCCGCAGGCGCTGGCGCACCTCCGATGCGGAGATGTCGAAGCCCGCGATCGAGACGAGTCGCAACCACGTCGCGGTGCGCCGATGGCGCGCGGAGCGCTGATCCGGCGCGATCTCGATGTCGTTGCGCACGACCTCCGGGAGCCACGCGGCGAGGCTGCCAGTGTGCAGCGGTGGCCTCACGATTACGGCGTAGTGCGTGAGCCCGAACAGCTCCGCAGGCTCGCGCCACGCGCCCATCTCCGCGAAGGCGTCGCTGCCGACCAGGAACACCGGCTCGCCCGGCGCGAGTT
>CAYGWM010000050.1:2297-29611 GCA_964353555.1 uncultured Spirochaetales bacterium
CCGATGAGACCCACGCTCAATCCTGCGCTCAATCGGGCCGGAGCTGTCCGTCGCCGAAGAGCACGAACTTCTGGGTCGTGAGTCCCTCGAGGCCCATCGGACCGTAGGCGTGCAGCTTCGAGGTCGAGATGCCGATCTCGGCGCCGAGGCCGAGCCGGTAGCCGTCGGCGAAAGCGGTCGAGCAGTTGACGCCGACGGTGGACGAATCGACGCGCCGCACGAACTGCTGCGAGTTGGCGTAGTCGCTGGTGATGATCACTTCGGTGTGATTCGAACCGTAGTGCCGGATGTGCGCGATCGCAGCGTCGAGGTCGTCGACGACGCGCACCGCGAGGATCGGCGCGAGGTACTCGGCGTACCAGTCTTCCTCGCTGGCGGGTTTCGCCTGCGGGAACACTTCGCTGGTACGCGCACAGCCGCGGATCTCGACGCCTTCGCCGGCAAGCGCTTCGAGTACGAAGGGCAGCACCGTGCGCGCGGCGTCCGCGTGCACGAGCAGCGTCTCGAGGCCGTTGCACACCGCCATCTGGCGGATCTTCGAGTCGCGCACGATCGCGCGCGCCATCTCGCGATCCGCCGAGGCGTCGAGGAACACGTGGCAGACGCCCGCGTCGTGCTTGACGACCGGGATCGTGGATTCCGCGACGACCTTGCGGATCAGCGACGGGCCGCCGCGCGGAATCAGCAGATCGACGTAGCGGTCGAGCGTCAGCAGGTGATCGACCGCAGCGCGATCGGTGGTGGGCACCACCGCGATCGCGTCTACGGGCACGCCCGCCTCGGCCGCCGCGGCCCGCAGCTCGTCGCCGAGCGCGAGGTTCGAGCGGATCGCCTCCGAGCCGCCGCGCAGGATCACCGCGTTGCCCGACTTCACGCACAGCGCCGCGGCGTCGACCGTCACGTTCGGACGCGACTCGTACACGATCGCGATCACGCCGAGCGGAATGCGCATGCGGCCGACGCGCAGCCCACTCGGGCGAACCGTCATCTGCGAGATCTCGCCGACCGGATCGGGCAGCGCTGCGACATCGCGCAGGCCGGCGATCATCGCGGTCCATTTGCCGTCTTCGAGTTTGAGACGCGCTAGCAGCGCGGCGTCGACGCCGCGCGCTTCGGCTTCGCGGACATCGGCGGCGTTCGCCTCGAGCACGCGCTCGCGCGCCGCTTCGAGGCGTTCGGCGGCCCGCAGGATCCAACGATCCTTCACCGCGCGCGAAAGACGCGCCGTCTCGTGCGACGCCTCGCGCGCGGCACGCGCGAGATCTTCGACTTGCTGTTCCAGACTGGTGGGCATCGGATCGCCGTCCGTCCGTTTGATTGCTACCGGCTACCCATCACGACCAGATCGTCGCGATGAATGACTTCCGAACCGTTCGAGTAGCCTAGCACCGGCACGATCTGCCGCGTCGAGACTCCGCAGATGCGCGAAACCTCGGCGGCAGAATAGGCGACGAGTCCGCGCGCCACTTCTCGCCCCTTCGGGTCGACGCAGCGAACCACGTCGCCAATGCCGAAGTCGCCCCGTACACCGGTGACGCCAGCTGGGAGCAGCGAACGACCGCGCTCGCGCAGCGCCGTGGCGGCGCCGGCGTCCACGAGCAGATCGCCACGCGGACGCGCGGTGAAGGCGAGCCAGTGCTTGCGGCTGCCGAGTCGCGTCTCGGGCGGCCCCGGCAGGAACAGCGTGCCCTCCGTTTCGCCGGCGGCGATGCGCACAACTGTGTTCCGCCTGCGTCCGTTCGCGATCACCGTCGCCGCGCCCGAGAGCGCCGCCTTCTGCGCCGCTTCGAGCTTCGTGATCATGCCGCCGCGTCCGAAAGTGTGTCCCGATTCCTGGGCGGCTTCGGTGATCTCGGAGGTGATCCGTGGCACGACGCCGTAAAGAGGCGGCGTCGGCTCGCCCTTGCGCGGCGGTTCGCGGAACAGGCCGTCGACGTCGGTGAGCAGGATCAGCAGGTCGGCGCCGATCAGATTCACCACGGTGGCGGAGAGATTGTCGTTGTCGCCGAAGCGGATCTCTTCCGTTGACACCGTATCGTTTTCGTTCACGATCGGTACGACGCCCAGTCTCAGCAGCGTGGTGAGCGTGCGTTCCGCGTTCAGATAGCGCTCGCGATCGTCGAGGCCGACCCGCGTCACCAGCACCTGCGCGACCTGCCGCCCGCGTCGCGCGAAGCCGAGCCGGTAGCGCTCCATCAGCGCGATCTGACCGACCGCCGCCGCCGCCTGCTTCTCGGGGATCGAACGCCCCGGGTGATCCCAGCCGAGTC
This sequence comes from uncultured Spirochaetales bacterium, assembly GCA_964353555.1. GTDB lineage: Bacteria > Myxococcota_A > UBA9160 > UBA9160 > PR03 > PR03. The sequence continues at coordinate 4,568 of CAYGWM010000050.1, forward strand.
GGTGGCTGCCCATCGCGATCGCGCCCGACGAAACCACCACGACCTGGCGGCCTGCGTCGGTCAGCTCGCTCACCTGGCGGATCAACTCGGTGAAGACGCGCGGCCTGACGGCGCCCGCGGCGGTCAGGATCGACGAACCCACCTTCACGACGATGCGCGACGCACGCTGGGCGACGGATCTCACGGCGCCGCCGATTCCGCGATCTCGGCAAAGCGATCGGCGTCGGTCGTGTCGAGCACGCGCACGACCGCCCGCAGCAACGCGTCGATCCCCTCGCCGGTCGCACCCGACACGCGCACGACTTCGCAACCGCGCGCGCGGAGCGCCGCTTCGAGCGGCGCGAGGCGCGCTTCGCGCACGTCCTCGGGCATCAGGTCGAGTTTGTTCAGCGCGACGATCTCGGTGCGCACGCCGAGGCCCGCGTCATAGCTCGCGAGTTCCGTGCGGATCGACTCCCAGTCGGCGAGCGGTGCGTCCGCCGCCCGCTCCTCGAGCCACGCCGAGCCGGCGTCGACCAGGTGGACCAGCACGCGCGTGCGTTCGACGTGACGCAGAAAGCGGTCTCCGAGGCCGGCGCCGTGGCTCGCGCCCTCGATCAAGCCGGGCAGATCCGCGACGACGAAGCGTCTCTCGCTCGCCTGTACCACACCGAGCGCGGGCACGAGCGTCGTGAACGGGTACGCCGCGACGCGCGGTCGCGCGGCAGAGATGCGGCGCAGTAGCGTCGACTTGCCCGCGTTCGGCAGGCCGACGAGTCCGACGTCGGCGATCAGCTTCAGCGAGAAGCGCAACCGGCGCAGCGCGCCGCTGGTGCCGGGTTCCGCGGTGTCGGGCGCCTGCCGCGTGGGCGTCGCGAAGCGCGCATTGCCGAGCCCACCCCGGCCGCCGCGCGCGACGATCAGCCGCTGCGCGTGCAGCGTGAGATCGCCGAGCGGCTCCGCGTCGCCCGGCGCGTCGGCGTCGCGCACGACGGTCCCGACCGGCAGACGCAGCACACAGTCGGCGCCGCTCTTGCCCGCGCGGCCGTTACCGCTGCCGTGGGCGCCGTCCTCGGCGTGCGCGTGCGGGCGTAGCTGCAAGTCGAGCAGCGTCGTCAGATTGTGGTCGGCCACCAGCACGATATCGCCGCCGTGACCGCCATCGCCGCCGTCGGGGCCGCCGCGCGGATTGAACTTGTCGCGTCGAAAGCTGGCGCAGCCGTTGCCGCCGTTGCCCGCGGTGACGTCGATCGTCGCTTCGTCGATGAAATTTTCGCTGGCTTTCACGGCGGGCTCCGGCTGGGCCGGCGCCGCTCGCGGCGAGTGGCCAAGACGCCGGCTCGGGAGTCGGCTGGCGCGCAACGAGGCGAAACCGAGCGAGGTGCAACCGCTAGGCGGCGGGCTCGATCCGCGCGACGACGCGCCCCTTCGAAGTCCCGTACGCGACGGTGCCATTGCAGAGCGCGAAGAGCGTGTAGTCCCGGCCGAGGCCCACGTTGCGACCTGGATGAACGCGCGTGCCGACTTGTCGCACGAGGATCGTGCCCGCGTTCACGGCCTGGCCCGCAAAGCGCTTCACGCCGCGGCGCTGGCCGTTGCTGTCGCGACCGTTGCGGGAACTGCCCTGACCTTTTTTGTGCGCCATTTCGCCGTCCTCATGAGCGTCGCTCGCCTGCGGCTCGCTGTGCGCCGCCGGAAGGCGGCTTACGCCTCGATCTTCTCGACCTTGATCTGCGTGTATTCCTGGCGGTGACCGAGCTTGCGGCGGTAGCGCTTCCGGCGCTTGGCCTTGAAGATGATGATCTTCTCGCCACGGCCGTGACCCGCGATTGTCGCGACGACCTTGGCGCCCGCGACGGTCGGCGTGCCGATCCGCGGGACCCCTTCGCCGCCCACGAGCAGCACTTCGGCCAGTTCGATGGTCTCGCCGACGCCGCCCGGAAGGCGTTCGACCCACAACGCGTCGCCGGGAGCGACACGAACCTGCTTTCCGCCGGTGCGAACCACCGCGTACATCACGACTCCTCACCTTGCTCGGGACGCGGCAGTATCCGGAATCCCGGAGCCTCGTCAACCGGTTGATGGGTCCCCGCGTCGGCCACGTCGGGACCCAAGTCGAGGGGCGAAAAATCCTCCAGCGCGTCGGCGCTGAAAGGCAGCATCGGCACCGGCAAGCTCGGTTTCTGCTCCTCCTCGACCACGCCATCGAGGGCGACCGGCTCGGGAGCCCGAACCAGCTCGGCCGCCAATGCGACCTTCGGGGCAGGCGCGATCTCTTCGGTGCTGAGCCACGTGAGCGCGATCTCGACCGGCGGGCCGGCGTCGAGCGCGATCAGCTCGAACTGCTCCTGGTGCATGCCCGGTACCGCGCGCACCTCGACCTGGCGGCCCAGCTCGGCTTCCAGCTCGGCCAGCGCCTCGCGCTCCGCGCCGAACAGCACCTCGGCGACGCGCGGCGAGACCGCGATCGCGACGCGCCGCCCGCAGAAGCGCGGCAGGTCCTTCTTGATCTCGCGCAACACCTTCTGTGCGACGCTGGTGCGGGAGAGCACGTAGCTGCGCCCTTCACAGTAGGGACACGGCTCACAGAGCAGCTGCACCAGGTTCTCGCGCGTGCGCTTGCGCGTCATCTCGACCAGACCCAGCTCGGAGATCTTCAGGATGTTGGTCTTCGCCTTGTCCTGGCGCAGCGCTTCCTGAAGTGCGCGGTAGACCTTCTCGCGGTTCTCTGCGGGCTCCATGTCGATCAGGTCGATGATGATCAGCCCGCCGATGTTCCGGAAGCGGAGCTGGTGCACCACTTCCTTCACGGCCTCGAGATTGGTCTTCAGCACCGTTTCTTCGAGATCGCGCTTGCCGACGTAGCGACCGGTGTTCACGTCGATCGCGGTGAGCGCCTCGCTCTGATCGACGATCAGGTAGCCGCCCGACTTGAGCCAGACCTTGCGGCCGAGATTCGCGTCGATCTCGGCCTCGATGCCGAATTCGTCGAAAATCGGCAGCGCGCCGCGATACAGCTCGACCCTCGGCTTCGGATCGGCGACGAAGCGCGACACGAAACTCATCATCTCTTCGAACACCTGCGGCGAGTCGACGACGATGCGCTTCGTCTCGGCGTTCGCGACGTCGCGTACCACGCGTAGCGGTAGCGACGGTTCCGCGTAGAGCACCGTCGGCGCGCGCTCGTTGCGGCGGTTCTGGATGTTTTCCCACGCCGACGCCAGGTACTTCACGTCGGCTTCGAGGTCAGCTTCTCGGGCGCCTTCGCCGGCCGTGCGGATGATGAAGCCGACGTCGCGCGGGCGCAGCCGCTCGACGATCTCGCGCAAGCGGCGCCGTTCGCGATCGGACTCGATGCGCCGCGAGACGCCGACGCGCGCGCCCGAAGGCGTCAGCACCAGATGGCGCCCCGCGATCGCGACGTGCGACGTGATCCGCGCGCCCTTGGTGCCGATCGGCTCCTTGGCGACCTGGACGACGATCTCCTGCCCTTCGGACAGGATCGTGTCGATCCGGGGAACGACGCGGCTGCCGCCGTTGCGGCGCCCGCCGCGCCGTTGCGGCTGGCGCGATCGCGACTCGCCTTCCTCGTCGCCGAGATCGACGTCGCTGTCGTACTCGTAGTAGTCGCCTGCGTATAGGAAGGCGGCCTTCTCGAGGCCGATGTCGACGAAGGACGCCTGCATGCCCGGTAGCACGCGGCTCACGCGACCCTTCACGACGCTGCCGACCATGCTGTGCTCACCGCGCCGCTCCACGAGCAGCTCGGCGAGCGTGCCTTTTTCGAGAATCGCCACGCGAGTTTCCCCGCGTGAAGCGTTGATCAGGATTTCATTCTGCATGGGCCCTGGGTCTGGAGCTGGCGAGCCGGTCGCAGGACCACGAGCGCTGTTCGGCCCTTGGCGGGCGCCGAGCGGATGGCGGGGTGCTTTTCGGGCGAGCGGAAACCGGCTCAGCGGCTTCCGGACGGGCGGGAAACGCTCATTGTCGTCCCAGACTGTGTCATCTCGGATAGAGGCGACGCAGTCCGTCGCGGGTCGACTCGCACAGGAATTCTCTCTTCCGGTCGATTTCGTGAACTCTGCGGTTCTTCTTACGACGGCCCCGCCCTCGCGTCGGGTTTCGGGCTCCAGCACCCCGCCGGCCCATCTACCTCCCGACAGCGTCGCCGGCGCCTCTTTGCGCTCGGCCTCGGCTCGGGACCGTCGGCAAACTCGGACGGAACCATCCTGCATCGACTCCGCAGGCGCAAGGCGGAAATCATCGCGGGGTCGAGATCCCCCAAGGGCTTCGACTCGAATCGAGCGGCCAACATCGCGATCTCGCCCCCGCCGGTGGTAGGGTCGATCCCATGAAGACTGGGACCGACCCGCGGCGTGGGCTGCCGGCCGTCGACCGGCTCGCCGCCGCCGTTCGCGGCGACGCTCCGGGCCTCCCCGGCTGGGCGGTTAGCGCCGGCGCGCGCGCTGCTCTCGACGAGGCGCGCTGCGCGGCGGCGACAGCGACCGGACCCCCGCCGATTCTCGACGCGCTCGCCGCGACGGCCGTGCTGCACGCGCGCGCGCTCGCCGCGCGGCACCCGCGCCGCGTCGTGAATGCGACAGGGGTCGTGCTCCACACCAATCTCGGGCGCGCGGTGATGGCGCGCGGCGCCGGCGAGGCCGCGCTCGAAGCAGCGACCCGCTACGGCGATCTCGAACTCGATCTCGCAACCGGACGCCGCGGCGAAAGGCTCGCACCGCTCGGGCGCAAGCTCGCGCTGCTGGCCGGGTGCGAAGCCGCACTCGCGGTGAACAACAACGCCGCGGCACTGCTGCTCGCGGTCGCGACGCTCGCGCGTGGTCGCGAAGTCGTCGTCTCGCGGGGGGAGTTGGTCGAGATCGGCGGTTCGTTCCGGCTGCCCGACATTCTCGAAGCGGCGGGCGTGCGACTCGTCGAGGTCGGCACCACCAACCGAACGCACCCCGAGGACTACCGACGCGCACTGCGTCCCGAGACCGCGCTGTTGCTGAAGGTGCATCGCAGCAACTTCGAACAGCGCGGCTACGTCGCGGAAGTCGATGTGGAGACGCTCGCAGGGGTCGCTCGTGAGGGCGGCGTTCCGCTCGTGGAAGATCTCGGCAGCGGCACGCTCGTCGATCTGCGCGGACAAGGACTTCCCGACGAAAGCTACGCGCCGGGACGCCTCCGGCTCGGCGCCGACGTGGTGTGCTTCTCGGGCGACAAACTGTTCGGCGGACCCCAGGCGGGGATCCTGCTCGGCAGCGCGCGATGCATCGACGCGATGCGAAAGCATCCGCTCGCGCGCGCGCTGCGTCTCGACAAGATGGCGATCGCCGCGCTCGACTGGACCGCCCGCGCGATGCTCGCGGGCGACGCGTTCGAGTCGCTGCCGGTGTTGCGGCAACTCCGCGAGTCGGCCGCATCGGTCGAGCAGCGCGCCCGCGCGCTCGCCGCGTCGCTCACGCCCGGGATTGCCGCGGCGGGCTGGCATCTCGAAGTGACCGAGAGCCGCGCGCCCGTTGGGGGTGGCTCGTTGCCAGGCTTCGAACTGCCGTCGTGGGCGGTCGCGCTTCGCGCCGATGGATCGGCCGGCGGAGCCGAGGCGTTTGCCGCGCGGTTGCGCAGCGCGACCGTGCCGGTCGTTGCCCGCGTCGCCGCCGACGTGGTGCTTCTCGATGCGCGCACGCTCCTCGACGGCGACGCAGCGGCGATCGAAACGGCCGTCATGAACGCGCTGCAACGGGAAACGCGTTGATCCCGGCGGGGGCTTCGGGTACCGTGCTGCGACGCCAATTCGCGATGTTGAATTTGCCGGTCCTGGTGCTCAATCGATCCTACTTGCCGGTCCATGTGACGTCGGTACGGCGCGCTTTTTCGCTGGTGTACCAGGGGATCGCGCGCGTGGTCGACGGCGAATACCGCACCTTCGACTTCGAGCAGTGGAGCGTTCTCCGAGTGCTCAACGGACAACCGAATCGATACGACCGGCGACTGAACGGCCACGGGCATCGCGCCGTGCGCAACGTCGATGTTCCCCACGGCGATGGCTTCGATTGGGTCGGAACCAGCCGCGGCCGTCTCCCGGCGCCGCGCGTGATCCTGCTCACCGTCTTCGATCGCGTGCCGCGGCGCCACGTGCGCTTCAGCCGCGTCAACGTGATGACCCGCGATGGCTTCACCTGTCAGTACTGCGGCGAGCGTCCCCCGCGCTCGCAGCTCAATCTCGATCATGTGGTCCCGCGCGCGCACGGCGGGCGCAGTACCTGGGAAAACGTCGTCGTGAGCTGTCTCGACTGCAATCGTCGCAAGGGTGGACGCACCCCCGAACAAGCGGGGCTGCGCCTGTTGCGCGCGCCGGCGCGACCGCGTTGGACACCGCTCGCGACGCTTCCGCTTGCCCACGTCCGCCACGACGAGTGGCGGCCCTTCTTGCGCGTGGTCGAAAGTTCGCTCGCGCGCGAGTCGCGGCACTAGGCGCCCTGGAGCAACATGAGCCAGACGGGAGACGCCACACCGCCGACGGGTGCACATCGCGCCCAACCCCGGCCCTACGCGACGGGGCCGCGGCTGGTCGCCGTCGGCGGCGGCAAGGGAGGCGTCGGCAAGACCCTGGTCGCTGCGAATCTGGCCGCCGCGCTCGCACAGGCAGGTCGCCGCGTGGTGGTGGTCGATACCGATCTCGAAGGCGCCAATCTACATACCGTTCTCGGTGTCGGCGCGCCGCGCGCGAGCCTCGCGGACTACGTTGCGAAGCGCGAGCCCGATCTCCGCAAGCTGCTGGTCGACACGCCGATCCCCGGGCTCCGGTTGATCGCCGGAACGCACGGACATCTCGGTGTGCCACAGCCGCGGTCGTTCCGCCGCGTCGCGTTGCTGGGAGAGCTGCGCAAGCTGCCCGCCGACTTCGTGTTGGTGGATCTCGGCGCGGGCACGCACCCGTCGGTGATGGACTACTTCCTGGTAGGCGACGACGGCATCCTGGTGTTGACGCCCGAACCCACGTCGGTCGAGAACGCCTACTCGTTCCTGCGGGCCGCGTTCTATCGCCGCTTGCGCCTCGCGATGACCAGCGAATCGGCGCGCGCGCTGGTGCACCAGGCGATGGACCAGGGCAACGAGCGCGGGATCCGCACGCCGCTCGACCTGCTCCGCGAAGTGCGCGCGATCGCGCCCGAAGAGGGGCTGAAACTCACCGCGGCGATTCAGGGCTTCCGGCCGCGCATCGTCGTGAACTCCGTCCGCAGCGCCGAGGACGTGCGACTCGGCTTCGCCGTGCGCAGCGTCTGTCGCAAATACTTCGGGATCGCCGCCGACTACGTCGGCTACGTGAACTACGACGACGCCGTCACGCAGGCGATCCGTCAGCGGCGTCCCGTCGTCGTGTCGCATCCGGACTCCGACGCTGCGGTGTATCTGGCGCGCATCGCGCGCAATCTGCTCGGGAGCAGCGGGCCCGGACGCGGGCGGAGCACGCGCACGGCGCGCGAAACCGCTCTGGCGGGCACTGCCGCGAGGCGACCTTTGGCATGAGCGACTTCGAAGAACCCGACCACTACGACGTGCTCGAAGTCGAACCCGACGCGGCGCCCGACGAAATCGAGCGCTCGTACCGCGTGCTGTACGCCGCCTACGAAAGCGATTCGCTGGCGACCTACTCGATGTTCGGCGCCGACGAAGCCGAGCAGCTGCGCGATTGCATCGACCAGGCGTATCGCGTGCTCTCCGATCCCGCGTTGCGCCGCTCGTACGACGCTGCGCGCGCGGGTGAGCTGCCGGAGGAGGAGGAGGAGTACGGCGACGAACCGGTGGTGCTCGCGCCGCTCAGCGATGGTCTGGCGCAGCCTCTCGCCGAACCTCGCTCGCGCGTCGTGCCGACCTTCGATCAGTTGGACGACATCGCAGACGCGGAGTCCGACGAAGAAATGGTCTGGGACGGACCGCGCCTGCGCCGCGCACGCTTGCTGCGGGGTGTCGAGCTCGAGGATGTCGCGACCGCCACCAAGATCGGTCCAGCCTACCTGCGCTCGCTCGAGGAAGATCGCTTCGACGACCTACCGGCCGTCGTCTACGTGCGGGGCTTCGTAGCAGCCTACGCGCGCTTCCTCGGTCTCGACGCCAACACCGTGGCGCGCAGCTACGCGCAGCGATTCGAAGCGCACCTGTGCGCCAAACCGCGCGGGCGTCTGCTCGGCCGGCACTAGCATTGCTGCGCCTTGCGGTGGACGAGAGCTTGGCAGGGCAGCGACTCGACCAGGCCCTCGCGCAACTCGCCGGCGTGCCCCGTGCGCAGGCGCAGCGGTGGATCGAAGCAGGCCGCGTCGCGGTAGATGGCGCTAGCAGCGCGCGGCCGTCGCAGCGCGTCGCCGCCGGCACCGAGATCGCCGTCGATCCGCCCGACGTCGTGCCGCTCGACGCGCTGCCGGAGGCGATCCCGCTCGCGATCCTGTACGAAGACGCGGATCTGATCGTGATCGACAAGCCGGCGGGGCTCGTCGTGCACCCAGCACCGGGACATCCGGGTGGCACGCTCGTCAACGCACTGCTGCACCATTGTCGCGACCTCGCAGGTATCGGCGGCGTGCAGCGACCGGGCATCGTGCATCGGCTCGATCGCGGCACGTCGGGTGTTCTGGTCGCCGCAAAGCGCGACGCCGCGCACCTTGCGCTCGCCGCACAGTTCCACGATCACAGCATCGAGCGCGTCTACGTCGCGTTGGTGCGCGGCGTGCCGGGTGCAGAGAGCGGGCATGTCCTGCGCGCGATCGGGCGCCATCCGACCGATCGCAAACGCATGTCGGTGAGCGCAAGACGGGGTCGCGCCGCGGAGACGCATTGGCGCGTCACGCGGCTTTTCGGGAAGAGCGGTGTCGCATTGCTCGAGGTCCGGCCCGCCACCGGGCGAACGCACCAGATCCGCGTCCACCTGACATCGGCGGGAATGCCGATCGTCGGCGATCCGGTGTACGGACGGGGTGGCGAAGCACTCGGCCTCCAGCGACCGGCGCTGCACGCCGCGGTGCTCGGTTTCACGCACCCGACGGGCGGCAAACGCATGCGCTTCGAGGCGGCGCTGCCGGTGGATTTCGAGGCGGCGCTCGCCGTCGTCGCGCGGCGCGAGGAGTCCGCTTGAGTTGGCTTCGTCATCCACTGCTCGACGCCCTGGGCGTCGCGCACGGCTTTGGTACGCGCGACTGCGTCGCCCCGACGGGTCTCGTGCGCGCGCGACAGGTGCACGGTCGCGACGTGGTGCGCGTTACACAGCCGGCGGACGCCCCGGTCGGCGACGCCGATGCGCTCATCTGCGACGTGCCGGGACTCGCGATCGGCGTCGTCACCGCGGATTGCCTGCCGGTGTTGATCGCGGCGCCGTCGGGAGCGGTCGCCGCGGCGCATGCGGGCTGGCGTGGACTCGCGGCCGGCGTTCTCGCTGCGACGGTCGCGGCGCTGCGCGAGATCGCGCCCGACGGGGATCGCGCCGTTGCGGTAATCGGGCCGCACGTCGGCGCATCCTGCTACGAAGTCGACGAGCCGGTGGTGCGCGGGCTCGCTGCACGCTTCGGTGACGCGGTAGAGGCAGCCATGCGAGAGTCGCGCACCGGCCACTGGAAGATCGATCTCGCCAGGCTCGCGCGCCTCGATCTCGAACGCGCAGGACTCGCGAGCGATCGGATCGCCGCATTTGCCGATGCCTGCACCGCATGCGATCCCGACCGTTTCCATAGCTATCGACGCGATGGACCGGGCGCCGGGCGGCTCATTCATTTCGCAGTGGCGCGCGCGTCTGGGGGTTCGCGGTGACGTGCGAGGCCGCGTAATCGCTCTTGACACGCTGGGAGCGCCGGAATAGGCTCGCCCTCGTTTGCATCCAGCCGTCCCGCAGCGACCCTGGGCAGCGACGCTCTGCGACCCAGTGAGCTCCGCGAAAGAAGCTGAGAGACTTCGATCTTCCAGATCGGACCCAGACCGGACCGCAACGGATTTCGGTCAACCAACGAGGCCGACGTTCCGAACGAGAGCGAGAGCCCAGCCCCTCAAAACTGAAACGCGCTCCGGAAGGTGAGTTCCTCCCGACCCCCGGACGCGACCCGCACGCCGGCCTCCGTTGCGCCGACGGAGCAGCCCAGCGGGAAGCCCCCGCACCCACCCACCCGATCGACTGCAGCCCGACGCCAACCGACCCGAAACGACGCGCTCGCCGCGCCAGCAACCGAGGACCCGTACCCGTGAGCATGGACCGAACCAGTGAGACGCAAAACGGTGGCATGGGCGGCAATCGCCCGCGACGCGGTCGGCGCCGCTCGCGCGGGGGGGGCGGCGGCAACGGATCCGGCCCCAACGGTCCGGGCCCCGGTCGCGGCAATCGCCAATCGCCGCAGGACATCCTCGACGTCGCGGATGAGATGTCGGAGGAAGATCTGTTCGAGGACGGCGAACGGGCCGGCGAGAGCCTCGACGTCGCCGAGTTGAAGCGCACGCCGATGGAGAAGCTGACGGAACTCGGCGAATCGCTCGAGGTCGAGAACGCCGCGGGCATGCGCAAGCAGGATCTGATCTTCGCGATCCTGAAGGCCAACGCCGAGAACCGCGGCAAGATCTTCTCGGAGGGCGTACTCGAGACGTTGCCCGACGGCTTCGGCTTCCTGCGTTCGCCCGACGAGAGCTACCTCGCGGGGCCCGACGACGTCTACGTTTCGCCGTCGCAGATCCGCCGCTTCGGGCTGCGCACCGGTGATTCGATCCGCGGACAGATCCGTCCGCCCAACGACGGCGAGCGGTACTTCGCGCTGCTGAAGGTCGAGACGATCAACTTCGATGCGCCCGAGCAGATTCGCCACCGCATCAACTTCGACAATCTGACGCCGCTCTATCCCGAAGAGAAGTTCAAGCTCGAGGTGCCCGGCGTCGCGACCGGCCGCATCATCGATCTGATCGCGCCGCTCGGGAAGGGACAGCGCGCGCTGATCACGTCGCCGCCCAAGGCCGGCAAGACGATGATCCTGAAGGACATCGCGAACGCGATCGCCGTCAATCACCCGGAGGTCTACCTGATCGTGCTGCTGATCGACGAGCGGCCCGAAGAGGTGACCGACATGCAGCGCAACGTGAAGGGCGAGGTGATCTCCTCGACCTTCGACGAACCCGCGACGCGCCACGTGCAGGTGGCCGACATGGTGATCGAGAAGGCCAAGCGCCTGGTCGAGCACAAGCGCGACGTGGTGATCCTGCTCGACTCGATCACGCGCCTGGCGCGCGCCCACAACACCGTGGTGCCGCACTCGGGCAAGATCCTGTCGGGCGGCGTCGACTCGAACGCGATGCACAAGCCGAAGCGTTTCTTCGGCGCGGCGCGCAACGTCGAGGAAGGCGGCAGCCTGACGATCGTCGGCACCGCGCTGATCGAGACCGGCTCGCGGATGGACGAGGTGATCTTCGAGGAGTTCAAGGGCACCGGGAACAGCGAGCTGGTGCTCGACCGCAAGCTCGCCGACCGCCGCACCTACCCGGCCATCGACATCAACAAGAGCGCGACGCGTCGCGAAGAGCTGCTGCTCGACGACACCACGCTCAACCGCATGTACGTGCTGCGCAAGGTGCTCTCGCCGCTCAATCCGGTGGACTCGATGGAGTTCCTGCTGGAGAAGGTCAAGGCGACCGACTCGAACGCGGAGTTCCTCGATTCGATGAACTCCTGAGGCACCGAGCCGCCGCGTGAAGGCAGATTCGATGATGCGCGCGGTGTCAGAGCCGGCGCCGTCGCTCGACTCGGGCTGGCTGCGGCTGGGTCTTCTCGCGGCGGCCGCCGTCGTCTTCGTCCGTACCGCATGGCTCTGCGACGACGCCTACATCACGCTGCGGACCGTCTCGAATTTCGTAGCCGGCTTCGGCCCCCGCTTCAATGTCGCCGAGCGCGTGCAGGCCTTCACGCATCCGCTCTGGTTCCTGCTCGAGACGCCGTTCTTCGCGCTCAGCCAGGAGAGTTTCTACACGCCATTGGCGCTCTCGCTCGTCGTGTCGTTGCTCGCAGTGGGCGCGTTGCTCACGTGGCCGGGCGCGTCGCTCGGGGCCACCGCATTGGCGATCTGGCTGCTGCTGCTCTCGCGGTCGTTCGTCGACTTCTCGAGCTCTGGTCTCGAGAATCCGCTCACGCATCTACTGCTCGCGGTGTTACTTCGCGCCCTGATGCGCGCGCCCTCCGATCTGCGGAGCTTGCGCGTCGCCTCGCTCACGGCCGGGCTCGGCGCGTTGAATCGCATCGACATGATCCTGCTGCTCGCGCCGGCCTTGCTGCTCCTCGCGTGGCGTCGACGCGAAGCAAAGGCGTGGGCCACGATTGCACTCGGCTTCGTACCGCTCGCGCTGTGGGAGATCTTCGCGACGTTCTACTACGGGTTCCCCGTTCCGAACACGGCATTCGCCAAGCTCGGCGCCGGCGTAGATGCCGTGTCGCTGTACGGCCACGGGCTGACCTACCTGGCGAACTCGCTCCGCGAAGACCCCGTCACATTGCCCGTGATCGGATTGGCGATCACCCGATCGGTGGCAGCAGGCGGCGAACGCGAGCGCGCGGTGGCGCTCGGCGTCTTGCTCTACCTCCTCTACGTGGTGCGAATCGGCGGCGACTTCATGAGCGGGCGCTTTCTGTCCGCGCCGTACTTCGCGTCGGTCGTCCTGCTCGTGCTGATGCGTCCGCTCCTCGCACGACCATTTCCGCGCGTCGCGCTCGCAGCCGTCGCGGCTGTGCTTGCGGCGCTGGCACCGCATCCCTCCTTGGTGTCGGGCCGCGACTTCGGATCGGACACGACGGCGCTGCTGGATCCGCATGGAACCGGCGACGCGCGGCGCTTCGTCTTCTCGACCCTCGGTCTGCTCAACGAACGCCCTGCATGGCCGAAACCGTCTCCGCCGATCGATGCAATGGGGCGCACCGCGCAGCGCGAGCAGATTCCGGTTCTGCCGGAGATCGCGATCGGCATCACTGGCTTCTTCGCGGGTGCGGGAGTGCATGTCGTGGACCTCATGGCTCTCGCGGATCCGCTGTTGGCGCGGCTCCCGGCGGTTCGCTCCGATCCCGACTATGCAGCCTTCCGCAAGCAGCTCGGCCTACCGCCGACATCCGACGACTGGATGACCGGTCATCTGCGCCGCAACCTGCCGCGAGGATACCTTCGCACGCTGGTGTCGGGCGCCAATTGGATCGAGGATCCGGAGATCCACGCGCTCTGGGACCGACTCTCACGCGTCACCCGTGGGCCACTCTGGGATCGCGGGCGCCTGCGCGAGATCGTCCGCCTGAATCTCGAAAACGGGGGCCGTCTCGTCGGCCGCGAGCGTCCCGTCGTCGAGCGAGCCGATCTCGACGAGATATTGGATCTGCGTCCGGACGTTCCCGAACTCCTCTTCCGGCGCGGCAGCATGCGCATGGCATTGGGTCAAACGACGGCCGCCAAGCGCGACTTCGCGCGCGTCATCGAACTCGATCCACAACACGCGCGCGCACGCGCCGCCCTGGCGCGGATCAATGACCTACCGCCCGCGGATGCCCCCGCCGGAGATCGTCGCGCGCAGAGTCACCGCAATGAACGTCAGACCTTCAGCAAGTAGCGCGTGAACAGCGTCGTCAGTTCGTCGGCAAGTCTCTCGTCGAAGACTTCCTCGCTTGCGCCCATCAGCACGCCCTCGGTCGCGTGCACGACCACCAGCGCGGCCAAATCTAGATCATCCACGCGCAGCTTCGCGCGATGCGCTTCCAGTACGCTCGACACGAACGCGAGCACGTGTCGCTTGCTCTCCGTGATACGACGGCGGAGCAGCGCGTTCGGAACGTGTTCGAGTTGGCGGTACAGCTCGGGTCCGAGCGGCTGTGCGGCGACGAGAGCGGCAAAGACGCGTCGTAGCGTGATGCCCAATCCCTCGCGCGGGTCGGGCTGCTGCGCATCGAGTACGCGCAAGATCGCCGCGGTCTCGCGGCGGATCAGCGCGTCGAAGACCTCGTTCTTGTGGGCGAAGTATTGGTAGAGCGTTCCGACGCTCACGCCTGCGACTTCCGCGATGCGATTCGTCGTCGCCCCCGCGTAGCCCTCGCGCACCAGAACCCGAGCCGCGGCTTCGAGGATCGCCTCAAGCGTGGCGTGCGCGCGCTCCTGCTTTGCGCGTCGTCGCGGGGACTTGGCGGATCGCGCTGCCATCGTGACTCCCGGCTCCAGAAAGCGAGTAGACGAGAATCTGAAGGATCACTCATAATGTCGCCACGCCTCCAGTGCACCTACGGGCCGCACCCGATCCGAGGAGAACCCGATGGCCGACCCTACCTACGCATACTCCGGTGAACTGCCGCGCAACCCGTTCCGCTATCTGCTCGCGCTCTGGCGCAGCGTTCGCGACCCGGCAAACACCGACGAAGTGGGGATCGTTCAACTGGGTCTGCTGCGAACGCGCTTCGCGCGCCGCTTCGTGCGACCGGATGCGATGTTCGAGTTCCTCTCGCACGAGCCGCGCACGGCAGCGCGGATCCGCGCGATGCGTCCCTCAGCGCCGATCGATCTCGCCGAGCTCGCGATGCTTCCCGAAGGCACGGTCGGTCGCGCATTCGCGGAGCACTGCCGCGCGCGCAATCTCAACCCCAACCTGGTGAATCTCCCCACCACGACGCCGCAGGAGCTGCTGCTCCAAAACCTGTACGCAACACACGACATCTGGCACGTCATGACGGGTTGGGGAAACGATCTCCCCGGTGAGATGGGTCTCGGCGGCTTCTACGCGGCGCAACTCGGAGCGCCGGCCTTCTTCGCGCTGTTGCTCTCGTTGCTATTCTTCAACTCCGTCTTCTTCCAACCTGCCACGCTGCGCGAGCGCATGGACGCGTTTGCGGCGGGCTACGAGATGGGTCGCCGCGCGGAGCCGCTCTTCGGTCTCGAGTGGCCGAGTCTGTGGAGCATGCCGATCGAGCAACTGCGCGCGCAGCTCGGCCTCTGCGACGCGCGCATCGTCGGCGAGGGCATTCGAGCCGCGGCCTGAGTCGACCCCTCCGATCTTCCTGAACCAGAATTCAGCTTCGCGACACCCCAACGCAAGGGGAAATGCCTATTCCTTTGTTCGACCGCCGGGAACCGTCCGGCCTCGAAGGAAGGAAGCCATCGCATGGACGCCTCGCAGCCCGTTCCGCTCCGCCGCACCCCCGAGTCCACGGCCCGACCGGGGACCGCCGCGCAACTCGACTTCGAACGGCTCCGCACGCACCTCGGCGAGCACATCATCGGGCAGCCCGATCTGGTCGAGAAACTGCTGGTCTGCCTGCTCGCCGATGGCCACATGCTCGTCGAAGGCGCGCCGGGTCTCGCGAAGACGAAGGCGATCAAGACGCTCGCGGCCGCGCTCG
Source organism: uncultured Spirochaetales bacterium (assembly GCA_964353555.1). Lineage (GTDB taxonomy): Bacteria > Myxococcota_A > UBA9160 > UBA9160 > PR03 > PR03. The sequence goes on from CAYGWM010000050.1 coordinate 19,926, forward strand.
AGGGCGCGTACCACCGCATCCAGTTCACGCCCGATCTGCTGCCCGCCGATCTCACCGGCACCGAGATCTTCCAGCCGGAGACGGGAACCTTCCGCTTCGAGCGCGGCCCGCTGTTCCAGAACCTGGTGCTCGCCGACGAGATCAATCGCGCGCCGGCCAAGGTGCAGTCGGCGCTGCTCGAAGCGATGGCCGAGCGGCAGATCACCGTCGGGCGTCACACCTTCGCGTTGCCGCCGCTGTTCCTGGTGATGGCGACGCAGAACCCGATCGAGCAGGAGGGAACCTATCCGCTGCCCGAGGCGCAGCTCGACCGCTTCCTGCTGCACGTGCGGGTCGGCTATCCCGACGCCGTCTCCGAGCGACGCGTACTGCAGCTCGTGCGCGACGAAGCGCAAGGCCACCGCAAGGAAACCTTCGCGTCCGTTTCCCAGCAGACGGTCTTTGCCGCGCGCCAGGAAGTGCTCGCGATCCATCTCGCGCCGCAGCTCGAGGAGTACCTCGTGCAGCTGGTGATCGCGACGCGAAAGCCGGCGCCGTACGGTGGCAATCTCGCACGGCTGGTTCGCTACGGCGCAAGTCCGCGTGGGACGATCGCGCTCGATCGTTGCGCGCGGGCGGTCGCCTGGCTCGCCGGTCGCGACTATGTGACACCGGACGATGTCCACGCGGTGGCGCCAGACGTGCTGCGCCACCGCATCCTGCTGAGCTACGAGGCCGAGGCCGAGGGCGTGACGCCCGACGCCGTCGTCGCGCAGCTGCTCGCCGCGGTGCCGGTCTCGTGAGCGAGCCGAAATCGACGAGTCTGGGAGCCGGCGTCGTCGCGACGCGCCGCGAGCTGGTCGCGCTCGCGCGCGAGCAACCCCTGTCCCCGCGTGGTCGCGCGGCCCGCGTCAAGACACAGTTTGGCGGCATGCGCGCATCGCGATTCCACGGGCGCGGCATGGAGTTCAGCGAAGTGCGGGCCTACCAGCCAGGAGATGACGTGCGCTCGATCGATTGGCGCGTGACCGCTCGCACCGGCCGTCCGCACTCCAAACTCTTCCAAGAGGAGCGCGAGCGACCGGTCTGGCTGGTCGCCGACCTCGGTCCCTCGATGCGCTTCGGCACGCGCGGCGCTTTCAAGTCGGTGGCGGCAGCGCGTCTCGCGGCCGTGCTCGGCTGGGAGGCGCACGGCGAAGGCGAGCGCGTGGGCGGCATCGTGCTCGCGCCCGGATCCACTGTCGAGCTGCCCCCCGCGCGAACGCGGAGGCACCTGCTGCGTTTCCTCGACGTGCTCGCCGCCGGCACGGCCGCCCCCGGCGAGGTGCTCGCGGATGATCTGGAGTCGCAGCTGCGCTGGCTCGCGCCCCGCGTACGGGGAGGCAGCCGCGTCGTCGTCGTGAGCGACTTCTATGCCTACGATGAAGCGCTCGCGCTGGCGCTGCGCGTGCTCGCGCGCCGGGCCGAGGTGACGCTCGTGCATGTCTTCGATCCGCTCGAGTGCACGCCGCCGCCCGCCGGTCGCTATCGCGTCAGCGACGGCCGCGAGATTCGCAGTGTGGCATCTGGACGCGGCAGCGCCTGGCAGCAGGCGATCACGCGCGAGTTCGAGGCGCGCAGCCATGCGCTCAGCGAGCTGACGCGAAGCCACCGGATGGAGCTCGTATCGCTGCGCACCGACGCGGCGCCGGCGGCGGCACTCGCTGTGGCGCGCGGCCGCGTGGCACGCGCGGGAGCGGCGTAGTGGATCCGAAGCTGGCGTCCGCGCTCGAGAACCTGCGCGACATCCATCTGCCCGCGCCCGTCTCGTTCTGGCCGCTCGCGCTCGGCTGGTGGGCGCTCGCGACGATCGTCGCGGTGGCTGGTGCCACGGCCGTGTGGGCTTGGCGCCGCCATCGCCGAAGCGTGCGCCGGCTGGCGCTGCGCGAACTCGCGGTGCTCGAGTCGCGCTACGGCTCGGAGGACCAGCGCGTCGAGCTCGCCGTCTCGTTGACGACGCTGATCCGTCGCGTGGCGCTCCGTCTGTCAACAGGAGCCGGTGTCGCGGCGTTGCACGGTGAAGCGTGGGTGGAGTTCCTCTGCACCGATGCGAAGAGCGAGGCGCGCTCGCCGCGCGTCGCGCGCGACCTGTTCCAGACCGCCTACGGCGGAGAGCGCGCCGCCGCGGGTAATTCTCGCGAGTGGCTGGCCTTCGCGCGTTCGTGGATCCGGGAGGTCGCATGATCGACGTCGCGCTCCCGTGGGCCCTCGCGGCCCTGCCCCTTCCCTTACTCGTGCGCAGTCTCCTTCCTGCAGCGCGAGAACGGGGAGGGGCACTTCGGGTTCCGTTCTTCCGCGCGCTTGCGGAAGCATCGACGCAGGGCGGTGGGTCGTCGCGGCGCGGTATCGCCGTCGTCGCGCTGAAGACGCTCGCGTGGGCGCTGCTCGTCGCCGCCGCAGCGCAGCCGCAATGGGTCGGGCCGCCCCAGGCGGTGCCGACACAGGGACGCGATCTGATGCTCGCGCTCGATCTGTCGGAGAGCATGCGCACGCCCGATTTCGAGGTTGGCGGTCGCGCCGTCGATCGCTTCCGCGTGGTGCGCGCGGTGGCGCGCGACTTCACGCTGGACCGGACCGGCGATCGTGTCGGGCTGGTGCTCTTCGGTACGCGCGCGTTCTTGCAGGCGCCGCTCACGCCGGATCTCGCAACGGTGGCGAAGCTGCTCGACGAAAGCGAGGTGGGCCTGGCGGGCCAGGCAACCGCAATTGGTGACGCTCTCGGGCTCGCCGTCAAGCATTTGCACGAGCGGCCCGACGGCGATCGCGTGCTGGTACTGCTCTCCGACGGCGAGAGCAACGCGGGCGTGCTCGATCCGAAGCGTGCGGCGGAGCTGGCGCGCGACGCCGGTGTCCGCGTCTACACGATCGGCGTCGGCACAGGAAACGGCAACCGACGCGCCCAGCGACGCCCGGTGAACGGCCCCGCCGGAGCCGATGAGGCGACGCTGCGCGAGATCGCCACCACGACCGGCGGTCGCTACTTCCGCGCCGACGACACCGAGAGTCTCGTCGGTGTGTATCGCGAGATCGATGCGCTCGAACCGACGACGGGCGATCCGGCGACGGTGCGACCGGTGCGTGCGCTGTTTCCGTGGCCACTCGGCGCAGCCCTCGCGCTGACCGGTCTGCTTGGACTCACCGGTGCGGCGCAGCAGGCCGCGCCGCTGCTCGCAGGTCGTGGCTCGGCCGCAGCGCCGGGGAGGATGCTCTCTTGAACCTCGACACGTTCCACTTGCTGCGTCCGAGTTGGCTGTGGGCATTGCTGCTGCTCGTTCCGATCGGATGGAGCGTGCTGCGACGCGCGCGAAGTGCGGGACCGTGGGAGCAAGTCTGCGATCCGCATCTGCTGCGCCATCTCGTCACGCCCGGCGCCCGCGGCGGCGCGCGCTGGCCGCTCTCGCTGCTCGCGCTCGGCTGGACGGTTGCGACGCTGGCGCTCGCGGGACCCACATGGGAACGCCTGCCGCAGCAGACCTTCCGCGAGCCCACGCGCACGGTGTTCGTGCTCGGCCTCGCCGACTCGATGAACCAGCGCGACGTGCGCCCGAGCCGGCTCGCGCGCGCGCGCCACAAGCTGCTCGATGCGACCAGTCGCAGCGCGAGCGGCTCGGCGGCGCTCGTCGTGTATCGCGACGAGGCCTTTGCGGTGACACCGATCACCGACGATCCGCATGTGCTGCGCGAAGCGATCCCGCAGCTCGAGACGAAGCTGATGCCGGGCCGGCGCGTGTACCCGTCGCGCGGGATCGCGGAAGCGTTGCGGCTGCTCGAACCGGTGGGCGTTCGCGGCGCGCGCATCGTGCTGGTGAGCGACGGCGCCGACGATGCGCCGCAGGCCACCGAAGCCGCGGTGCGCGAAGCAGCCGGCCAGGGCGCACACGTGTCCGTACTCTCCGTCGCGGGAGAAAGCGAGGTGCTCGCCGCGCTCGCGCGCAGCGGCAATGGCAGCTACGCCGCGCTCGCGATCGACGACGGCGATCTCGACCGGTTGCTCGTCGGTTCCGATGCGGCCGATCTTGCGAGCGGCGCCGCGCTGACGAAGAGCGACATCCAGGCGGACGGCTGGAAGGACATGGGCGCCTGGCTGCTGTGGATTCCGCTCGCGCTCGCCCCGTTCGCGTTTCGCCGGGGCTGGGCTGCCGCGCTGCTCGGACTGCTCTTCGTGCAGCTCGCACCGGCGCCTGCGCATGCGATCGATCTCGACGTCTTCGAGCGGCCCGATCAGAAGGGCGCGCGCGCATTCGCTGAAGGTCGCTTCGCCGAGTCGGCGGAGCACTTCGAAGATCCGGCCTGGCAGGCGGCGGCACGCTATCGCGCGGGCGATTTCGCTGGCGCTGCCGAGACGCTCGCCGCGCAACCCGATGCAGCCGCGCTCTACAATCTCGGCAACGCGCTCGCGAAGGCCGGGAAGCTCGAAGAGGCGGTCGCCGCCTACGATCGCACGCTCGCGGCGGCACCGAAAGACGAGGACGCGCGCTTCAACCGCGACCTCGTGAAGAAGCTGCTCGAAGAGCAGTCCCCGAAGCCGCAGGAGCCGAAGGACGAGCCGTCGGAGTCGCAGCAGGACTCGTCCGATCAGAAGGACCCCTCCTCCGAATCCAAAGGCGAGTCGGGCGACCCGCAGCAGCAGGCTTCGGATTCGCAGCACGGCTCGCGCGATTCGAAGGAGTCGCAGTCGCAGGACGGTTCGCCCGATCAAAACGCCGGGGACCCGAGCGACTCCGATGCGGCCGATCGACACGAGGATGCGGCGACCGACGAAAAGCAGGGCGAGGGCAAGGACGCGCAGCCGCAGGATCAGGTGGCCGCGGACGATCCGGGCAAGAGCGCAGACGAAGCGGCCGAGCCGCGTCCCGACGAAGCGGAGCGCGCGCAGCCCGGTTCGCCGCAGGCCGGCGAGCCCGGCAATCCGGTCGATCCCAGCGAGCAAGCGCCCGACGGCGACGATCGCGGAATGACCGCGCGCCCGCCGAGCGCGGCGGACCAGCAGCGATCGCAATGGATGGCTCGGCTGCCGGACGACCCGGGCGGACTGCTGCGCGAGCGGATTCGGCGCGACTACCTGCGCAAGCAGGGCCAGCGCCGCGGGGAGGGTGGATCGTGAGAGCGAGTCAGCTGTTCGCCATCACCATCGCGATGATCAGTTGCTGCGCCACGCCGCTCGCGGTGCGCGCAGCGGATCCGGATGTCGAGACGTCGGTGCACGCGTCGACGGTCGCGCCGGGCGATCCGATCACGCTGCGCATCCGGCTGCGCGGCGCGGCGGCTTCGAGTGAGCCCGATCTCGGCCCGCTCGATCGGGACTTCGAGGTGCTCGACGTCCACCAGACGCATCAGACATCCATCATCAACGGCGTGCGCGACGAGAGCGTCGACTACACGGTGGCGCTCGTTGCGCGGCGCGAGGGCGATCTGGTGATCCCCGCGCTGCCGGTGGGCGACACCGCGACGGATCCGGTGCCGGTAACCGTGAGCGCTCGCGCCGGCGACGTGGCCGAGCGCGACGCCGAACCCGAGGTGCCCACGGCGCCGGTGCTGCTCGAGGCCCAGATCGATCGCAAGGATCCCTACGAGCAGGAACGCGTGGTTCTGCGCATCAAGCTCTACGCAGCAGGCGACATTCTCGACGGCGCGCTCAGCTCGCCCGAGATCCCCGGCGCGGTGGTCGAATCGATCGGCGAGGATCGCCAGATCGAGAAAGAGATCGGCGGCAAACGCTACGGCGGCATCGAACGCACCTACACGATCGTGCCGGAGGCGAGCGGAGATCTCGTTGTGCCGTCGATTCGCTTCGAGGGACGCGTCCGCATGCCGAGGCCGGCGCCGCAGCAGCGACGCCAACGCGGCTTCGGTCACTCACTGCTCGACGACTTCTTCGCGAACTCTCCGATGCCGCGCGATCTGCTCGAAGGCTTCTTCGGGGGCGCGAGCCAGCGCGTCGCGATCGGCTCGAATCCGCTGACGCTCCGCGTGCGGCCGCGGCCCGAGGGTGTGGCCGGACAGTGGTGGTTGCCCGCGCGCGACGTTGCGCTGTCGGAACACTGGGACCCGGCTGCCGTGTCGGTGCGCGTCGGTGAGCCGATCACGCGGCGCATCGAATTGCGTGCCGACGGCGTGTCGCCCGCGCAGCTTCCGGCGCTGCCGAGTGGCGGCGCCGCTGGCATCAAACAGTACGCGGAGGCGCCGAAGACGACCGAGACGGTCGACGGCACGGTCCGCGTCGACGAGACCACGCTGATTCCCACACAGCCCGGTTCCGTGACGCTGCCCGCGATCGAGGTCGCGTGGTGGGACACGAAGGCCGATGCGCTCCGCAAGGCCACGCTGCCGGCGCGCAGCATCGAGGTGCTGGCGGCCGCTGGCGGCGGCGACACCAAGGTGGCGGCCGGCGCCGCACCGGCTCCGGCAACTGCTGCGCCGGAGCCGGCGGCTTCGCCGGCAGGAAGCGCAATCGAGTCGCGACCGGGCGCGCGCGCGCTCGCTGCCTTCGCAGCGCTGGCGGCGATCGCGCTCTTGCTGCTCGGCTTCTTCGTCGCGCGGCGATCGCAGCGACGCGCGACGCTGGCTGCGCCTTCCGAGGCGCCGCCGCCGGCAACGCGGCGCTCGGCCGCGCGTGCGCTGCGCCGCGCCTGTGCTCGCAACGATGTCGCTGCCGCCGAAGACGCCGTTCGCGCGCTGCGCCGCGCGCTCGGTGCTGGCGCCGCGCTGCTCGGCGATCCCGCGCTCGCGTCGGAAATCGCCCGTCTGCAGGCCGTGCGCTACAGGGCCCTGCACGAAGCGTGGTCGGGCGCCGCGCTCTGGAAGGCGTGGCGACGGGCGCGCAAGCTGCGGCGGCCGGCGAACCCGGCCGCGGCCCTGCCGCCGCTCTACCCGGCGCCATAGCCGCGCGTCATGCAGATGGGGAGTCGGTCGGGCGTGAAGGTGCTGCTGATCGAAGACGACGCCGTCACGGCCGAGTACCTGACCGGCGCGCTCGGCCAGGCCGGCCACCGCGTCGAGCACGCGGGCGATGGACTGCACGGGCTCAACCTCGCGATGACTGGCAGCTTCGACGCGCTGATCGTCGATCGCTTGCTGCCGGCGCTCGACGGGCTCTCGGTGGTCGAGACACTGCGCAAGGCCGGCCGCGACATGCCGGTGCTGATCCTCAGCGCGCTCGACGCGGTGGACGAACGCGTGCGCGGCCTGCGTGCCGGCGGCGACGACTACCTGACGAAGCCGTTCGCGTTCGCCGAGCTGCTTGCGCGGCTCGAAGTGATCGTCCACCGGCGCAGCGGGGGGACCGGGCCCGCGACCGTTCTGCGTGTCGCGGATCTCGAACTCGATCTGCTTTCGCGGCGCGTGCGGCGCGGCGCGCGCGAGATCGACCTGAAGGCGCGCGAGTTCCAAATACTGGAAGTGCTGATGCGCAACGCGGGGCGCGTGGTGACGCGGACGATGCTGCTCGAATCGGTCTGGGATTTCCACTTCGATCCGAAGACCAACGTGATCGAAGTGCACGTGAGCCGGCTGCGCCAGAAGATCGACAAGGGCGAGGAGAGCCCGCTGATCCACACCGTGCGCGGCGCGGGCTACGTGCTGCGGGCTGAATGACGTGAGGCGCAGCATCCGCGCCCGCCTCGGCCTCGCGACGACCGCGCTGATTGCGGGCTCCGCGACACTCGCAATCGGCGCGGTGTACTGGGCGACGGTGACCGCGGTGCGGCACGACTCCGAGGTCGCGGTGCGTGGCGAACTCGAATCGTTGCTCGGTACGTGGCGCGGGGGCGGCCTCGACGCTCTCGTTGGCGAGGTCGGTCGCCGCACGGGCGATCCCACCTCGCAGGGTTTCGCGTACCTGATCACGCAGGAGCACTCGGTGCGCATCGCCGGCAACGTGCGCGCGTGGCCGAAGGAGATCCCGGAGGAGGCGAGCGCGGGTCCCGTCGCGCTCGAAGTCCAACGCGCCGATGTGTGGCACGTCCGCTCGTATCGGCTCGAGTCGGTGCGTCTCGACGGCCGCCGCTCGCTGCTGGTCGGCAGCGATGCATCCGCCGAGGCGCCGCTGTTGGCCGTTTTGCAGTGGACGGCGCTCGGCGGCCTCGTGTTCTCGCTGCTGCTCGCGATCGGCGCGGGCCTCACGGTGAGCCGCCGGCTGCTCGGCCGCGTCGAGAACATGCGCGCCACGATCGCGTCGATACTGGGCGGCCAGAAGGAGGGTCGCGTGGCGCTGAGCCCGGCCGGCGACGAGTTCGACGAACTCGCCTCGCACTTCAACCGGCTGCTCGACGAGAACGATTGTCTGGTCGCCCAGGTGCGCGAGGTGACGAACGACATCGCCCATGACCTGCGCACGCCGTTGCAGCGGATGAAGGGCCGTCTCGAAGCGGCGCTCGCCGCGCCGTCGACGCCACCCGACGCGCGGCGCATTTTCGAGGCGTTCGCGGTCGACACCGAAAGATTGCTGGACACGTTCAACGGCCTGCTCCAGCTCGCGCGACTCGAGAGCGACGAGCTGCGTCGCTCGATGCTGCCGATCGCGGTCGAGGTCGTCGTGCGCGAGGTCGGCGAGCTGTACGCGCCGCTCGCCGAAGAAGCCGGTCTTGCACTGGACGTCGTCGTCGAAGCGGGTCTCACCGTCACCGCCGATCGCGAGCTGCTGGCCCAGGCAATCGCGAACCTGATCGACAACGCGCTGAAGTACGGCGGCGGCGGCGATTCGATCCGCGTCGAGGCGCACCGCCGCGAAGGCGGCGTCGAGATCATCGTTGCGGATCACGGCGCGGGGATTCCCGAGTCGGAGCGCGAGCGCGTGCTCGCCCGGCTCGTCCGTCTCGACGCGTCGCGCGGGATCCCGGGCACCGGCCTCGGCCTGAGCCTCGCCTTCGCCGTGGCGCGGCTCCACGGCGGCACGATCCGGCTCGAAGACAACCGGCCCGGCGCGCGCGCGGTGCTGTGGCTTCCCGAGTCGCCGTCGTAGTCCGGGGAGAAAGGGGACGGTCCTCGATGGGACGCGCTGTGGACTGCGGGGACACACTTGGCCGAGGTGTGTCCCTCTAGTCCACACCTGGTCCCCGGCGGGACCGTCCCCTTTCTCCCCTTTCTCCTCCCTGTGACTGCGCGCACATAGCCCCGCGCACAGCGCGCCGAACGGGGGATCATGGACCCGAAGCGCGCCACGACGTGGGCGGCGTTGTCAAAGACGCTTGCCCTTACCATCCTGCTGATCGTTCTAGCTGCGGCCGCAGAGGCCCGGATCGTCACGATCCGCTGGAGCAATCCAGAGCCATCCGCTCTGACGGGCTTCCGCGTCTACACGCGCGCCGCGAGCCAGTCCTCGGGAACGCCCGCGTACGACGGAATGCCGACGGCCGTGGCCGGCGTCTACTCGATCCCGCTCGCCGTGAGCGACGTGGCCGGGACGTATGTGACCGCGACGTCCTACAACAGCGCCGGAGAGAGCGCGCGCTCGAACGAGTTGTTCTTCGCAGCGCCTGTTTGCGGTAACTCCGTCCTCGACGCCGGCGAGCAGTGCGACGACGGCAACAAGGCGGCCGGCGACGGCTGCAACGCGACCTGCAAGATCGAGGCGTGCGGGAACACGGTCGTCGATTCCGGCGAGCAGTGCGACGACGGCAACAAGACGGCCGGCGACGGCTGCAGTGCGACCTGCCAGGTCGAGGCGTCGT
>CAYGWM010000051.1:0-20391 GCA_964353555.1 uncultured Spirochaetales bacterium
GGCGGGGCATCGGCCAACGGGGGCGCCTTCTACACCGGGACGGTCTATCCGCCCGCGTACCAGAACGCGCTCTTCATGCTGGACTACAACCGGCGCTGGATCCGGTACCTGACCTTCGACGCCCAGGGCAAGGCCACGGTACACAGCTTCGGTCGAGAGAACGCCAACGGCATGGTGCAGGTGCTCACCGGACCCGACAGCAATCTCTACGTCGTGGTGCTGAGCGCTACCGGGAGCCAGGTCCGCCGCATCCGCTACGTCGCGGGGGGCAACACGCCGCCGACCGCGGTGGCGAGCGCCACACCGACGGTCGGCGCGGTGCCGCTCAACGTCGCGTTCTCCAGCCTCGGTTCCTTCGATCCGGACGCGCAGCCGCTGTCCTACGGCTGGGCCTTCGGCGACGGCGCGACGTCCACGGCGCCGAACCCGACCCACCTCTATGACGCGCCCGGGGTCTACACCGCCACGTTGACGGTCACCGAGCTGACGACGCCGTTCGCGCCGCGCAGCGACGACGTGGTGATCACGGTGGGCAACGATCCGCCGCTGGCGACGATCACGGCGCCGCTCGACGGGACCCATTACAACATCGGTGACGTGATCCCGTACGCCGGATCCGGCACGTCCGGAGCGGAGCCGCCGGAGCCGGTCGACCCGTCGCAGCTGACGTGGAACCTGCGGCTCCACCACAACGAGCACCTCCACTTCAGCGCGTTGCCCGGAGGATCGAGCGGCTCGCTCGACGTCATCGAGCACGGCGACAACACGTACTACGAGCTGTGCCTGACGGTCACGATCCCGCCGAGCCTGACGGACACGCGCTGCGTGACGCTGCTGCCGAATACGACCCCCATCACGCTGACGACCACGCCGCCGGGATTGCTGATCAACTACGAGGACGAGGGTCTCACGCAGGCGTCGCCGTTCCTGATCAACCCCGTGGTGGGTTCGAGCCAGACCACGTCCGTGCCGCTGATCCAGGGTGGACTCACCTTCGACCGCTGGTCCGACGGAGTGCTCTCGAACTCGCATCCCTTCGTGGTGGGCACGACGCCTACCACCTACACCGCGCAGTATCTGAACCAGCCGCCGGTGGCGGTGGCGAGCGCCACGCCGTCGAGCGGGGTCGTCGCGCTCACCGTCGCGTTCAGCGGCGCGGGATCGTACGACCCCGATCTGTCCACGCTGACGCACAGCTGGAACTTCGGCGACGGCACGGGATCGACCGAGACCAACCCCGTGCATACGTACACGAGTCCGGGCACCTACCAGGCGTCGTTGACCGTTACCGATCAGCGGGACGGGTCGTCGTCGCAGGCGCTGGCCATTGACGTCACCAGTCCGCCGCCGCTGTGCGGCAACGGTCAGGTGGACGCGGGCGAGGCCTGTGACGGGGGCGGCTGCTGCACGGCCGGCTGTCAGATCGCGCCGGCGGCCACGGTCTGCCGTGCGGCGACTGGGACGTGCGATGTGGCGGAGAGCTGCTCGGGCATCGCTGCCAGCTGCCCCGCCGATGCGTTCGCCGCCGAGGAGACCACCTGCAGCGTCGGCGCGGTGTGCCACAGCGGTGTGTGCGAGGCGGCGCCATCGCCGCCCGTGACGGTCTGGCCGGACACGGCGGCGCCGATCAACTTCGAGGGAAGCGACCAGTCGGTGGAACTCGGCGTGAAGTTCCGCTCCGACGTCGCTGGCTTCATCAGCGGCGTCCGCTTCTACAAGCAGGCGCTCAACACGGGCACCCACGTGGGCAATCTGTGGTCGAGCGTTGGCGTGCAGCTGGCGACGGCGACGTTCACCAACGAGACTGCCTCAGGCTGGCAGCAGGTCGACTTCTCACCGCCCGTCGCGATCGCGGCGAACACGATCTACGTGGCGTCGTACCACACGCCGAACGGACACTACGGGTTCTCCAGCAACTTCTTCGACAGCCAGGGCGTGGACAATCCGCCGCTCCACCTGTTGGCGAGCGGCGTGTTCGGCGGAAACGGGGTTTTCAACTACTCGGCGGCGAGCGCCTTCCCGACTCAGGTCTTCGGGAACACGAATTACTGGGTGGACGTGGTGTTCAGCGCAGCGCCGTCGGTGCTGCAGTCGATTGCGGTGACCCCATCCACGCCAACGGTCTCGGTAGGCGCGACCCAGCAGTTCACCGCGACGGGGACGTACGCGGCCGGCGACACGCAGAACCTGACGAATCAGGTGACGTGGGCGTCCTCGAGTCCCGGCGTGGCGACGGTGAGCACAACGGGACTCTTGACGACCGTGAGCGCGGGCACCTCGACCATCGCGGCGACGCTGGGGGCTGTCAGCGGCAGCACGGCGACCACGGTGTTGCCGGCCGGCGCCGTGTGGGTGACGACCGCGTCGCTGCCCAATGCCGCGCGCACTGCGCCCTACGACGCGACGCTCGCGGCAAGCGGGGGAACGCCGCCGTACAGCTGGTCGCTCGCGAGCGGACCGCTACCGGCGGGCCTCACGCTCGCGGCGAGCACCGGGGTGATCTCGGGAACGCCGACTACCACCGGGGCGTCGAACTTCACCGTGCGGGTGACCGCCGGAGCGCAGACCGCGACGCGAAGTCTCAACCTCACGGTGGACCAAAACGAGATTGCAGCCGAGAACACGATGCCCGGCAATCCCCAGAGCGAGTGGGACATCAGCGGTGCGGGCGATGCGACCATCCAGGGATTCGCCACCGACATCAGCGTGGATCAGGGCGCCACGGTCGCCTTCAAGATCCAGACGAACTCGACCAACTACCGGCTGGACATCTACCGCATCGGTTACTACGGCGGGCTCGGAGCCCGCCGCGTCGCGACCATCCAGCCGTCGGCTGCGCTGCCGCAGAGCCAGCCCGCGTGTCTCTCCGACCCGGCGACGGGCCTGGTCGACTGCGGCAACTGGGCCGTATCGGCGTCGTGGACCGTACCGGCGACCGCCACATCGGGCGTCTACCTGGCCAAGCTCGTGCGCGAGGACCCGGAGGACGGGCGCGCGAGCCACATTCCCTTCATCGTGCGCGATGACGATGGCGGCGCCAACGTCCTGTTCCAGACGTCGGATACCACTTGGCAGGCCTACAACACGTACGGCGGAAACAGCCTCTACGCCGGCGCGCCGGCCGGCCGCGCTTACAAGGTCAGCTACAACCGACCGTTCACGACGCGTTGCTGCACATATCCCCAACCTGGCGCCGATCGTTCATTCTTCTTCAACGCCGAATACCCGATGGTCCGTTGGCTCGAGCGCAACGGTTACGACGTCAGCTACGCGAGCGGCGTCGACGCCGACCGTCTGGGCGCGGAGATGCTCGAGCACCGGACCTACATGACCGCGGGGCATGATGAGTACTGGTCCGGTGGGCAGCGCTCGAACGTCGAGGCGGCCCGTGCGGCCGGCGTCAATCTCTCCTTCCTGTCGGGCAACGCCGGGTTCTGGAAGACGCGTTGGGAGTCGAGCATCGACGGATCGGGCACGCCCCACCGCACGCTCGTCTGTTACAAGGAGACCCACGCCAACGCCAAGATCGATCCGCTGCCCGGCGTCTGGACGGGTACCTGGCGCGACCCGCGCTTCGGTCCGCACGACGGAGGACGGCCGGAGAACGCGCTCAACGGCCCGATCTTCACGGTGAATGGCGTCCGCAACGACACCCCCGAGGTGCCGGAGGCGGACGGCAAGATGCGCTTCTGGCGCAATACCAACATCGCAACGCTCGCTCCGGGCCAGAAGGCGATCCTGCCGACGGGTATCCTCGGCTTCGAGTGGGACGAGGACCTCGACAATGGGTCCAGGCCGTCGGGCCTGGTGCGTCTCTCGACCACGGCGGTGTCGGGCGTCCAGCTCCTCCAGAACTACGGCTCGATCTACGCACCCGGAACGGCAACCCACCATTTGACCCTGTACCGCCACGCGAGCGGCGCGCTCGTGTTTGGCGCTGGCACCGTACAGTGGTCGTGGGGGCTCGACGACCAGCACGACTTTCCGGGGACACCGATCGATACGCGGATGCAGCAGGCCATGGTCAACCTGCTCGCCGACATGAACACACAGCCGGCGACGCTCCAGGCCGGCCTCCTGCCGGCGACGGCCTCGAGCGACAGCTCCGCCCCGTCGGCGGTCATCACGGCGCCTGCCAACGGCAGCGTCGTGGCCGCACCGGTCACGATCACCGGAACGGCCAGCGACGTCGGCGGCCTGGTGGGTGGCGTCGAGGTTTCGACCGACGGCGGGACGACGTGGCACCCGGCAACGGGCCGGAGCACCTGGAGCTACGTGTGGAATCCGAGCGGATCCGGCTCGGCGACGCTGCGTGCCCGCGCCGTGGACGACAGCGGCAATCTCGGCGCGTCCTCATCACCGGTGACGGTGACGTACACACCGCCGGTGTTGCAGTCGATCGCGGTGACACCGGCCTCGCCGACGATCGTGCTGGGCGCTACGCAGCAGTTCACCGCGACGGGGACCTACTCGGGTGGCGGCACGCAGGACCTGACGAGCCAGGTGACGTGGACGTCCTCGCTCCCCACCATCGCGACGGTGAACGCGACGGGGCTCGCGTCGGCGCTAGGCGCGGGCACCACGAGCATCTCGGCGACACTGGAGGCGGTCAGCGGCAGTACTCCGCTCGCGGTCACGCCGCCCGGAACGCTGTTGATCACGACGGCAGCGCCGCCGAACGCCATCCAGAATCTGCCCTACACGCTGAGCCTGGCGGCGAGCGGCGGGACGCTGCCCTACACCTGGTCGATCTCGAGCGGAGTGCTTCCGGTGGGGCTCACGCTCACGCCGAGCACGGGCGTGATCTCCGGCACGCCGACGGCGATCGAGGTGGCGAACTTCACGGTGCAGGTGAGCGGCGGTGCGCAGAGCGCGACACGGGCCTTCAGCATCACGATCACCCCGCCCGGTGCGCCCATCTCGGTCTGGCCTGATGCGACCGTGCCCAGTTTCTTTGCCGGGGCAGAGGCGCCGGTCGAGCTGGGCGTGAAGTTCCGCTCCGACGTTGCGGGCTATGTCACCAGCATCCGGTTCTACAAGTTCGCCGCCAATACGGGCACCCACGTGGGCAACCTGTGGTCGAGCACGGGAACCCCGCTGGCGACGGCCACCTTCACCAACGAGACCGCCTCGGGCTGGCAGCGCGTCGACTTCTCGCAGCCGGTCGCGATCGACGCCGACACCACCTACGTGGCTTCGTACCACTGCCCGAACGGGTTCTATGCCTTCGACTTCGGCTACTTCGCGACCCAAGGTGTGGACGTGCCACCGCTCCACCTGCTGGCGAACGACGTGTCGGGTGGGAACGGGGTCTTCCACTACGCGGCGACGAGTACCTTCCCGGCCAGTACGTACAACGCATCCAACTACTGGGTGGACGTGGTATTCAGCGCGCCGCCGCCGCTGCAGTCGATCGCAGTGACCCCGGCGACGCCGACCGTCACGCAGGGCGGGACGCAGTCGTTCACGGCAATTGGGACCTACTTTGGTGGCGGCACGCAGGACCTGACGAATCAGGTGACGTGGGCGTCCTCGAATCCCGCCGTGGCGACGGTGAGCGCCGCAGCGCTGGCGACGGCGCTGAGCGCAGGGGGCTCGATCATCTCGGCGACACAGGGAGCGGTCAGTGGCAATGCTTCGCTCACGGTCTCGCTGCCCGAGCCCCTGGTGGTCACGACGACGGTGCTGCCGAACGGTGCCCTAGATGCGGCGTACACGGCGACCCTGTTGGCTAGCGGCGGGACGCCGCCGTACACCTGGTCGATCGCGAACGGACAGTTGCCGGCGGGGCTCACTCTCGAGCCGAGCACGGGCCTGATTTCCGGCACGCCGACGGCGGGCGGGGTATCGAACTTCACCGTGGGCGTGAGCGCCGGCGCGCAGAGCGCGACGCAGGTCTCGAGCATCGCAATCCTGACGGGTTACGCATGCAGTGATGGCCTCGACAACGACGGCGACACGCTCGTCGATTTCCCCGCCGATCCGGGCTGCCTTGCCGCGGCGAGCAACCTCGAGAACCCGATGTGCGATGACGATCTCGACAACGACGGCGACGGCAAGATCGACTGGGACGGCGGCGCCAGCTTGGGGACGCCCGATCCCGAATGCACGGCGGCTTTCCGAAACCGCGAGCTGCCGAGCGCTTCGAGTTGCGGACTCGGCACGGAACTCGTGATCGCCTTGCCGCTGCTCGCCGCGCTGCGCCGCCGCACGCGCCGCTAGAGCTATGGAGTGACCGGCTCCATTCGCCGCGCTCGACGTGCACCTGATCCTCGATGACTTCGGCCCGGCGACCTCTACTCGGGTCTCGGTGCCCCGTAGTAGCCGTACTGACGGTCCGAGCCCGGCACCACACCTTCGTTCAATACGGTTCCGATCAGCTTCGCCGGCGGCAGCAGATCGAGCATCTTCTCGAAGGCCTTGCGCCGCGTGCGTCCCGCCCGCGACACCGCGACCGCCGCACCGACCTGCTCGATGATCACCGGAGCATCCGGCACCAGCAGCATCGGGGGGGTATCGAAGACGGTGATCTCGTAGCGGCGCTCGAGCTCGCTCACCAGCGCTGCGAATGCGGGGCCCACCAGCAACTCGTGCGCGTTCGCCTCGGGGAGGCGAGCGGGATAGACATCGAGGCCAGGCCTCTCGATCTCGATGCGCACTTCGTCGAGCCGGCAGCTCCCTCGCAGTACGTCGTCGATGCCACGCGATTGCGCGATCCCGAGGGCTTCTGCCACCGAGGGATCGCGCAGATCCAGATCGACGAGGGCGACGACGCGCCCCCGGCTGAGCGAGGCGAGCGCGAGAGCGAGATTGCACGCGACCGTGGTCTTGCCTTCTGCCCGCTCCGAACTCACCACTGCGAGGCTGCGCGCGTGGTGGCGCCCCAACTCACGCCGTAGCCGCAGCGCGATGTGGCGCGCCGCCTCGGCCGACGCGCCCTGGCCGTCCGTGACGATCACCCGTGCAGGCCACGATTCGCCCTCGAGCTCCGAAATCTCGACGCGCGGCGCATCTACCTTCCGTGCGGGCTCGGGCCTCGAGGCCGGCGCGTACGTCTCGCGTACCGGCGGCTGTGCATCCGGCTTGGCGGCCGCGTTCTCGCGCGAGCGACGCAGCGCGTCCGAGATCTCACCCATGCTTACCCCCGCAGCGAGAACCAGAGCCCGCGATGTCCAGGCAACGACTCGTCGATCGCCGGTACCGTGTCGGCAGCTCGGACCTGCCTACTGAGCCAGCTTATCAGGGGTAACTAACAAGGGTAACCGGCAGGATCGGCACACCCAGCGACTCGGCTCTGGTGCGCACGCAGGCAATTGCGAGCCCGCGGGAGGCAGGCTCGTTGGCCGCGAAGCGCCGGGAGAGTCTGCGAACTCGAGCTAGGCGGACGGGCGCGAGCGTCGGGATTTCCAGGCTACCAGGCCGACACCCAGCCCGAACACGATCGCGGCAGCCGGCTCAGGCGTCGGCGCCGGAGGGTTCAGCTCGACGCGAGCAGCCACCGGCAGCTCGCGGGCGCGTGCTGCGTGCGCCGCGCCAGCGCCCATCACCAGCGGAACTGCAACAAGAGACGCAGCGAGTATGCAACGGAAACCATGTCGGAGAATCGAAGCCATCATCAACACCTCGGGACAAGTAACGGGCCCCATGGACATCAGTTCCAACTGCTTGTGGAGTGCCTCTGATTGGATAATTGGTGTCAAAACCACCCATTCCAACCTCCTACAACCTCGCTCTGTTCTTTGCCAGGCCGGTCGGTACCTAAACCCGCTCTTCGACGCGCGCGCTGCGCGCCGAAAGCGACGCGTTGGCGAAACGCGGACTTGGGTTGCTACCCGGCCCCCCGGGCGCTACCTCCCGGAAATGATTTTTTCTGCCGAAATACCCCCTCGGCATGCGTTCAAATGGACCGTGTGCAGCGGCGTCCATCGCCACGCGGAGCACTAGCTCCGTCGCCTGGTCCCCGGGGCCGCCGCCCCGCTCGTTCTGGCTTGGTTCGTTCCCCTTCCGATCCCTCCCCGAGACTCTGCAATCGCCGGCCCCCGCAGGTACCGTGGGCCCAGGCCGCTTCGAGGTTTCGATGTCCGAGCTGCTGCGCCGCATCGAGGAGTCCGAGGGCCGCGCCCGCGCGCTCGAGGAGCGGCTCGCGGACCCGGGTCTCGCTGGCAAGTCGGGTGAGTTCGCCGAGGCCGCGAAAGAACTGGGCCGGCTGCGACCGCTGCTCGACGCCGGCGCCCGCTATCAGAAATTGCTGCTCGATCTAGCCGGCGCACGCGCGCTGCTGGAAGAAGCCGACGACGATCTGCGCAAGGAAGCGCGCGAAGAGATCGCGCGGCTCGAGCCCGCGATCGAGCAGGTCGAGCGCGAGCTGCGCGTGCTGCTGGTGCCGCGCGACCCGAACGACGATCGCAATGTGATCCTCGAGATTCGCGCGGGCGCCGGCGGCGACGAAGCGTCGTTGTTCGCGGGCGATCTGTTCCGGATGTACTCGCGCTACGCCGAAGGGCGCCGCTGGAAGGTCGAACCGCTCTCGTTCTCGAGCAGTCCCTCGGGCGGCGTCAAAGAGGTCGTCGCCGCGATCGAAGGCGACCGCGTCTACAGCCGCTTGAAGCACGAGCGCGGCGTACACCGCGTGCAGCGCGTGCCGACGACCGAGGCGCAGGGCCGCATCCACACCTCGACCGTCACCGTCGCGGTGATGCCGGAAGCCGACGAGGTCGAGGTCCAGATCGACCCGAAAGAGCTGCGCATCGACGTGATGCGTGCCGGCGGACCGGGCGGCCAGAGCGTCAACACCACCGACTCGGCCGTGCGTATCACGCATTTGCCGAGTGGCCTGGTCGTGCAGTGTCAGGACGAGAAGTCGCAGCTGAAGAACAAGAACAAGGCGATGAAGATCCTGCGCGCGCGCTTGCTCGAACAGGAACAGGCGCGCGCCGCGGCGGAACGCGCGGCCGCTCGCCGCTCGCAGGTCGGCACCGGCGATCGCGCCGAGCGAATCCGCACCTACAACTTCGCACAGTCGCGTGTCACCGATCATCGCGCGGGCGTCACGCTGCACAAACTCCCGGCCGTGCTCGACGGCGACCTCGACGAGCTGCTCGACGCTGTGCACGTCGCGCTCGCCGAGATCGTCGAGGGTCGTGCTGTACCGCGTGCGGAGCTAGACGAGTGAGCGTGCAAGCCGCTAGAGGCGAGCGAAGTTCATCGAGCTGGACCGTGCTGGAGCTGCTGCGCTGGACGACGCAGCACTTCAGCGAACGCGGCATCGAGACGCCGCGCCTCGACGCCGAGTGCCTGCTCGCGTTCGCGCTCGGCTGCGACCGGCTGCGCCTCTATGTCGACTACGAGAAGCCGGTGGACGAAAGCGAGCGTGCGCGTTTCCGCGAACTGGTGCGCGAGCGCGGCAGCGAGCGCGTGCCGGTCGCGCTGCTGACCGGCCGCCGCGAGTTCTGGTCGCTGCCGCTGCTTGTTTCGCGCGACGTGCTGGTGCCGCGCCCGGACACCGAGACGCTCGTTGCGGCCGCCCTCGCTTGCGTCCCGGATCGCGATGCCGAGGTCGCGGTGCTGGACGTCGGCACCGGTTCGGGCGCGATCGCGCTGGCGATTGCGAGCGAGCGCGCGAAGGCGCGCATCACCGCGACGGACATCTCGGCCGCGGCGCTCGCGGTCGCGCGTGAGAACGCGGAGGCATTGGCGCTGCCCGATCGCGTGCGCTTTCTCGAAGGCTCGCTCTTCGAGCCGGTCGCGGGCGAGACGTTCGACCTGATCGTGTCGAATCCACCCTACGTCGCGGAACGCGACCGTGCGACGCTGCCGCCGGAGCTGCGCCACGAGCCCGCATCCGCGCTGTTTGCCGGCCCCGACGGCACCGACGTGTTGCGCGCGATCGCCGCGCAGGTGGGTGCGATGCTGGTGCCGGGCGGCTCGGTGCTGGTCGAACTCGATCCGCGCCAGGCGGACGCCGTGAGCGGTTGGTTCCGCGAGGCGAATCTCGCCCGGATCGAGGTCCACCGCGATGCCGCGGGCCGGAAGCGCGTTGTTTCTGCTCGCAGGGACAGCTAGGAGAAGGCATGGATCGCATCGTCGTGCGCGGGGGTCGGCGGCTCGAGGGCGAAGTCTGGGCCTCGGGTTCGAAGAACGCGACGCTCGCGTTGATGGCCGCGTCGCTGCTGACCGACGGCGAGACGGTGCTGCGCAACGTCCCGCGCGTGCGCGACGTGCTGACGATGATGAAGATCCTCGAGGCGCTCGGCGTGCGCTGCGAGTGGGACGCTGCCGACGATCACGTACTTCGCGTTCGCAGCGGCGCGGTCTCGCATCCGGAGGCGCCCTACGACCTGGTGCGCCAGATGCGCGCATCGTTCCTGGTGCTCGGCCCGCTCGTTGCGCGGCTCGGCAACGGTCGCGTCTCCGAGCCGGGCGGCTGCGCGATCGGCGTGCGCCCGGTCGACCAGCACTTGAAGGGACTCGAAGCGCTCGGCGCGAAGATCCGCCTCGACCACGGCTACGTCGAAGCGTCGGCGGCGCGGCTGCGCGGCGCGCACGTCGCGTTCGACATGTCGACCGTGAACGGCACCCAGAACGTGATGATGGCCGCGGTGCTGGCCGAAGGTCGCACCGTGCTCGAGAACGTCGCGCGCGAGCCCGAGGTGGCCGAGCTCGCGCAGCTGCTCACCGCGATGGGCGCGCGCGTACATGGCGCCGGCACCGATCGCATCGAGATCGAGGGCGTCGCCAAACTAAACGGTGTCGATCACTCGGTGTGGGGCGATCGCATCGAGATCGGCACGCTGCTCGCCGCCGGCATGATCACGCGCGGCGCGGTGTGCGTTCGTGGTGCCGACGCGGCGCTGCTCGACGCCACGCTCGAGAAACTGCGCGATGCGGGTGCGGACGTCACCGTTGCGGGGGACGCGATCACGTTGCGCGCGGACGAGCCGCCGCGCGGGATTCGCGTCGTCACGGCGCCGTATCCCGGCTTCCCGACCGACATGCAGGCGCAGCTGATGGCGGCGCTGACGCTCGCGGACGGCTCGTCGGTGGTGACGGAGACCGTCTTCGAGAATCGCTACATGCACGTGCCCGAGCTGGTGCGGATGGGCGCCGACATCGAAGTGACCGGCCGCGCTGCGCACGTGCGCGGGGTCAGGCAGCTTTCCGGAGCGCCGGTAATGGCGACCGACCTGCGCGCGTCGGCTGGATTGATTCTCGCGGGCCTCGCGGCCGAGGGGGAGACGGTGGTGAATCGCGTCTATCACATCGATCGCGGCTATGAACGCATCGAAGACAAACTCCGGCGTCTCGGCGCCGAAATCCGCCGGGAGGAGGGGTGAGCATGGCTGCTCGGTCCGCCGCGAAGACCGCGAAGCCGAAGCCGTCGCTCGACATCATTGCGAGTAGCGACGCCGGCTTCGCGCGCGCCTTCGACAGGCTCGTGAACCGCCGCAACGCTGGTCGCGAGGACGTCGAGAAGGCGGCCCGCAAGATCGTCGAGAGTGTGCGCGATGGAGGCGACGCCGAACTGCTCGCGGCGATCCGCAAGTACGACGGCGCCAAGTTTTCCGTCGTCGAAGTGACGAAGACGGAGTGGGACCAGGGCGTCGCGCAAGTCGATCCCGCCGATCGCGCGGCGCTCGGCAAGGCGGCGATGCGCATTCGCGAGTTCCACCGCAAGCGGATTCCGTCGAGTTGGGAGATGAAGGAAGAGGGCGGCGCGTTCATGGGCGTGCGCGTGCGGCCGCTCGCGCGTGTCGGTCTCTACGCGCCAGGCGGCAAGGCCGCCTATCCCTCGACGGTGATCATGAGCGCGGTGCCGGCCTCCGTGGTCGAGGTGCCCGAGATCTGTCTCGCGACGCCGCCGCGCGAAGACGGCACGCTGCCGCCCGAGATCCTGATGGCTGCGCGACTCGCGGGCGTACACCGGATCTTCAAGATGGGCGGCGCGCAAGCGATCGCAGCGTTCGCGTACGGAACCGAGTCGGTGCCGCGCGTCGACAAGATCGTCGGGCCCGGCAACGTGTGGGTCGCCGCGGCCAAGCGCATCGTGTTCGGCGAGGTCGGAATCGATGCCGAAGCGGGACCGACCGAAGTCCTCGTCGTTGCGGATCGCAGCGCGCAGCCCGCATGGGTCGCTGCGGATCTGATCTCGCAGGCCGAGCACGACGAAGACGCGCAGGCGATCCTCGTCACGCCGCTGCGCTCGCTCGCGCAGAAGGTGCAGGAGCAGATCGAAAAGCAGCTCGCGGCGTTGCCGCGCGCGGCGATCGCGAAGGCGTCGCTCGCGAAGCGCGGCGCAGCGATCGTCACGCGCACGCTCGACGAGGCCATCGAGCTGTCCAATCGCTACGCGCCCGAGCACCTGATCCTCGCAGTGGACGATGCCGACACCGCGTTCAAGAAGATCACCAACGCGGGAGCGGTGTTCCTCGGTCACTACACGCCGGTTGCGGTGGGCGATTACATGGCTGGGCCGAACCACGTGCTGCCGACCGGCGGCACTGCGCGCTTCTTCTCGCCGCTCGGTGTCGAGGATTTCCTGAAGCGGATGACCTTCACGCGCTTCGAGCCGCCGAAGCTGCGCGAGCTGGGACTCGAAGTGATGCGGCTCGCCGAACTGGAAGGGCTCTCGGGGCATGGAGTCTCTGTCGATCTGCGCCTTGCCCGCATCCGGCGCGCGCGACGCGAGCGCGAAGCCGCCCGCGAAGCGGGAGTCGAGGAGGACGAATAGATGAGCGAGCGACGCGCAACGCTTTCGCGCAAGACGCGCGAGACCGACATCCAGCTGGAGCTGAATCTCGACGGCACGGGACTCTACGAAGTCTCGACGGGGATAGCGTTCTTCGATCACATGCTCGAGTCGTTCACCAAGCACGCCGCCTTCGACCTGCGACTGCGCGCGAAGGGCGATCTCGCCGTCGATTGGCACCACAGCGTCGAGGACGTCGGCATCGCGCTCGGCCAGGCGCTGCGCGAGGCGCTCGGCGACGCGCGCGGCATTCGCCGCTACGGCTTCTTCGTGCTGCCGATGGCGGAGAGTCGCGTCGATGTGTCGCTCGACGTCTCGAATCGCGCCTACCTGGTCTACAAGGTCGAGGTCGCGAACGACCGCGTGCGCGACTTCGACGTCTCGCTGGTCGAGGATTTCCTGTACGCGTTCTCGCAGAACGCCGGCATCGATCTGCACGTCGAGCTTCGCTACGGCAAGAGTCCCCACCACATCGTCGAGGCGATCTTCAAGGGTCTCGCCCGCGCGCTGCGGGCCGCGCTCGAGTTGGATCCGCGCATCTCGGACGTGCCGTCGGTGAAGGGAGTTCTGTAGCGGTGAGTTCGTTCCCCCAGGTGGCGCTCGTCGACTACGGCGCGGGCAATCTGCGCTCGGTCGCGAAGGCGCTCGAACGCTCGGGACTCGTCGTCGACGTGACGAGCGACCCGGCGGCGCTGCGTCGCGCCGACGCGGTGGTTCTTCCCGGTGTCGGCGCGTTCCGCGACGCGCGCGCGAGCCTCGCCGCGAAGGGGCTCGACGAAGCCGTGCTCGCGGCTATCGCAGCGGGCCGCCCGTATCTCGGGCTCTGCCTCGGCCTGCAACTGCTCTACGACGAGGCGGACGAGCACGGCGCGACGCCGGGATTCGGAGTGCTCGGCGGTCGCGTCGAGCGCTTCCCCGCAACCGCCCCCGACGGCAAGCGATTGCTGGTGCCGCACATCGGTTGGAACGAGGTGCGTTGGTCGCACGCGGGTTCCGCGCATCCGATGCTGGCGGCGCTGCCCGAGCGCGACCACTACTACTTCGTGCACTCGTACCGCTCGTTGCCGAAGGACATGGCGACGGTGGTCGGGGTTACCGAGTATGGCGGTGACTTTGCCGCCGCCGTCGCGAAGCAGCGGATCTTCGCGGTGCAGTTCCATCCGGAGAAGAGTCAGGCCGCCGGCAAGCGGCTGCTCGATGCGTTCGCAACGTGGGTGGCCTCGTGCCGATGAGGGGAGTGGCGATGCAGAGTTTCGTCAGATTGGGGATCGCGATCGTCGCGCTGACGATCGCTGGCTGCGCGCAGAATCTGGTGCAGGTGCGCGACGGCGGACCGGGAACGGGCGAGCCGCTCGTGCTCTCGCGCGTCGCGGTGGCGCCATTTCGCGCCGCACCGCGCGCCGGCGCGCCGGCGCTGCCCGCCGATGCGACGTCGCTGGTCGCGAGCTACGTGGCCGAGGGCTTCGCGACGCGCGGCGTCGATACGATCCCGTCCTCCGACGTCGGCCAGGCGCTCGGCAGCGACGAGATCGGCGCGGACCTCCGCGCCGCGATCGCGGTCGCGCGCGACAAATTCGGCGCCGACGCGCTCATCGCCGGCACCGTCTACCGCTTCCGCAATCGCGACGGCCAGGCGATGGGCAGCGTCAATCCGTCGAGCGTCGGCTTCGAAGTGAAGATCTACCGCGCGGCCGATGGCAAGCTGCTCTGGTCCGCCATCTTCGATCACACGCAGGTGGCGCTCGGCGCGAACGCGCTGACCGCCGCGCAGTATCCCGGCGGCGGCACGCGCTGGTTGACCTCGGAAGAGCTGGCGCGCTGGGGCGCGCAGAGGCTGGTCAACGAAGTCCCACTCGCGGCGAAGTAGCGCCCAACTGATGATTTCCGCACCACGGCCGGACGGCCGCGCGCCAACACGGGTCAGGTGACGTTGTTGCTCGAAGTGATTCCTGCGATCGACCTGCTCGGTGGGCGCTGCGTGCGTCTTTCGCAGGGCGACTACGAACGGGTGTCGGTATACGGCGACGACCCCAGGGCGGTCGCGGAGGGGTTCTTGGCCGCGGGTGCGCCGCGCGTGCACTGCGTCGATCTCGATGGCGCGCGCGCCGGGACGCCGCACAACCGCGACGCGGTGCGCGCGATCGTTGCGGCCGCGAAGGACGTGCCGGTGCAACTCGGCGGCGGGATGCGCTCGCTGGCGGCGATCGAAGCGGCGCTCGATCTCGGCGTCGAGCGCGCGATTCTCGGTACCGCGGCGCTGCGCGATCCCGCGTTGGTACGAGAAGCGGCGCAGCGCTGGCCCGGTCGCATCGCGGTCGGCATCGACGCGCGCGGCGGGCGCGTCGCGGTCGAAGGTTGGCTCGAGACCAGCAACACCACCGCGATCGATGTCGCGCGCTGTTTCGAAGACGCGGGCGTCGCCGCACTGATCTACACCGAGATCGCGAACGACGGCATGGGCAGCGGGCCTGATCTCGCCGGCGCTGCAGTGCTCGCGCGTGCGGTCGCGATTCCGGTGATCGCGTCCGGCGGCGTCGGTTCCGAAGAGCACGTGCGTCGCGCCGCGGAGACCCGGGGCGTCGCGGGGCTGATCATCGGCAAGGCGCTCTACACCGGCAGCGTCGATCTCGCGCGCGCGCTCGAGATCGCGCGGAGCGCCTGAATGTTGTGCAAGCGCATCATCCCGTGTCTCGACGTCGATCGAGGCCGTGTCGTGAAGGGTGTCAAGTACGTCGATCACGTCGACGCCGGCGATCCCGTCGAAGTCGCGCGCCTCTATGATGCGCAGGAAGCCGACGAGATCACCTTCCTCGACATCACCGCCAGCCACGAGCGCCGGCGCATCCTGTTCGACATCGTCGAGCGCACCGCCGAGAGCGTCTTCATGCCGCTCACGGTCGGCGGCGGCGTGCGCACGTTGCAAGACGTGCGCGATCTGCTGAACGCCGGCGCCGACAAGGTGTCGATCATGACTGCCGCGGTGGAGAACCCGGATCTGGTCGGCGAGTGCGCCGTGAAGATCGGCTCCGCGAACCTGGTACTCGCGATCGACGCTCGCAGAGCAACCGTCCCGCGTAGCGAGGCCGCGCGCCGCGTCCCGCGTAGCGAGGCAAAGCCGAGCGGCGAGGTCACATGGTGGGAAGTCTGCACGCACGGCGGACGACGACCGACGGGCATCGACGCCGTCGATTGGGCGCGCCGGATGGCGGCGGCTGGCGCCGGCGAGATCCTGCTGACCAGCATGGACCAGGACGGCACGCGTTCCGGCTACGACCTCGCGATGGTCCGCGCCGTTGCGGACGCGGTGTCGATCCCGGTGATCGCGTCGGGCGGCGGCGGCAGCGCCGAAGATCTGGCCTCGGCTCTCGATGACGGCCCGAGCGGCGGCCATGCGCAGGCCGCGCTCGCGGCATCGATCTTCCACTTCGGGCAGACGACGGTCGGGGCGGTCAAGGCGCGACTGCGCGAGCTGGGCATTGTGGTGCGGATCCCGCCCCATGCTGGGTGAGCGTTCCATTGCTCGCCCCAAGGCGCTTCGCTAGGGTGCCCCTTCGCTCTGGAAACCGAATCGAGTCGAGCGCCCGCGCTGCCTCGTTGCCGTCCTCAGAAGCACGCAGAACGGCCGCATGACACCGATTCCGAGGCGAAAAACCATGCGGAGGCGGGAACGTAGACCTGTCCTCGAGCCGCTTTTGTCGACGTGGTTGTTGACACGGCTGAACTCCGCAGGCCACTCATCCTCAGAGGCCAGTCATCACGGATGGCGGGCACCCGAGGATCGCTGAAAGTCTTTGGGGGTCCCGAGTTGCCGCTGGTCAAGATCAAGGACAACGAGTCCTTCGAGCAAGCGCTGCGGCGCTTCAAGAAGCAGGTCGAGAAGGCCGGGGTCCTGACGGAGCTGCGCCGTCGAGAGGCCTATGACAAGCCGAGCGTCCGCAAGAAGAAGAAGGAAGCGGCCGCGCGCAAGCGGGCGTTGAAGAAGCTGAAGAAGATGGCGCGCTGACCGACGGCCGGTCGGGGCGCGAACCGGAGTTCATCCGGGAGCCAGCCCGAATGGATCATCGCGGGCGGAGGGCTTGTCGTGGGCCGGATCCCCGAGGAGACGATCGAAGCGATCCGAAATCGCACCGACATCGTCGATTTGGTCGGCCGTTACGTTTCTCTCCGCCAGACCGGCCGCAGCTTCAAGGGCCTCTGCCCGTTCCACCAGGAAAAAACCCCGTCCTTCCACGTCCATCCCGAGCGGCAGATCTTCCACTGCTTCGGATGCGGCGAAGGCGGCAACGGCTTCGTCTTCCTGATGAAGCACGAGAACCTGACCTTCCCGGAAGCCGCCCGTTCGCTCGCGTCGCTGTGCGGCATCGAGATCCCGGAGACCGAATCGGAACCCGGCGAAGCGGGCCTGTTGCGTCGCTTGCGCGAAGCGACCGCCGCCGCGCAGAGCCACTACCGGACGACGTTGGTGGGCGCCGCCGGGCAAATCGCGCGCGACTACCTGGCCGAGCGCGGCATCGATCTCCAGGCCGCGCAGCGCTTCGGACTCGGCTACGCGCCCGACTCGTGGGACGCGCTGGTGCGCGCGCTCGGCGACGCGCAGATCCCCGCGGAGTTGGGCGAGCGCGCTGGCTTGCTCGCGGAGCGCAAGAACGGCGGCCACTACGACCGACTGCGCGGCCGCGTGACGTTCCCGATCCAGGACGTGCGCGGCGACGTCGTCGCATTTGGCGGTCGCGTGCTTCCGAGTGCCGCCCCGAAGCCTGACGGCGATGAGGGACCGAAGTATCTGAACACGCCCGAGAGCCCGCTCTTCCGCAAGCGCGAGGCGTTCTACGGCTTGCCCGAAGCGCTCGAAGCGATCCGGCGCAGCGAGCGCGCGATCATCGTCGAGGGCTACTTCGACCGCATCGCGCTGGCCCGCGCCGGGATGCCCGAGTCGCTCGCCACGTGCGGCACCGCGCTGACGCCCGAACACGCGCGCCAGCTCCGTCGCCGCACGCGCGAAGTGGTGCTGCTCTTCGACGGCGACGAAGCCGGCCAGCGCGCCATCGAGCGCAGCCTCGCGATCTTGTTGCCCGAAGGTGTGCGCGTACGCGCAGCCGTGTTGCCACCGAAGGACGATCCCGACAGCGTGCTAGCGCGCGACGGCGAAGGCGCGCTGCGCGCGGTCGTCGATGCGGCGGTGCCGGCGGTCGAAGCGGTGATCCGCCGCGTTTCGGCACACGCGCACGCGACGCCCTGGGAGAAATCCGACGCCGTCGCGGCCGTGGCGCCGCTGCTCGCGCTGATCACCGATCCGGTCGAGCGCGGCGAACACGAACGCCAGCTCGCACTCGCGGTCGGTGTGCGGCCCGAAGATGTGAAGGCGCTCGTGCGACGCGAGCAAGCGCAGCGCAGCGGCGCCGCCCACGTGCGTGACGACACGCCGCTCCCCGATGCGCAGATGCTCGCCGCCGCCGAGCCGGCAGGTCCCGAACAGCGCTGGCTGCGCGACGCGGCGCGCCTGCTGATCCAGTCTCCCGTGCTGGCGCGCAGCGCCTACGCCGCTGCGCTGGTGGAACTCCTCCCCGATTCCCGGTGGCGACGGCTGCTCGCTGCACTCGTCGAGATGGCGGACGCGGACGGCGCGATCGACGCGGGCGCGCTGGCCGAGCGACTCGACGCGCCCGCCGCCGAGCAGCTGCGCGCGCTGGCGGTCGAGGATCGCGATCCGATCGAGCCCGAACTCGCCGAGTCGGCGCTGCGCGACATCGAGCGATCGCTGCGCAAGCGCGCCCGCCGCGAGCAGGGTCGCGAGCTTCGGCAGCGCATCGCCACCGGCGACGCGAAGCTTCAAGACTACGTCCCTCTCCACGAGCAGCGAAGAGCCGAGCAAGGTCTTTCCTCCATTCCTCCGCACGCAATTCCCGCTGAGCCTGCGACATGAGTTCCCAAGGAGACCCCCCGATGTCCTCCAGCGCCCCCCACGGATCCCGGCAGCCCCGCCGTCGCGACAAGGCCCGAAGCGCCCCGCCGCGACCCGAAACGAAAGCAGCCGAAACGAAGCCGCCCGAAGCGGAAGCCGATGACAGTGCCCCGATCTCCGCCGCGGAGTTGCGCGGCGTCGAGCGGTTACTCGACGAAGGACGTCGCAAGGGATTCTTGACGGTCGAGCAGGTGAACGGCGCACTCCCCGAAATGGTGTCCTCCGACCAGATCGATGAGGTGCTGACGCTCTTTGGCGACAACGACATCGAGGTGGTCGAGGCGGCGCGTCCGCGCCCGCGTCCCGCCGCTGCTGCCCGCTACAACGCCCGCGAAGACGAGGACGCCGGATCGAGCAACGATCCCGTGCGCGTCTACCTGCGCGAGATGGGGCAGGTTTCGC
Organism: uncultured Spirochaetales bacterium; assembly: GCA_964353555.1. GTDB lineage: Bacteria > Myxococcota_A > UBA9160 > UBA9160 > PR03 > PR03. The sequence goes on from CAYGWM010000051.1 coordinate 19,110, forward strand.
TGCTGACGCGCGAGGGCGAGGTCACGATCGCGCAGCGCATCGAGATCGGCATCGAAGAGCAGATTCGCGCGGTGCTCGCGACGCCCTTCGGGCTGGCCGAGGTGCTGCGTCTCGGCGACGAGCACCGTAAAGGGCACCTCGCGCTCGAGGACATCCTCGACGGACTCGAGGGACTCGACGGACTCGGCCAAGAAGAAGCCGCACCGGGCGCCGTGCCGGTGGACGAGCGCGCGAGGTCACTCACGCGCGCTCTTGGCCAGCTCCGTCGCATCGATGCCGAAGTCGGCAAGCGACTCGGCACGATGGCCAACTCGCGCACCGGCGAAGCCGCGCGTTCCCGGCTGCGTGGTGAGATCGACCAGCAACTGCGCCCCGCCGTCGCGCTGTTGCGCGAGACCGGTTTCGCGAAGGCCCGCATCGAGGAGATCACCGAACGGTTGCGCAAGCTCGCGTGCGAGTTCGACCGGCTCGACTCGATGGCGTTCCAAATCAGCAATCCCTTCGGCATGCCGCCCGACGAGTTTCGCACCGAAGCGGTGCTCTCGACGCGGCGCAGCCGGCTCGGTAAGACCGCGCTGATGCGGCTCGGCAACAGCGCCGATCGCATCGCTGCGGCGCGCGTCGATCTCGATGCGATCCAGTCCGAGCGCGAGCATCGCGAAGTCGAAGCGCGGATGTCGCCGGGCGACGTGCGCGCGGCGCTCGACCAGCTCGCGGAAGCCAGCGCACGCACCCATCAGGCGAAATGCGAGATGATCGAGGCGAACCTGCGCCTGGTGGTCTCGATCGCGAAGAAGTACACGAACCGCGGCTTGCAGTTCCTGGACCTGATCCAGGAGGGCAACATCGGCCTGATGAAGGCCGTCGACAAGTTCGAGTGGCGGCGCGGCTACAAGTTCTCCACGTACGCCACCTGGTGGATCCGCCAGGCCATCACGCGCTCGATCGCCGATCAGGCGCGCACGATCCGCATCCCCGTGCACATGATCGAGACCATCAACAAGCTGGTGCGCACCACGCGCTACCTGGTGCAGCTGCTCGGTCGCGAGCCGTCACCCGAAGAGCTGGCCGAGAAGATGGAGATGCCGCTCGACAAGGTGCGCATGGTGCTGAAAATCGCGAAGGAACCGATCAGCCTCGAGACGCCGGTCGGTGAGGAAGAAGACTCCCATCTCGGCGACTTCATCGAGGACAAGTCTTCGGTGAACCCGCAGGATGCCGTCATGCACGGCGATCTCGAGGAGCAGACGCGCAGCGTGCTCGCGACGCTCGCACCGCGCGA
>CAYGWM010000051.1:20491-29307 GCA_964353555.1 uncultured Spirochaetales bacterium
ACGGCGATCTCGAGGAGCAGACGCGCAGCGTGCTCGCGACGCTCGCACCGCGCGAAGAACGGGTGCTGAAGATGCGTTTCGGCATCGGCGAGCGCATCAACCACACCTTGGAAGAAGTGGGGCAGGACTTCGATGTCACTCGCGAGCGCATCCGCCAGATCGAGGCAAAGGCGTTGCGCAAGTTGCGGCATCCGAGTCGCTCTCGGTTGCTGAAGTCGTTCGTCGAGAACTAGGCGGGGTGGGCTACTCGAGATCGGGTGGTGTGACGCGCTCGATCCAGCTGCGGTAGTCGGCGAAGCCGACGGCTTGCTGGCGGCTTGCGACGCGCGCGCGCAGTTGCTGTAGCGCGATTGCGTCGTGCGGCGGCTGCGACACGACCTGCGCGGCGACACCGTCGGCGGCGCTGCGTGCGGCTTCGCGTGCACCGTCGAAGATCGCCTCCTCGCCCGCGTGCCCGTCGTCGCCGACGCCGAGGAAGCTCGCGATGACTCGCTCGGCCACGTGAGTCGCGTGTTTGCGCGATGCGACGATGTTGCCCTTGCCGGTGACGACGTTGCCTGCCGAGAACACGTTCGGATACGCGGCGAGTCGGCCGAGGTCCCAGTCGGTGAACGCGAAGAGTTCGCCCTTCATGTCGATGCCGGGAATCGCCTCGGGAATGCTGCCGATCGACGAGATCACGGTGCGGCCGCGCCGCTCGTAGGTCTCGTCGGTGCCGACCGGCTTGCCGCCCTCCATGCGCGTCCTGCGGAAGCGGATGCCGACGAGCCGATCGTTCTCGACGACGAGGCCGTCGGGCGCCGAGAGCGGCTCGATGCGGAAGCGGTACTTCTCCATGGCCTTGTCGAGCAGCTTCTTGCGCGTGCCCTCGACCTTCGCGCGGCGATCGTCGGTGGCGCCCTCGGGCGCTTCGACCACCGGCATGTCTTCGATGCGGCGCCGGTAGAAGATCGTGCAGCCACGCAGCCCGAGATCTTCGAAGCGCAAGCCGTGGCGTTCCAGCACCTTCGGGATGCCCTTCACTTCGAGTTCGAGCACGGACTCCTCGATATTGCGCTCGCGCAGCTTCGCGCGGGTCGTCTCGAGCATCAGCGCCTTCGCGACGTCGATCGACGCGAGTCCGCCGCCGACCACGATCACGTCGTCCTGCGCTTCGAAGCGCGGTCCCTGGTAGTCCTTCTCGCCGGCGTGGTTGAACCAGATGATGAAAGGGTTCTGGTAGACCAGGCCGCGACCCAGATACGCGTCGGCGCCGTCGACCGGAAGCGGGCGATCGCGCCACGCGCCGTTCGCGAGCACGACCGCGTGGAAGCCCCAGCTGCGCGCGAGCGCCTCGAAATCGACGTCGCGACCGATTCTGGTGTTGGGAACGAACGCTACGTTCGGGTGCGCGAGCTTCGCGTCGATCGTCCGGTACTCCTTGCGCCGCAGCTCGTGGTGCCAGCGCGGGAGGCCGTCTTCGATCTTTCCGTAGGGACGCGGGTTCTGTTCGAAGACCGCGACGAATGCGCCCTGCTCGGCGAGTCGTTCCGCGACCTCGGCGCCCGCGGTGGCGCCTCCAATGACCGCGATCGCGCGTCCCGCGAGTCGTGAAGCGTTCGGTTGATCTGCCATGTGCCCAAGCATGGCATCTCGGCGCCAGCGCCTCAACGCGCAGCGGGATCGCCGCTCGTCGCCGGCGCTACGCGGTGAAGGCGCCGTAGACCAGCAGCAGCCAGATCACCACGCCGGCTCCGAGCTTGCCGAAGGTTCCCGCGAGTTTGCCCGCCGCGGCGCCGAGTGCGGCGCGGAACTTCTCTTCCGGGTGACGCTGCTGCTCGGCGCTCGCCTCTCCGATCCACGCGCCTGCAAAGCTGCCGACGAGCCCGCCGACGACCGTGCCCACGATCGGGATCGGCAGCAGCCCGGTGAAGAAGATCGCGCCGATGACGCCGCCGGCGAATGCGCCGACCATTCCGCGTCGCGTTGCGCCGCCATACTTCGCTCCGGCTGCGCCTGCGATGGCTTCGACCGCTTCAGCGGCGACGCCGATCGCGATGCATACGCCGAGCAGCGTCCAGCCGAAGTGGATCGACGGCGCGCTGGTGAACGGGATGTTGTCGAGCAGTTGCGCGAGCGCTGCAAATCCGATCATCAGCCACAGGCCGGGGAGGCCGATCGGGATCAGCCCGAGGCACGCGAGCGCCAGCAGCGAAAAGACCGTCGCCATCACGTAGGTGAGCCATTCCATCGTTCGAGCGAGCCTAGCCCTGTGCGGCAGCGGGTGCGTCGGCCCGGCGGGTGCGCTTCTCTCCCGCGGTCGCGCCCACTTCTGGAGGACCGCCGTCATGCAGCAGGAGGAATCGTCGCGCTTCGGGTTCGAATCGACCGCTGCGGAAGTCGCGGCGGGTGTCGATCTCGCCGGCCGCGTCGCGGTGGTGACGGGAGGTTCGGGCGGTCTCGGCGCCGAGAGCGCGCGCGTGCTGGCGAGTCGCGGTGCGCGTGTGCGGATCGGCGCACGCGACGTGGCGAAAGGCGAGAAGGTCGCGGCGGAGATTCGCAGCGCTACCGGCAACACGGCCGTCACCGTCGGCGCGCTCGAATTGGGTTCGCTGCCCAGCATCAGAGCCTTTGCAGCCGCGACGCTCGCGAGCCATCCGGTGATCCACCTGCTGCTGAACAACGCGGGCGTGATGGCCTGTCCGCTCGCTCGCACCGAGCAGGGCTTCGAGTTGCAGTTCGGCACCAATCACCTGGGACACTTCCTGCTGACGGGGTTGCTGGCGCCGGCGCTGCGCGCGGGGGCGCCGTCGCGCGTGGTGTGCGTCAGCTCCAGCGGCCACCGCTTCGGTCCGGTCGACCTCGACGATCCGAACTACCAGCAGCGACCCTACGACAAGTGGGAAGCCTACGGGCAGGCGAAGACCGCCAACATCTGGCACGCGCTCGAGGTGGATCACCGGCTGCGAGCCGACGGCGTGCGCGCCTTCGCGCTGCACCCGGGCGCGATCATCACCGAGCTCGGCCGCCACCTGACGACGCAGGATCGCGAGGAGCTGATGGCGCGCGCGCCGGCCGGCGGCTTCCGCTGGAAGGCCGTCGAGCAGGGCGCCGCGACGCAGGTGTGGGCCGCCACTGCGCCGGAACTCGCAGGCCGCGGCGGGCTCTACCTCGAAGACTGTCACATCGCGGGTCCCTCGAAGGAACTGATGTCGCAGGTCGGTTACGCGCCGTGGGCGCTCGATGCCGAAGCGGCCGCGCGTCTGTGGCCGCTCTCGGAGCAACTGGTCGGGGCGACCTTCTGCTGAACTCACACAGCTACCGAACGCTGCTCGCACTCGTACTCATTGGCGTCGCGCTGGGGTCGACGGGATGCGTGCTCGCGACCGCATCGACGGTCGGTGCCGGCTTCACCGCGAAGGTCGCTTGTTCGCTCGCCTGGAACTCGGGCGAGAACGTCGATGATCTGCTGCACAGCTACATCGAGCCCGAAGCCGCGCCGATGGGATCGCTGCTCGGTGTCACGAAGACGGAAGATGGTGCCGAGGGGCGCGCGTGGTGGGGGCTCGTGCGCGCGCGCGCGATCCATCGCCCCGGTCTCGGTTGCACGCTGCTGCGCGGCGCTACGGCAGAGTCGCTCGCGCTGCCTCACGGTGTGGATGCGTTGCGGGAGCCGCTGCCGGCCGGCGCTCCGTGGCCGCGCGGCGCGGCCCGACCGACGGATCCCACGCCGCCCGCGATCAGCGCGGCGATCGATCGCGCGTTCACGGAGCCGGTTCCCGCGAATGGGCGTGTGCGCCGCACGACGGCGATCGTCGTCGCACACGACGGGAAGCTCGTCGCCGAACGCTACGCGAGCGGCTACAGCCCCGAGACGCCGATGCTCTCGTGGTCGATGGCGAAGAGCGTGACGGCTGCGCTGGTGGCGATCGAGATCGGCGACGGCCGCCTCGCGCTGCACGAGCGCGCGCCGGTTCCCGAGTGGGCGTCGCCGGACGACCCGCGCTATGCGATCACGCTCGATCAACTGATGCGGATGTCGAGCGGACTCGCGTTCGACGAGCACTACGGCGCGGTGAACGACGTCTCGCGCATGCTGTTCCAGTCCGGCGACGTCGGCGCGTTCGCGGCAAAAAGTAAACTCGCAGCGCCGCCCGACACGGTATGGAGCTACTCGAGCGGCACTGCGAACATCGTTGCGAGGATCCTGCGCGAGTTGCACGACAACGATCTCGGCGCGCTGGTGCGCTTCTCGCGCGAACGCCTCTTCGACGCGGCCGACATGACGAGCGCATTCTTCGAGCCCGATGTGACGGGCACCTTCATCGGCTCGTCGTTCGTGTTCATGACCGCACGCGACTGGGCGCGCTTCGGCGAGCTGCACCGCCAGGACGGCGTCTGGTTCGGGCGCCGCATCCTGCCCGAAGGCTGGGTGCGCTACGTGACGACGCCCACCCCGCTAGCGCCCGATGGCCAGTACGGCGCGCATTTCTGGCTGAACGCCGGCGATCCGAAGAACCCCGCGCAACGCCCGTGGCCGAAGCTGCCGACCGACACCTACGCCGCGACCGGTCACAGCGGGCAGTATGTGTTCGTGGTGCCGTCCGCGAAGCTCGTCGTGGTGCGACTCGGCCTCTCGCTTCCCGACGACGGCAACGAGGGCGCCGAGGATCTGGTCGCCGAGGTGATTGCCGCAATCGACGGCCAGACTGCCTTCGCGAGCGCCGCGTCTGGTAGCGTGGCGTCGCCCGACTTTGCGGGCCCGTAGCTCAGCGGTTAGAGCAACCGGCTCATAACCGGATGATCCCTGGTTCGAATCCAGGCGGGCCCACCATCGCGCGACGAATCGCGCCCGTCTCCGTCCAGTGTTGACCGCTCGCACTGCCGGTCAGCGCGCCGGTCTTGTGCTGCCACATCCTGCCGGTGCGCGGAGTTGGGAAGAGCGGCGATCCCCTAGTTTCGGCTCCGGTACTGGCGCGGGCTCGCGCCGGCCCAGCCGCGGAACGCCCGGGAGAACGCGCTGAGCTCGGCGTAGCCGAGAGCCAAGCCGATCTCCAATACGGACAGGCGTGTGTTCTCGAGCAGCTGGCGCGAGAGCTCGAACCGGGTCTCGTCGATCAGCTGCTGGAGCGTGGTCCGTTCCTGCCGCAGCCGCTTGCGCACCGTTCGCTCGTGGATGCCGAAGATCTGCGCGACGTTCGCCGCCGACGCCCGGCCGCTCAGCACGAGCTGATGCAGCGCTCCTCGCACTCGATCCGCGAAGCCAAACGAGTCCGCCGCGAGCGCCCGGTCCAGCGATTTCGCGATGAGCTCGTGCTGCGCCGCGTCAGCGCCCGCGATCGGAGCCGCGAGCCACGACGCGTCGAACGAGATCGCCGACAGCTCGGCATCGAAACGAAGCCTCACCCGGAAGAGCCTTCGGAACCGAGCCGCTTCGCGGGGCTTGGCGTGCGAGAGCTGGACCGCCAGCGGCTTCCAGCTCGGACCGCACAGCTCCGCGAGGATGCGATACCCGATCGCGATCGCGACGTCGTAGAGCTGCGCGGTGGCAGGAAGCCCGGCGCGGTAGATCGAGTAGCCGAGGAGTGCGGAGCCCGGTGACGGCGTCAACAAGATCGGAACGGCCCCGCGGTCCTGTAGATGCAGATGCATCAGCAGGGCGCGCAGCGCATCGCCCACCGTCGCCGAGTTCCGCATCAAGGAGCCGACCGCGCCCAGCTGCTGCAGCGAGAATCGCTCGCCGACGAGCAGCCCGAGATGATCGCAGCCGGTCGCGGCCTCGGCCTCCGCGAAGAGTCGCCCGAGAGTGTCGAAGGCAATGCGGCTCTCCGGATCCGTGAACGTGGCAAGGCGGACGCCGGCACGCGAGAACACGCGGCGAGGGTTCGCGCCGAGCTCGGCCACGATCCGAGGAAGCGCCGCAACGGGTCCGATGCGCACGTCGCCGGCGGCCGTGGCGCACGGGAGGCGATCCGTCGATCGAGCGCGGCGGGCGGGAATGCGCGCGACGGATCGGGCTCGCTCGACGGCCGGCGTGCTGCGTTTCGCGGAGCCGGGCGACGCGATCATGACCAGTGCCTCGGAAGGGGAGAAAGCGGACGCCGGGGCCGGATCTGCCAAGTCCCGGGCGCCGGAAAGTTGTACCACTCGTCCCGCGTCGCGCCTGGAGCGTGCTTCTCGATCCGATGCAGCCAGGCGAACAGGAGGAACGCAATGAAGTCTCTTCGTGGCTGGTGGTCGCTCGCCTCAGTGCTCGTGCTCGGCGCGCCGGCCAGCGTCGTCGCGCAGCCGCTCGTGGGCGCTCCGGAACGTCCGGGCGTCCAGTACTCGACGCCGGCGCCGCCCGGCGTGAACGCGCCGGACGAAGTCGAGACGCGCCTGGGCAAGCTGCGCTTCTTCGACGGCTTCCCTGACGACGCGTCGGCCGGGAAGCTCTTCGACAACCTCGATTTCCAACGCGCGGTCCAGGCGTACCTGCTCGCGCTGCCAGCCGTGAACCAGGCGGGCAACCTCAACGCGATCGCGTCGCTGGGCCCGGTGAACCAGACGATCCCGATCTGGGAGCAGCTGGTGGATTCGCGGACGGTCGAGCTCACCGCGAACGACAACACGCCCTACACCTGGTTCTGGATCGATCTCCGCAACGGTCCGCTGGTCGTCGAGGTACCGCCGAAGGTGCTCGGGCTCATCAACGACATGTGGTACCGCTGGGTCGTCGACGTCGGCATCGTCGGGCCGGACAAGGGGCAGGGCGGCAAGTACCTGATCCTGCCGCCCGGATACCAGGGCGATGTGCCCCAAGGCTACACCGTCGTGCGGCCTTCGACGTTCAGCAACCTCGTCATCTGGCGCAGCTTCCTGGTGGACGGGGATCCGAAGCCCGGTGTGGATCTCGTGAAGAAGACGGCCAAGGTCTACCCGCTCGCGAGCGCGGCCAATCCGCCGGCCGTGAGCTTCGTGGACATGTCCGGCAAGCCGTTCAACATGGTGAATCCGGCGGACTACCGGTACTGGGAACTGCTGAACCAGGTCGTGCAGCAGGAACCGAGCGAGTCACTCGATCCGGTACGCCTCGGCTTCTACGCCTCGATCGGAATCCAGAAGGGCAAGCCCTTCGCACCCGACGAGCGCATGAAGAAGATCCTCACCGAGGCCGCGGCGGTCGGCGACGCGACGGCCCGCGCCGTCGCCTTCCACATGCGCGACCGAGACGACTACTACTACTCCGACTCGAGCTGGCAGCTTCCGTTCATCGGCGGGTACAAGTTCGAATCCCAGCCGGGCGTGCTCAACCTCGATGGCTACGTCTTCTACTACTTCATGGCGACCGGCGTGACGCCCGCGATGGAGGAGAAGATGGTGGGCAAGGGCTCGCAGTACGCGTGGACGGCGCGCGACTCGAAAGGCAAGCCACTCGATGGCGGCAAGAGCTACCGCCTGCACCTCCCTCCGAACGTCCCCGTCGCCGACTTCTGGTCCGTGATCCTGTACAGCGACCAGACTCGCTCGATGATCCAGACCGATCAACGATTCCCGAGCGTCAGCAGCCAGAAGAAGGGACTGATCACGACCGCCGACGGATCCGTCGACGTCTACTTCGGGCCGAAGGCTCCTGCCGGCAAGGAGAACAACTGGGTGCAGACACTGCCCGGCACGGGTTGGAACACAATTCTGCGACTCTACGGTCCGCTCGAGCCCTGGTTCGCGAAGAAGTGGCGACCGGGGGAGATCGAGTTGCTCCCCTGAGTGGGAGCGTCAGGACGGCGGCGACGCTTGGCGACGCGCCGGACTGCTCACCTTCGCGAGCGCATTCTCGATCGCCTCGCGCGAGCGCGCGAGCCTCCCGTCCTGGAAGGCGACCGTCGCGAGCAGTCCGGGCTCGGCGGCAATAGCGCTGGGCTTCCACACGCCGAATTCGTGCACGCCTGTGCGTCCTTCCGGCTCGCCCGCGAAACTCCGGAGAACCCGCGGTTCACGCCTCGCTTGCCGCGTCAGGAGGTCGGAGGCAGACTCGTTGCGATGACGAACGCCCTTCGAGAGGAACTCTTCAAGCTCTCCGCAGCCGAGCGGCTGGAGCTGGTCGAGGAGCTTTGGGACAGCATCGCCGATGAGCACGAAGCGCTCGCGCTGACTGACGAACAGCGCGAGGACCTCGAGCGGCGGCTGGCCGAGGCGGACGCGGATCCCTCGGGCGGTTCGCCGTGGGAGGACGTGCGCGAGCGCATCCGGCATCGGCTGCGGTGACGCTCCCGATTCGAGTTCGGCGCCGCGCCGAGCTCGACATCGACGAGGCCTTCGCGTGGTACGAGCTGCGAGGCGAGGGTCTCGGCGACGCCTTGCTTCGCGCCCTGGAAGCCTGCTTCGGGCGGATCGTCCGGCATCCCGAGTCGCACGTCGTTGCGCACGGTCGTGTGCGTCGCGCCCGCCTCCATCGGTTTCCTACGGCGTCTACTACACGATTCGCGAAGACTTCATTGACATTCTCGCTGTGTACCCAGGCCCTCGTCGTCCGCGGCGTTTCGATCCTTGGATCCCGTTGGCTCTCGCGCTCAGCCAGGAATTGCCACAGCGATCGCGATCTACCTCGCGTCGAGATGTCCTCTTCGCTGCTCGATTTGTCGCCAACTTGTCGCCAAGCCCGATCCGCCCCGCAGCTGGCTGAAATTGCCATTCCCTCTTCCTGGGCCCTCTGGTTGGAATCGAGGCGGGCCCACCCCACGCAACTCAATGGCAACTCGGGTCGTTTGCGCGTTTGGTCGATGAAACCAACATGCGGGTCCGCTGCGCCCTCCGATCGCTGTTCGTCGCTGGGCTCCTCGGCGCAGCGCCCGGCTGCT
>CAYGWM010000052.1:0-25042 GCA_964353555.1 uncultured Spirochaetales bacterium
AGCGCAGGATGCGGAACGTCATCCAGCCCACTTCGTCGCCGTGCTGATCGCGGAAGGTGGTGCGCGTGTCGATGAAGTAGCCGATGCCGAGGCCGGTGGCCTTCTGCTCCGAGATCGCTTCGAAGATCGTCTCCGCGACGAGCCGGTCGCCCGGTCGCAGGTAGCGCTTGTACTCCTGCTCGCAGTTGGTCGCGACCACCGACGGGTAGCCGGAATCGACGAGCAGCCGCCCGATCTGCAGCTGGCCGTCGTCGTAGTCGTCGCTCGGCGACGCCATCGCGATGCCGCGCAGGATCCAGGCCTGCAGCATCGTCGGCGGCGCGACGATACCGCCGTGCACGGACTTCGCGGCTGCATCGGCATCGGTGTATACGGGCAGCCGATCGCCCATCGCATCACACCAATGGCGGATCATCGCCTCATTGACGGCGTCGGGCGCGGACGACGGCGGACCCGCGGCGCGTCCCGCGAAGGTCTTCAGTTTCGCCTCGAGCTCCGCTCGTTCCATCCCTATCTCCGCGATCGCGGCAGGCCCAAGCCCGCCATGGCGATGATGTCGCGCTGCACCTCGTTGACGCCGCCGCCGAAGGTCAGCGTCGTCGCGCCGCGATAGGCCTGTTCGAGGAAGCCGCCGAACATGCAGCCGGGCTCGCCCGCGACGATCGCGCCCGACGCACCGGTGATCTCGAGCAGTAGCCGGTAGCACTCGACGAAGAACTCGGAGCCCATCACCTTCACCGCGGACGCTTCGGCCATCGCCGGATGACCCGCCTCGAGCGACCACGCCGAGCGCCAGTTCAGCAGCTTCAGCGCGTCGAGCTTCGCGTAGCAGCGCGCGAGGTTCTGCTGCACCCACGGCTCGTCGATCACGCGCGATCCGCTGGGTGTCTTCGTCTTCATCGCCCAGCCCCACACCTCGTCGAGGGCGCGGTCGGCGACGCCGGGCGTCGCGAGCGTGATGCGCTCGTGGTTGAGCTGCGAGGTGATCAGCGACCAGCCGCCGTTCACCGGGCCGATCGTGTTCGCGACGGGCACGCGCACGTCGGCGTAATACGTTGCGTTGGTGCGCTCACCGCCGAGCGTGTGGATCGGCGTCACCGAGAAGCCGGGCGACGAGGTCGGCACCAGGATGATCGTGATGCCCTTGTGCTTCGGCACCTCGGTGTCGGTGCGCGCGGCGAGCCAGATGTAGTCGGCGTCGTGCGCGTGGGTCGTGTAGATCTTCTGGCCGTTGATGACCCACTCATCACCATCCTGGACGGCGCGCGTGGTCAGCGACGCGAGGTCGGTGCCGGCGCTCGGTTCGGTGTAGCCGACGCCGAAGTGCAGCTCGCCGCGCAGGATGCCGGGCAGCAGCGCCTGCTTCTGTTCGTCGGTGCCGTAGCGGATCACCGTCGGACCGATCGTGTTGACGGCGATGATCGGCAGCGGCGCGCGCGCCCGGTACGTCTCTTCCCAGAAGATCAGCTGCTCGAGCGGGCCGCGGCCCTGGCCGCCGTACTCCTTCGGCCAGCCGATGCCGAGCCAGCCGTCGGCGCCCATCCGCGCGACGACCTGGCGGAAGACCGAGCCGCCCATGTCGTCCCACTCGGCGTCGAGGGCGGCGCGCAGCTCGGGGGTGAAGAGGTCGCGGTAGTAGGCTCGGAGCTGCTTGCGTAGCGAGTGCTGCTCGGCGGTGAGGTCGAGGTGCATCGGGGGTGGGGGCTCCGGGAGGGCGCGCGGGGGCGGCGGAACGAAATTGAAACGTGTTCCAATTATTGCGGACGGTTGGGGAGGGAGCAAGGCGCGGCGGGGTGCTTCGAGCGGTAGGCGCTACTCGGCCATCACCCCGCGCCCGCGGATCGCGTCGAACTGGCGTTGCTCGTCGGGCGTGAGCGCCGCGTCGCCGAGGCGGACTGCGACCCTGTCGATCGTGCCGGTGAATCGGAACGGCACCTGGTAGTCCTCGGTGATGGGCGTGCCGGTGTCTTCGCCGCAGTCGAGCGTTTCGTCGAGCGACATCCGGAACGCCAGCGTGCGCGACAGCTTTCCTTCACCGACGGCCTTGCCGTCGACGAGCAGCGTTGCCGTGCCGCCCTTGCCGAGACCGGGGCCGTCGTACGCGAAGTCCATTTCGATGTTGTGCTTGCCGGCGGGGATCGCGTTCTTGCCGGTGACGCAGTAGCGCTCGACGCCCGCGAGGTTGTAACAGAACGTCGGCTTGCCCCCGAGCACGTAGAGACCCCATCCCGCGAAGCGACCGCCCTGCGTGAGCAACATGCCTTCCGCGCCGCCCTTCGGAATGTCGACGCTCGCGGCGATCTGGAACGATTTGTTCTTCACGTCCGGCGCCGCGCCTTCCGGAATGCGCACGGCGCCGGGGTAGTAGGTGAACACGTTGCGGCCGCGCGTCAGGCTGGGGCGGTTCGTCGTGTCGAGGCGCTGCACCTTGGAGTTATCGAGCGGCAGCACGTCGTACTTCCTGGCTTCCACGAGGAAGAGGTCTTGCAGCTCGCGCAGCTTGGCCGGCTCATTCGCCGCGAGGTCGTTCGCTTCGCTGAAGTCCTCGGCGACGTTGTAGAGCTCCCACTTGTAGTCGAGCACGGGGACGTCGCCCGAGACCGCTACCCACGGCGGCGTCGGCGGCGTCGTCGCGGCGACCCAGCCATCGTTGTAGATGGCGCGGTTGCCGAGCATCTCGAAGTACTGCGTGCGATGCCGCGACGGCGCCTTCGCGTCGGCGAAGGTGTAGGTCATGCTGACGCCTTCGATCGGCGTCTGCGGTACGCCGTTCAGCACGGACGGCGTCTGCACACCGACCGCTTCGAGGATCGTCGGGTAGAGATCGATCACGTGATGGAACTGCGGGCGGATGCCACCCTTGTGCTGAATGCGCGCCGGCCAAGAAATGACCATGCCGTTGCGCGTGCCGCCAAAGTGCGACGCGATCTGCTTGGTCCACTGGAACGGCGTGTCCATCGCGTGAGCCCAGCCGATCGGGTAGTGGTTGAAGGTGTACGGCCCGCCGAGCTCGTCCATCCGGCGCAGCACTTCGGCGAAGTCCTCGGGGATGTTGTTGAAGAAGGTCATCTCGTTGAGCAGGCCGTTCGGGCCGCCCTCGGCGCTCGCTCCGTTGTCGCCCTGGATGTAGATGACGAGCGTGTTGTCGAGATCGCCCAGCTCGTCGACCGCGTCGAGCACGCGGCCCATCTGAGCGTCGGCGTGCGAGAGCGCGGCCGCGTAGACCTCCATCATGTGCGCGGCGACCTTCTTGTGGTCGGCGTCGAGCGAGTCCCACGCGGGAATGCCGGGGGATCGCTCCGTCAGCTTCGTGTTCGCGGGCACCACGCCGAGCTGCTTCTGCCGCGCGAGCGTCTGCTCGCGGGCCGCGTCCCAGCCCTGGTCGAACTTGCCCTTGTACTTCGCGATCCATTCTTTCGGCGCGTGATGCGGCGCGTGCGCCGTTCCTGGGGCGTAGTAGACGAGCCAGGGCTTCTGCGGCGCGACCGAGTTCAGCATCCGGATGCGGTCGATCGTTTGGTCTGCCATGTCGACGTCGAAGAAGTAGTCCTTCGCGTCGTGCGGCGGCTCGATCGGCTTGATGTTCTCGACGAGAGCGGGATTCCACTGGCTCGTGTCGCCGCCGATGAAGCCGTAGAAGTACTCGAAGCCGAGGCCCGTCGGCCACAGGCCGAAGGGTCCGGCCTGGCTGCCGTGCCAGTCGGGCACGTTGTGATTCTTGCCGTACCAGGCCGTGCTGTAGCCGTTCTGCCGCAGCACCTCGGCGAAGGTGCCCGCGCTCTTCGGCATCAGCGTGTTGTAACCGGGAAAGCCGGTGCCGGCTTCCATGATCACGCCCGTCGCAGCCGTGTGGTGATTGCGGCCGGAGAGCAGCGCCGCGCGCGTCGGCGAACACAGCGCCGTGGTGTGGAACTGCGTGTAGCGAAGACCCGCCTGTGCGAGCCGATCCATCGTCGGTGTCGGGATCGGCCCGCCGAAGGTGCTCGACGCGCCGAAGCCGACGTCGTCGGTGAGGATCACCAGGATGTTGGGCGCGCCCTTCGGTGCTCCGACTTCCTTCGGGAAGTCCTTCACGGAGTCGGCCGTCGTGACGCCGATGCGGCCGCCGAAGGGTTGCTCGGGTCGCGGCAGGACGTCTTGTGCCCCTGCGGCGGAACCGAACAGAACCATCAGCCCCAGCACGTAGCCGACGGGATTTCGTTTCACGGGCACTCCCCTGTCATGGCGGGCTCTCCTCTCGACGGGGCCGCACCCAATTGGGACGGGTGCGGCCCAGTAGGAAGGTCGGTGATTGATTCGCCTCGATATCAATTGCCGCGAGCGCCGGCTTCGATCTGCTTCTGGATCTTCTCCAGGTTGAAGGAACCCGCCGTCTGGCTGGGCGGATACTCCTTCATGCTCATCAGGAAGTTCGCGACGAACTGCTGCATCGGCGCGACCACGAACGGACGATCCAGGAACCAGTCGTTGTAGGTGTTCGCGTTGTGCTGCGCCCGCTCGAACGGATCACGGCGCAGGTTGAACAGAAGGGGAACGCGCAGCTCGATGAACGGCTCGCGCCACACGCCGAACGCCTCGCCCCGGTTCTCGAGAAACACGGCCTTCCAGTCGTTGACGCGCATCGCGACGACCTGGCCGTCGTCGTTGACGTAGATGAACTGGTTGCGCGGTGGCGCCTTCGCCTTGCCGCTCAAGTAGTCGAGCAGGTCGTAGCCGTCGAGATGATTCCGGTAGGTGCGGCCATTGAGTTCCGTGCCTTGTAGGAGCTTCTGTTTCACGTCGGGTGCGCCCGCAGCCGCGGCGAAGGTCGGGAGCCAGTCCTCGTGCGAAACGATGCCGTTCAGCGTCGTGCCAGCCGGGAAATGCTTGGACCAGCGCACGAACGCGGGCACGCGGTAGGCGCCCTCCCAGTTCGAGTTCTTCTCGCTGCGGAACTGGGTGGTGCCGCCATCCGGCCAGGTGTTGAAGTGCGGTCCGTTGTCGGTGGAGTACTGCACGATCGTGTTGTCGGCGAGGCCGAGGTCGTCGATCAACTTCAGCAACTCGCCGACGTGCATGTCGTGCTCGACCATGCCGTCGCTGTACTCGTCCTGGCCGGAGATGCCGCGATGCTCCGCCTTCACATGCGTGCGGAAGTGCATGCGCGTGCCGTTCCACCAGCAGAAGAACGGCGTACCGGCTTTGGCCTGGCGCGTGATGAAGTCCTTGGCGGCGGCAATCGTTTCGTCATCGATGGTCTCCATGCGCTTCTTCGTCAGCGGGCCGGTGTCCTCGATGGTCTGGCCGCCCTTGCCATCGGCCCGGGTCTTCAGCACGCCTCGCGGACCGAATCTCTTTCGGAACTCCGGATCCTTCGGATAGTCCTCGTTCTCGGGTTCTTCTTCCGCATTGAGGTGATAGAGATTGCCGAGGAACTCGTCGAAGCCGTGCATCGTGGGCAGATGCTCGTCGCGATCGCCCTGGTGGTTCTTGCCGAACTGCCCGGTGGCGTAGCCCTGACTCTTGAGCACGGTGGCCATCGTCACGTCGGTCTTCTGCCAGCCTTCCTTGGCGCCGGGCAGGCCGACTTTCGTCATGCCGGTGCGAACGGGCACGACGCCGCCGATGAAGGCGGCGCGTCCTGCCGTGCAGCTCTGCTGGGCGTAGTAGTCGGTGAAGCCGACGCCTTCCTTCGCGATGCGATCGATGTTCGGCGTCTGGTAGCCCATCATGCCGCGACTGTTGTGGCTGATGTTCCAGAGGCCGACGTCGTCACCCCAGATGACGAGGATGTTGGGCTTCTTGTCGGCGGCAGCCGCCGGCGCAGCCCCGACGATCGTCGCGACGAACGCCGCCTGGATGGCCAGCGCGAACGTGAGAAAGCGCTTGCCGGGCGAGACGGAACGAAGCTGCATGGATCTCTCCTCTGTGCGACCGACCGGGTCGCATGGGGGGCACACGCGCGCCCAACGGAAACGGGTGGGTGCGATGCGCATCCTACGCAACTTTTCCGAGCTGTCCATGCGATCCGCGTCACGGAATCCGGCAGCGGATCCGGGCGCGCAGCCGCCGGGTTTTTCGATCGCGATCTGCTTCACTAGACGGTCGGATCGAGTCCGACCGGGAGTACGGGGAGTCGAGCAGGATGTTGCAGCAGCGGCACCGTGATATTCCCCAGGTGGCAGCGGACCGAGCGGGGCGCGATTGATCCGCGCCGCGTTCGCCCTCGCGATGCTGCTGCTCGCACCGGCGGCGATCGCTGCGCCGGCCACCTTCGTCGGCTCCGCGAGCTGTGCTGGCTGCCACGCCGAAGCGACCGCCGCGTGGCGCGGCTCGCATCACGCTCTCGCGATGCAGGTGGCGAACGACGCGACCGTGCTCGGCCGCTTCGATGGCGCGACGCTGACCCACTTCGGCGTCACCACCACCTTCACGAAGCGGGACGGCAAGCGCTTCATCCGCACCGCGGGGCCGGATGGGAAGCTCGCGGACTACGAGGTGCTCTTCACCTTCGGAGTCGCGCCGTTGCAGCAATATCTCGTCGCGTTTCCGAATGGCCGCTTCCAGGCGCCGCCGGTCGCGTGGGATACGCGGCCGACGGCCGAAGGAGGCCAGCGCTGGTTCTCGCTGCAACCCGACGAAAAGATTCCGCCGGGCGATCTGCTGCACTGGACCGGCGTCGCGAGCAACTGGAACCAGATGTGCGCCGCGTGCCACTCGACGAACCTGCGCAAGAACTACGACGCTGCGCAGGATCGCTACGACACGAAGTGGTCGGAGCTGAACGTCGGCTGCGAAGCGTGTCACGGGCCGGGCTCGAATCACGTCGAGTGGGCGAAGGCGGGCGCGAACCGCGGGCCGGATTCCGATCCGAAGCTCGAACCGACGAACTCCCTCGTCCCGCGTAGCGAGCCGCAGGCGAGCGGCGAGGTCCATAAGGCCGGACTCACGGTGGATCTCGGCCGCCGCGATCCGGCGCGCTGGGTGATGAATCCCGAGACGGGGATCGCGAAGCGCAATCCGCCGCTTGCGTCGCACGTCGAGGTGGAGACCTGCGCGCCGTGTCATTCGCGGCGCGGCGTCGTCAGCGAAGACTACGTTTTCGGGGGGCCGCTGCTCGATACGCATCGGCCCGCGCTGCTCGAAGCGTCGCTCTACCACGCCGACGGGCAGATCGAGGACGAGGTCTACGAATACGGTTCGTTTTCGCAGAGCAGGATGTTCGCGGCGGGCGTCACGTGCAGCGACTGCCACGACTCGCACAGCGGCAAGCTGCACGGCGTGACGAGCGATCCGAACGCGGTGTGCGCGAACTGCCACCTGCCCGCAAGGTTCGCGACGCCGGCGCATCACCACCATCCCGCCCACTCGAAGGGCGCGAGCTGCATCGCGTGCCACATGCCGGCGAAGCTCTACATGGTGATCGACGAGCGCCGCGATCACGCGATCCGCGCGCCGCGCCCCGATCTGACCGTGAAGATCGGAACGCCGAACGCGTGCAACGGCTGCCACACGAAGGAGTCGCCGCAGTGGGCGGCTGATGCCACTTCGAAGTGGTACGGCCCGGCGCGCGCGAACACGAAGCACTACGGCGAGGCGATCCACGCGGGCCGCCGCAATCTGCCGGGCGCGGAGCGCGCGCTGATGGAGCTCGCGAGCGATTCGGCGCAGCCCGCGATCGCGCGCGCCACGGCGCTGTCGCTGCTGCGCAGCCACCTCTCGCCGGATTCCGGCCCGGTGCTGCAGAACGCGCTCGCGGATCCGGATCCGCTGCTGCGCGACGCCGCGCTGAATGCGGTCGCCGACGTCGATCCGCGCATGCGCGTGCCGCTCGCGGCGCCGCTGCTCGCCGATCCGGTGCGGACCGTGCGCAGCGACGCGGCGCGCGCGCTCGCGTCGGTGCCGGCGACGCAGGTGCCCGAAGCGCTGCGACCCATGGTTGCGTCGGGACTCGACGAGTACCGAGCAGCACAGCAGCTCAACGCCGATCGGCCCGAAGGACTCCTCAACCTGGCCGTGCTCGCGATCGAAGGCGGCGACACGGCGGAGGCCGAGCGTCTCTACCAGGCCGCGCTGCGCCAGACGCCCGCGCTGCCGCCGATCTACGTGAATCTCGCCGATCTGTATCGCACACAGAATCGCGATGCCGACGGCGAGCGCGTGCTGCGCAAGGGACTCGAGGTCGTGCCGGACTCGGCCGACCTGCACCACGCGCTCGGCCTCGTGCTGGTGCGAACGAAGCGACTGCCCGAAGCGGTGCCCGCATTCGCCCGCGCGGCGAAGCTCGATCCCGACTCCAGTCGCTACGCGTACGTCTACGCCGTCGCGCTCGACAGCTCCGGTCAAGGCCCCCAGGCGATCGCCGAACTCGAACGCGCTCACGCGCTGCACCCCGGCGACATCGACCTCGTCTCGGCGCTCACGACGATGAACCAGGCGCGCGGCCATCGCGACGCGGCGCTCGGCTGGGCGCGCAAGCTGGTCGAACTCGCGCCGCAAGATCCGCAGGCGCGCGCGCTGCTCGCGTCGCTCGAGGGTGCCCCTTTACCGCCACCCGCGACGCCGTAACCCTGCGCACGATGCGCGCCGTCCTCTTCGACTTCGACTTCACACTCGCTGATTCCTCCGCCGGCGTCGTCGAGTGCTTTGCACATGGCTTCGAGCGCGTCGGCCTGCCGAACGTCGATGCCGAGCGCGTGCGCCGGACGATTGGACTCACGCTCGACGAAGCGCTGCGGATCCTGCACGGCGTCGACGATCCGCTCGTCGTGCGGACCTTCTTCGACGCATTCCGCGAGCGCGCCGCCGACGTGATGGTGCCGAGCACGCGCTTCCTCGAACGCGCGCTCGAAGCGGTGCAGACGTGCCGCGACGCGGGCGTCGTGACGGCCATCTGCTCGACCAAGAAGCGCAGCCACATCGAGGGCGTGCTCGAGCGCGACGGCGTGGCGTCACTCTTCGACGTCGTGATTGGCCACGACGACGTCGCCGCGGCGAAGCCCGCACCCGACGCGCTGCACGCAGCGCTCGCGCGACTCGACGTCGGCGCCGATCGCGCGCTCTACGTCGGTGATCACCCGGTGGATGCGGAAGCCGCGACGCGCGCCGGCGTCGCGTTCGTCGCGGTGCTGACGGGCCCTTCGCAGCGCGAGGAGTTCGCGGCGCTGCGCGTGCAAGAGTTCCTCGCGTCGATCGACGAGGTGCCGCGCGCGCTGCGAGCGCTCTCGAAGCGTTAGACGATCAGGTTCCCGCGTAGCGAGGCGCAGCCGAGCAGCGAGAACTCGCCGGACCTAGCGCGCCAGCCGATCGCCGAGCGCCGCGAGATGGCTCGCGCCCGAGCCGAGCGTCAGCTCGATCTGCCGCGACCACAGGTAGTAGCGGTGCACGGGGTAATCGATGTCGGCGCCGATGCCGCCGTGCAGATGCTCCGCCGCATACGTGACGTAGTGCGCCGATTCGCCCGCGAAGAACTTCGCGATCGCAACGGCGTCCGTCGCGGTTTCGTGCTTCGAGAGCAGGTACGCCGCCTCCCACGTCACGAGGCGCAGCACTTCGAGTTCGACGTAGGCGTCTGCGGCGCGCGTGTGGAACGCCTGGAACGAGCCGATCGGGCGGTCGAACTGCTTCCGCTCCGCGCCGTAGGTTGCTGTGATGCGCAGCGCGCGGTCGGCGACACCGACCTGCATCGCGCACAGCGCCGCCGCGGCGCGCTCGACGAGCCACTGCAGCTGCGCGCGGCCCGCGGCCGGATCGCCGATCACATCCTCGGCGGCGACTTGCACGCCATCGAGCGTCAGCGAGCCCTGCACCTCGCGATCGGTGACGAACTGCTTCTCGAGCTTCACGCCCTTCGCGCGCGGGTCGACGAGGAACAGCCCGACCTTGCCCTCGCCCGTGCTCGCCGGAACGAGAATGCGCTCCGCGACGAAAGCCGCCGGCACGCAGAACTTCTCGCCGCTGAGCTTCCAGCCCGATGATCCGGAGGGCTGGCGCGGGCTTCCGTCCTTCGTCGCCATCGTCACCGGCGCGAGCGGATCGACGTTGTTCGCTTCCTGCAGCGCGGCGGTGAGGATCGCGTCGCCGGCGACGACGCCCGGCAGCCAGCGCTGCTTCTGCGCGTCGCTGCCGAAGCGCGCGATCGGCAGCGCGCCGCACACGAGTGTCGCCCAGGCCGGCACCGGCGCGACACTACGACCGATCTCCTCGAGCAGCACGCAGAGCTCGAAGAAGCCGTAGTCGCTACCGCCGTACGCCTCGGGCAGCGCAGCGCCGAGCAGGTTCGCCTTCGCGAGTTCGGCCCACAGCCGGCGGTCGATGCGCTCGTCGCTCTTCTCGATCTCGCGCAGCCGCTCCGGCGCGCACTCGGCTTCCAGTATTTTGCGAGCCACTTCGCGCAGCGCGCTTTGCTCGTCGGAGAAAGCGAAGTCCATCGTGGTTCCTCAGCTCTTGTAATGCGGCAGGCCGAGGCCGGCCATTGCGACGATGTCGCGCTGCACTTCGTTGGTGCCGCCGCCGAAGGTCAGGATCAGCGTGGCGCGGTACATGCGTTCGAGTCGACCGCGGCAGATCGCGCCGGGCGAGCCGTCCTTCACCGTGCCCGCCGGGCCGAGCACCTCCATCAGCTTGCGGTACGCCTGCACGTAGAATTCCGTCGCGTAGATCTTCACGGCTGAAGCGTCGGCGGGATGCAGCGCGCCCTGCGTGAGACTCCACGCGAGCTTCCACTGCATCAGCCGCAGCGCTTCGAGCTTTGCGTGCACCCAGGCGAGCGAATCGCGCACCCACGGCTGATCGATCACGCGGCGGCCATCGGCGAGCTTGGTGGTCTGCGCCCACTCGCGCACTTCGCCGAGCATCTTCATCGACGGCCCCGCCGGCGTCAGCGACACACGCTCGTGATTCAGCTGCGACACGATCAGGCCCCAGCCGTTGTTCTCACCGCCGACGAGGTTGCCGTGTGGCACGCGCACGTTCTCGTAGTACGTCGTGTTGGTGCGCACGTCGCCCATCGTCCAGGTGGGCGTCAGCTTGAAGCCCGGCGACGAGGTCGGCACGATGAACATCGAGATGCCGCGGTGCTTCGGCGCCTGCGGATCGGTGCGCACCGCGAGCCAGACGTAGTCGGCGAAATCGGCGAGCGAGGTGAAGACCTTCTGCCCGTTGATCACCCACTCATCTCCGTCGCGCACGCCCTTGGTCGTCAGCGACGCGAGGTCGGTACCCGCGCCCGGCTCCGAGTAGCCGATGCAGAAGTGAACCTCGCCCGCGAGGATTCGCGGCAGGAAATCGTTGCGGATCGCGTCGGACCCGTACTTCATGATCGTCGGCCCGACGGTATTGAGCGTCAGGAACGGCAACGGGTAGCCCGCGCTCTGCACCTCGTCGGAGAAGATCATCTGCTCGATCGGCGTGCGAGCCTGCCCGCCGTATTCCTTCGGCCAGCCGATCCCCAGCCAGCCGTCCGCGCCCATCTTCTTGAGCGCCACGCGGTAGAGCGGTCCGCCGCCCTCCGTACCCTTGATCTCATTCAGCAGCTCGGGAGTCATCATCGCCGCGAAGTAGGCGCGTAGCTCTTGCTGCAGCGCGCGGTGTTCGGGAGCGAGTTCGAGGTCCATGGAGCGTCTCCATTTTTAGAACGTGTATCAGAAACTAGCCTGCACGACCGGGTCCGCCAAACCCAGCTCTACATGTCGAAAATGTTCAGAGCTGACCAGTCGCGCCCGCGTCGAACCGGAGGTCGAGATGATGGCGTGCGGCGCGAACTGCAGCGAAGTCGCCTGCAATACGCCGCAGCCGCCGCTGCGCTACGAGGCCGAGCTGAACCGCTCGGCGCGTTTCCATGCTGCCCACCTGAGCAAGAGCGGCTACTTCGCGTTCAATCGGCGCATCGGCCTGTTCGGCAGCAGTGCCAGTGGTTCGCTGCTCGCGAGCGCCGCCGGCCCGGAGCAGGCGTTCTACCTGATGCTCTTCGCGCCGTCGGCGAGTTCGACGTGCTCGTTCAGCGTGGAGAACAGCTCTCGCTTCCAGCTGCTGACGAGCAGCGGCGGCATTGGCTTCGGCGCCGAGGGAGGCGACGAGTACGAGATCGCGTCGGGCTCGCAGTGGCCGCGGCAGGCGGAGAGCCTCGAGGCCTGGGCGAACTTCTCCGACGTCGCGGCGCCGAACACGTCGCTGATCAATGTGGACGGCGCCTGCACGCCGATGTCGCTGTAGCGCGGCACACCGGCGAACGGAGCGTATCGATCAACACGTTCCTGAGTTGGTAGCGGTTGCCACCACTACTATTTCAGGTTCGCCGATTCCACTGACGCGATCGTGACGTACCCGGAAACGGGCTCGCTCGGCATCGGGCCCGAGGGCACGTTCTCCGACTTCAGCATCGACCGGCAGCCGCTGGGTGCCGGCTGTGCGTTGCCGGAGCCGGCGGGCGCTATGCGTGTGCGCGCCGGCGAGCAGAGCCGACGCCGCGAGCGCAGATCTAGCGAGCCGGCTGTTCCTTCCGCGAGGCTGGAATCAGCGCGCCGCGCGCGTCCCGTACGCTGGACTCGAGACCGGCGCCGAACTCGGCGTAGATCCGCTGCATCACGAGCAGATTGTTCACGAGCAGGATCGCTGCGAGCAGCGCGACGATCACGCTGGCGTGTCGCCACCTCGCGCCGACCTGCTTCGACGCGGCAGCGATTGCGGTTGCCACCAGCACTCCGTGCCAGTTGGCTGCGTAGAGGACGTACTCGCGACCATACACCGCATGGAGCGCGAGCTGACCGCCGAGCCCGACCAGCGGCGCCACGAAACGGCGATCGGCATGGCGCATCCCCCTCGCGACGGGCACGAACGCAATGAGAAGCGCGGCCCAACTAACCAGCTGCAAGGGTTGCCAGTCGTGGAACCGCGTTTCCTCGATCGAGAGCGACCACCACGAGACCCGGTGGTAATCGATCAGGAACGACGAGTAGGTCGGAAACGGCGCGGCAAAGTCGTAGAAGAGAAAATGGGCGAGCAGACGGGCTCCGTGCCACAGCGTGCGTTGCTGCAGGTCGTCGAGACGCAGGTACGCGCGCTCGGCCTCGCGCCCTCCGGGCGCCCACTCGAATGCGTGCGTTCCCGGGTAGATGCGCGCCTGGAGATCGGCTGCCCACCAGGTCACGGCGACGCAGAGGGTCAGCGCCACGAAGAGACGCGGCGCGAGTCGCAACGCGGCTCCTCGGCGCTCGGTCGCCGTGTGCAACAGGAAGCCGACCCGCGTGCCGAGCGCGACGAGCCACCAAGAGCCCTGGGAGACGGTGAATGCGATGCTCAACACGCCAACAAAGCCCCAGCCCACGGCTTCCGCGAACGAGAACTCGCGGTCGAAGCGCAGGTCGAGCAGCAGCAACGGGACCACGGCGCTCAGGCAGGCTACCGACGCGCTCTCGGGAGTCGCCCCCATCAGGATCGAGCAGAACGAAACGCCGCTGATCACGGCGGCAGCGACGCCGGCCCACCGCACGCCGCCGGACAGACGTACAGCCAGCCACCCCACCAGAACCGCGTCGAGCGCCATGCTGCAGGCGACCATCAGGCGCGTCGCGTCGAGCGCGTGCTGCGCGGAAGGGGGATTCTCGCGCAAGGCGATCCCGATCGGCGCGAGCAGCAGCTTCGACAGCGGGTGCAATGACGCTCGCACCGCGGAGCCGCTCGTAGCCCAGTCCCGGACCATGCGGCTCGTGTCCATGTCGAGGATCCCACTGCTGAAACGCAGCAGGTCGACGTTTGGCGCGAGTCCGAACGATGCGAAGAGATAGAGACCGAGAAGGAATATCCCGCAAAGAGCGAGCGCGAAGCCGGGTCTCATCTTCGGGGCGAGCCTAGCAGCCGCTCCGCGCCGAGCGCAGCTTGCTAGCCTGCAGGCGCAATGGCTTCCCGTGCTGCCCCGACCTCGCTGCTGGCATTCCTGTTGCTCGCTCTACAGATCTTCGCCCCACCGCTGCTCGCGTGCGGAAGGGGCACGCAAGAAAGGCCGTGGCCCGTCCTGCTGCTCACGGCCGACACGCTCCGGCCGGATTACCTGAGCCTCAACGGCCAGCCGCTGCCCACCACGCCGTACCTCGACAGCTTGCTGGAGGGGGGGGTCTATTTCGAGCAGGCCATCACCCCCGTGGCTCGGACCACACCGGCGCTCGCGTCACTCCTCACCGGCGCCTACCCGCATCGGACCGGGGTGCGAGATCTCACGGATTCCCTTTCCCCCGAAGTGATCCCGATCGCCGAGGTGCTTCGCGAGCGCGGCTACCAGACGCTCGCCGTGGTGACGAACCAGGTGCTGGGGCGTCCGCGCCGGCTGGACCGCGGCTTCGACGTCTACGATGCAGCGAGCGACGCCCGCACCGCCTCGGCCACGACCGACGCAGCACTGCGTTACATCGACGCTCTCGATCCACAGCGCCCTGCCTTCGTCTGGGTCCATTACATCGACCCGCACGTCCCCTATCACCCGCCGCCCGAGTGGGCCGAACGCTTCGATCCCGGCTACCGCGGCCGCTATCAGCTCAACTTCGGCTGGCAGCCCCGCGCCGGCGAACCGCCGTCGCTTCACCGCGCCTTCCCGGAGGACTTGCCCAAGGGCGAGGCGACCCACCGCAACCCGCTGCCCGAGCGCGTGAACGAACACATCCGGCGCTTGTATGCGGGCGACGTGCGGAGCATGGACGACCAGCTGGAGCGGCTCGTCACGCGGCTGCAGGAGCTCTACCACGGTCGGCTGCTCGTGGTGTTCACGGCAGACCACGGAGAGAGCCTGGGCGAGCACGACTTCTACTTCGACCACGGCGACTATGTCTCCAACGCGGAAACGCGGGTCCCGCTGGCGTTCGTACTGCCCCAGCAGCACGCGCGGCACGCCACCGGACGTCGCACCGGCTTCGTGTCGCTGGTCGACGTGGTTCCGACGCTGCTCGACTTGCTCGGCGTCCCCCACTCGCCCGCGCTGGACGCCCAGCTCGAGGGCCGCTCGCTCGCTGGCAGCATCGCCGGAGAGCCTCTGGAGGAGCGGCCGGTCTTCGCTGAGAGCGGTCACTCGTACTACCCGGATCTCGTGCACGGTCTCGTCCGCAACGATGTCGCCGGCCGCTTCCGTGCCGTCTTCCTGGGCCACGACAAGTTGATCTGGACCCCGTTCGCGAAAGCGTCACGAGCCTGGCAGTACTACCGAGTCGACGACGACCCGAATGAGACTCACGATCTCGCTGCCGCGAACGCTCCGCGGGTGGCGCAGCTACGGCATCACCTCGACACGTGGCTCGCGCGTGCCGGCCACGAGAAGCGCGCCACCTCTCTCGATCCGCAGGACGAGGCGGCCTTGCGTGCGTTGGGATATCTCAACTGAGGTGCGGCAGGGCCGGGACCTGCCATTCGTCGGCGTACAGCTCCCGGAGACCCGCGCTGTCTCTCGCGAAGGGGCCGATCGGATCAGGCCGCGCCGGCCCGCAGCAACTCGCGGTAGGTGCCGGAGTCGCGCTCCGCGGGCTTCGTGCGCGCGATGAAGTCGTGCAGCACTTCGGCGAAGCGCGCCGGATGCTCGACGTGCAGGAAGTGTCCCGCCCCCTCGAAGATCTCGAGTTGGCTGTCCGGCAGCAGCGCATGGGCGTCGTAGGCGTGCTGCACCGGAATGATGTCGTCGCGGTCGCCCCACGCGATCAGCGTCGGCACGGCGGCCGCCAAATAGAGACGATCTTTGGCGCAAACGGTCTGTCCGCCCGGGTCGATCACGGCGCGCATCGTGCGAACGAACGCATGGCGGTTCTCGGTTTCGGTCAGCGACGCGTACGCGCTCCACATCTCGGCGATATGCGGGGCGCGAACGCCGCGATTGCGGAAGAATGCGACGACCTTCTCGCCGCCCGTGCGCGCGAAGCGCGGGAACAGCACCGGCATCACGTATTCGGCTCCGGGCAGCGTGAGCGCCCGCAGCATCCAGCTGACCTCGCGACCGAGGCCACCGCTGCCCACCAACGCCAAGCGCTCGCACAGCTCCGGGTGTTGATAGGCGAGCTGCATCGCGACGCCGCCGCCGAGCGATTGGCCGACCACGGTCGCGCGCTCGATCCCGAGCGTGCCGACGAGCAGATCGCGCAGCCCGCTCGCGTAGGCGCCGAGTGAGTAGTCGCCCATCGGCTTGGCCGACTCGCCGTGACCCAGCAGATCGGGGGCGACGACGGTGTAGTCGCGCGCGAGCAGGCGCATCACGCCCTGCCAGGTGCGCGACGATCCAGCCATGCCGTGGATCAGCACGACGACCGGGCCCTTGCCCGCCATCCGGTAGCCGACGTGGTGACCATGCAGTGTCGTGTGCCGCAGCCTCAACATCGGTTCTGTCCTCACGGGAATCAGCGCCGCGATCCGCTCGCAGCTGCCTTGCGCAGCGCGTCGAACTCGGTGGCGAGGGCATCGATCAGATCGTGCAGATCGGGGAGCGCGTCCCAGTCGGCGTTGAGTCCCCAGTACAGCCCGCCGTTGTAGCTGAACAGCGCGATGCCGAGCGCCTGGTTGCGATACAGCGGCACCAGTGGATACGCCTCGACGAGCGGCGCGCTCAGCAGGAAGGCCTGGAACTGGGGACCCGGCACATTGGTGACGACCACGTTGAACGGCCGCACCAGCGCGCTGAACCGAGCGAACTGCGCGAACAGCGTAGTCAGCCCGAGTTCGCTGATCTCCTCGAGGATCTCGACCCCGCGCGCCTGCTTCGACGCCTTGAGCTCGCGGGTGGTCTCGATCACGTGCTGGAGTCGCTTGCGCGGGTCGCGCTCGGCGAGCGGAAGCTGTGCGGCCATCATCGTCACGCGGTTGCCGAACGCGCCGGTGTCGTCCTGCGTCCTGATGTTGACCGGCAGCATCGCGCGGAAGTCGAGCTTCGCAACGTCCACGCCGCGGCCGCGCAGGAAGCGCCGCAGCGCACCCGCCACGGTGGCCAGCACGACGTCGTTCACGGTACCGCCGAGGCGCTTCTTCACGTCTTTCACGTCGGCGAGGTCGAAGCGCAGCCAGTCGAAGCGGCGGTGGGGACCGATCTCGACATTGAGCGGCGTCGCCGACGCCTGATGCAAGCTCGCGCCGAACGCCTCGCCGACACCGGCCAAGGCTTCGCGGAGCAGTTCCGCGCTTCGAAGCGGGTGCACCAGTGCGCGGGGTGCGGCGCGCAGCGCGGCGAGCCCGCCGCCGAAATTGCGGCGCAGCTCCCCCGCGACGAGGTCGAGCGGAGTCGGCGCCGGTCGCGGCCGCCAACGCTTCGCCTTCGGCAGCGTCGCGCTCGGACGCGTCCCCATCGTGGCGACCATCAGCTCGGCGGAGCCGACGCCGTCCATCATGCAGTGATGCGTCTTCGTGATGATCGCGAAGCGGCCATCCGCCAATCCCTCGACGACCCACAGCTCCCAAAGCGGCTTGTTGTGATCGAGCGGCAGCGACATCACGTGGCCGGCCAAGCGCTTCAGCAAGCGGTCGTCGCCCGGCGCGGGGAGCGAGAGGTGCCGCAGGTGGTAGTGCAGGTTGAAACGCGCGTCGTCCACCCAGATCGGGTGGTTGATGACGGGGATCCGCGCGATGCGCTGGCGATAGCGCGGAACCAGCACCGACTCGACGAGCGCCCGGATGCGGTCGATGTCGATGCCGCCTTCGGGTCGCGTGAGCGGTGCGGCGTCGAAGATTGCAACCGCGCCGACGTGCATCGGGCAGCTCTCATCCTCGATTTCGAGGAAGGCGGCGTCGAGAGCGGAGAGTCGTTCGTAGTGAGGGGACGTCATCGCTACACCCCGTCATCTCACGCTAGCGCTCTGTCCGGGGGAACGCGTCGTCCGCTGGCCGACAATGGGCCTCTTCTTCCCGGAGGGCAGCGGTGTAAAGTCCGCGCGTGCCGTCCCACCCGCGCTCCCAGGATCCGTCGCTCTCGGTCGTCGTTCCGGTTCTCGACGAAGAGGAATGCG
Source organism: uncultured Spirochaetales bacterium (assembly GCA_964353555.1). Classification (GTDB taxonomy): domain Bacteria; phylum Myxococcota_A; class UBA9160; order UBA9160; family PR03; genus PR03. The sequence goes on from CAYGWM010000052.1 coordinate 17,940, forward strand.
TCGCCGAGCTGGTGCGTCGCGTGCGCGAGGCGCTCGCCAATGCCGGTGTGCGCGGCGAGATCCTCTTCGTCGACGACGGCAGCCGCGACGCGACGGCTGCGCGGATCGCCGCGTTGCGCATCAGCGATCCAGATGTGAAGGCGATCCACTTCACGCGCTCGTTCGGCCACCAGGCTGCGCTCTCGGCAGGGCTGCGCTTTGCGCGCGGCGACGCCGTCGTCACGATGGACGGCGACTTGCAACACCCGCCGGAACTGTTGCCCGCGCTGATCGACGCGTGGCGCGCTGGCGCCGATGTCGTGCACACCGTGCGACAGGCACCGGCTGGTGTTCGTACCAGCGCCAAGGAACGCGCGGGCGGCGCGTTCTACGCGTTGCTCTCACGACTCAGCGCGACGCCGATCGTGCCACGCGGCGCCGACTTCCGACTACTCGACCGCCGCGTCGTCGATGCGCTGAACAATCTCGAAGAACACTTCGTGTTCGTGCGCGGCCTGGTGCCGTGGCTCGGCTTCCCAGAGACACGCGTCGACTACGAAGTGCAGCAGCGCTTCGCCGGGCAGAGCAAGTACCGATTGCGCCCGATGCTGCGTCTCGCGTTCGACGGCATCTTGTCGTTTTCCGTGTTGCCGCTGCGCTTGATCGGCGCACTCGGCGCGCTGACGGCCTTATTTGGCGTGCTGTTCGGGATCTTCGCGCTGGTCGCGCACATGATGGGCCGCGTGGAAGCCAGCGGTTGGACTTCGATCGTCGTGCTGGTGCTGATCTTCGGCGGCGTGCAGTTGCTGTCGCTCGGCGTCGTCTCCGAGTACGTCGGGCGCACCTACGAAGAAGTGAAACGAAGGCCGCGTTACGTGATCGATCGCGTCGAGGGGGCCCAATGGCCGTGAGCTGTCCGGTCTGCCTCGCGGCGGCCGCGACGCCGCATCTGCACAAGGCGGGCACCACGATCTTCGCCTGCGCGAGTTGCGGTTCCGCGTTCTGGCAACCCGATGCGGCGTTCGATACGGCGGGAATCTACGACGCCGGTTACTTCGCGGGAAGCGACCATGCATCTGGCTACGACGACTACGCTTCGCTCGAGGTTTCATTGCGGCACAACTTCGTGCGTCGTCTGCGCGCGCTCGGAGCGCCGCGCGAAGGGGCGCGACTGCTCGACCTCGGAGCGGCCTACGGCTTCGCGGTGGACGAGGCGCGACGCCTCGGCTGGCGCGCGGTCGGCCTCGAAGTCTCGCCCACCGCCGCGCGACGCGCCGCCGAGACGATTCGCGCCGCGGTGGTCGCAGTCGGCGATGCGCAGCACGTTCCGTTCGCCGATGATTGCTTCGACGTAGTAACGCTGTGGGACGTGCTCGAACATCTGCCCGAGCCGCACGCGGCGATGACCGAAGTAGCGCGCGTGCTGCGGCCGGGTGGTCGCCTGGTGCTCACCACCGGTGACGTTGGCAGTCTCGCTGCGCGTGTCTCGGGGGTGCGTTGGCATCTCTACACGCTTCCGGAACACGTGTTCTTCTACAGCCGCGAAGGCTTGCGCCGACTGCTCGCCGCGCACGGCTTGCGCGTCGAACGCATCCGCGCTGAAGCGTCGCGCTATCCCGTCGGCTACCTCGTCGAACGCTTCCGAAAGACGCTGCTCGGGCAAGCCGCCAGAGGCGAGCAAGGTCGGCAGCGAAACGTTGCACCGCGGCGCTGGCCCGGCGCGGGACTCTCGATCCCGGTGAATCTCTTCGACGTCGTGACGGTGCACGCGGTGCGGGAGGCCGCGTGAAGCGCGCGGCGTCGATCGTGTTGCTGATCTTCGCGGCGCTGGCGGTCGCGGCGTTCTGGTTCGCGGTCGCGACGCAGCCGTTCAACGTCGAGCTCGAGCGCGAGCGTCCGTCGCGCGTGTATGACTACTTTTCGTACTACCGGCCCAACGCGGAGTACGCATTCACGCGCCTTCGCGACGGCGATCTCCCGTTGTGGAATCCGAACCAGGGTCTCGGCGGACCCTTCCTCGCCACGCTGCAGACGGGTGTGCTGTATCCGCCGAACTGGCTGCACCTTTCGCTGCCGTCGCAGCCTGCTTTCGTGTGGCTGGCGTTCGCGCACGTGGCACTGGCGGCAGCGCTGGCCGGTGCGCTCGCGCGCAGCCTCGGCGCGGGCACCGTCGGGAGCATCGCAGCGGGGCTGCTCTACGCGACGTCGCTGCAACTCTGGAGCAGCGTCTGGACACCGCCGACGCTCTACACCGCAGCATGGGCGCCGGGTGTGCTGCTGGCGGTGGAGCGCGCGGTTGCGCGACCCGGCGCTGGCCGCGCGGCCGCGCTCGCCGCTGTGCTCGGCCTGCAGATCCTGGTCGGCTGGCCATACGCGGTGGTGATGACGGCGTTGGCGGCAACGATCACCGGAAGCGCGTCGCTGTTGCGCGCATTGCTGCAAACGCGCCGCATTCCGATTGCGGCGCTCGCGACGATCGTGATCGGCGCCAGCGCCGGCGGCTTGCTCGCGGCTCCGCAGCTGCTGCCGTCGATCGAACTGATGCGCCAGAGCGCACGCGCGCCGGGCACGCTCGACGACCACACGGCCGGCCTCACCGGCGAGATGTACGACATCGAGATCTTTGTTCGCGGTCTCGTGCGACAAGGCGTGAGCGGCGGAGTCCCGGGCGTCGCGAGTCCCGTCCTCGCACTGCTCGCGGTGCTGCTAGCCGGCTGCGGGCGCGCGCGGGCCGCGGTGCTGCTGGCGGTCGCTGCGCTCGCGCTCGCGATCTCGTTTCCGAATCACACGCCGCTCTACGATCTGGCGCGACGGCTTCCGCTGCTCGGCGACTTCCGCTTCCCGTTCCGCTACCGGCTGATCTCTACGCTCGGCATCGCTGTGTGCGCCGGTATCGGGATCTCGCGCATCGAGCAGCGCGGTGGGCGGCGCGGCGTGATCGCGGCGACGTTCATCGCCAGCATGGCGGTGGCGCTGCAAGCGTGGCCGATGGCGCTGTTCTTCCACCAGAAGGCGAACGTCTTCCCGCTCGAGCAGCCGCGCGGCAGCGGCGGCCTCTTCGCTGCGCTCACTACCAAAACCGATCTCCCGAAGCAGCTCGCAATCGTGCGGCGATCCGAAGACATACGATCGCGCAGCTACTGGCGGTCGTTCGCCACCGATAAAATCGGACAGAGCAAGGGGATCCTTGCGCTACAAGACCTCGAGCCGCTCTCGCTCTCGGCGACCAGCCGCATCATGACGTTCCTCGCGAAGGGCGACGCGGGCGTCGATCCGCAGCGCGAGACCGGCGTCCTGCCGACGCTCGGCGCTCCGTACTGGGGCTCTGCGTCGATTCCCGACGAGCCTTCGCGCGCCGCGCTTTTCGACGTGATGTCGGTGCGCTTCCTGGTCGTCGATTCGCCACCGCCGTGGTTCGACGCCCGTTACCGCCGCGACTTCGAGGTGCGCAATGCACCGTTCGTCTTCGAGAACCCCTACGCGCTGCCGCGGGCATGGCGGGCAGTGCGGGCCGAAGCGCAGCCAGCCGATCCGCAAGCAGCGCTCGTGCGCCTCGTCGATCCGAGCTTCGACGTACATACGACCGTGCTGCTCGATCCGCTGCCGCCCGAAGTCGCGAAGTGGACCGATGCGAACGACACCGAGGCGCAGACGCAGATCGAGCGCGACGAGCCGGAGCACATCACGATCCGCACGCGCGGCGCGAGCCCTGCAGTGCTGGTGTTGAACGACTCCCTCTACGCTGGATGGGAGGCGACGCTCGATGGCGTCGAGACGCCGTTGCTTCGGGCGAACACCGCGTTCCGCGCTGTGCCGGTGCCCGCCGGCGAGCACGTCGTCGAGATGCACTACCGCCCGCGTGCATTCGAGCTCGGTCTCGCGCTCTCTGGCATCACGATCGCGCTGCTCGTCGCTGCGACGATCGACGAACGCTTCCGCGCGGCGCGCGGCGCGCGGACCTGACGCATTCGCGATGACGAGCGTGCTTCGCCACCGCCTCGTGCTGGGCGGCGGCGTCGATGCTTCGCAGCAGCGGAGCGGCGGCGTGTGTGGGCGAGGTTGCGGGGGCTGCGGCGCATGATGCGCTCATTAGGGTAGTCGCGCGCGACAAGCCGCTATCGTCGGCCGCCGTGTGGTCTCGCATCCCGCTCGGCGTGCGCTTCATGGTGGGATGCGCGCTCGCGTTCAGCTTGATGAGTGCGCTGGTGAAGCACGCGGGCGCGCGATTGCCGTCGCAGGAGTTGGTGTTTGCTCGCTCGCTCGTGGCGATCGTGATCTCGATCGCGATGTTGCGACGGGCTGGCGTCCACACGCTCGGCAATCGGCGCTGGCTGCTGCTCGCGCGCGGAGTCTGGGGCTACGCCGCGTTGTCCTTTGGCTTTTTTGCGGTGATGAGGCTGCCGCTCGCCGAAGCCACGATGATCCAGTACCTGCACCCGGTCTTCACCGCGATGCTCGCCGCGGTCGTGCTCGGCGAACGCGCGGATCGCTCGCTGGCGGCGTCGGTGCTGCTCGGTAGTGCGGGCGTGCTGCTGGTGACACGGCCTGCGTTCCTCTTCGATGCGGGGGGCGCGACGCTCGATCCGCTGGGCGTCGCTGCGGCACTGGCCGGCGCACTCCTCACCGCGGTCGCGTACGTCGGCGTGCGGGAGCTGTCGAGCACCGAGCATCCGCTGGTGATCGTACTGTGGTTTCCGCTGGTGTCGCTGCCCGCGTCGCTGCCCGCGACCATCGCCCAGGGCGTCTGGCCGCGCGGCACGGAGTGGCTCACGCTGCTCGGCGTCGGCGTGCTCGCGCAGATCGGCCAGGTGTGTCTCACGCGGGGTCTCGCGCTGGAGCCCGCCGGTCGCGCGATGGCGATCTCGTACGTGCAGATCGCCTTCGCGACACTATGGGGCGTTCTCTTCTTCGGCGAGGTTCCGGGCGTTGCGACGCTGCTCGGCTCGTTGCTCGTGCTGCTCGGCACCGCAATCGGCGCGCGCGCGGTATTTCGCAGTCAGTAGAGTCGCAGGCGCACGAATGCCTCGACGAGCCGGTCCGCCGATCCCCAATGTGTGCCCAGCGTGCGCGCGGCGGCGACGAGCCCGCCGACCGCTTGCTCCTGACTCGCGTGCGCGCGCAGCGACGCTTCCTTGCGTGCGAAGCCGTCGGCGGCGTCGACCAACAGCTCGGGCTGCGCGGTGTCGAAGAGCCAGACCTCGCGTGGGTACCACGCTCTCAACACGTCGTCGCCGCCGAGATGCTCCGGATGGAAGTTGGGACTCGGGGAGCGCGGATAGATCGCATCGAGAGTCGCTTGTCCCGCAGCGCGGTGATCGCTGTGACCGGGTTGGGCGATGCCGGCGAGGATCGTCCACAGTGTGCGCGGGTCGTGCGCGAGGACGAGCTCGGGACGCACGCGTCGCACGCTGCGAACCAGCTCGCCGCGCAACGGATCGCCGGGCGCGAGCGCGCCGTCGGGATGCGCGAGCCAGAGCCAGTCATCGATGCCGAGCGCGGCGGCGGCGCGTCGCTGCTCTTCGCGGCGCACGGCGGCGGGGTCGTCGAGGTCGCGCCCCCCGCGAGCGCCGTCACTGCACACGACCAGCGCGACCTGCGCACCGGCGTCGCGCAGCTGCGCAACGGTCGCGCCGGCGAAGTACTCGACATCATCGGGATGCGCGCCGATCGCGAGCACCCGCTGCGGCAAGAACGGCAAAGTCGTCATGGAACCTCGCGCAACATCGGGGACGTTGGTTGCGTAGGTTGCGTTGGGGACGTTCCTGCTCGCAACTCGCGCAACGAACGTCCCCAACGCAACACGCGAGGTCTGTCCCTTTTCTCCTCTTTCTCCGAACTGGAACTTGTTCTAATTTGGGTGGATGGACTTTCGGGATTCGGAGCGGGAGGCGGGGTTTCGGGCGGAGGCGCGGGCTTTTCTCGAGGCGCACAAGCCGGCGAAGTGGCAGCACCCGTTCGATGATGATGTCGATGAGGAGGCGCTGCTCTCCGGCTCGAAGGCGTGGCAGCGCATGCTCCACGAGAACGGTTGGGGCGCGATCCTGTGGCCGAAGGAGTTCGGCGGGCGCGGCCTCGGTCCGATCGAGGCGATCATTTGGAGCCAGGAGCTGGTGCGACTCGGGCTCGGCGAGTCGATTTTCGTGGTCGGCACTGCGATGGCCGGACCGACGATCATCGCCCACGGCACGCCCGAACAGAAGTTGCGCTACCTCGAGCCGCTGGCACGCGGCGATGAAATCTGGTGCCAGCTCTTCAGCGAACCGGGCGCCGGTTCGGACCTCGCAGCGCTCTCAGCGCGCGCCGTCAAGGACGGCGGCGATTGGGTCGTCACTGGGCAGAAGACCTGGTGCTCCGGCGCGCACTATGCCGACTTCGGAATCCTGCTGACGCGCAGCGATCCGAGCGTGCCGAAGCACGCGGGCATCACGTACTTCCTGCTCGACATGCACGCGCCCGGCATCGAGATCCGCCCGCTGCGCCAGATGTCGGGTGGCTCGCACTTCAACGACGTATTCCTGAACGAGGTGCGGATTCCCGACGCGAACCGGCTCGGTCCCGTCGGCGCCGGCTGGGGCGCCGCGATGACCACGCTGCTCAACGAGCGAATGGCGCTCGGCGGCACCGGAGGTTTCTTCTCGTTCGACGATCTCGCCGCGTTCGCGCGCGCCAACAAGGAACGAATCGACGGCGTGACGCGCGACCAACTCGCGCGCCTGTTCACCTGGAACAAGACGCTCGACCTGCTGAACGCGCGCGTCGTCACGAAACTCGGACGCGGCGTCATCCCGGACGCCGAGTCGTCGGTGATGAAACTCGCGCTCGGTCGCATCCTGACGCTCGGCGGCGAACTCGGCTTACGACTCGCGGGACCCGACGCGCTGTTGCGACACGGCAGCTGGCAGCATCAGTTCCTGACCGCGCCATCGCTGCACATCGCCGGCGGCACCGACGAAATCCAGAAGAACGTCGTCGCCGAGCGCGTGCTCGGCCTGCCGCGCGAACCGCGCGTCGACCGCGACGTGCCATTCGACAAGATCCCGCGCTCCTGAGTTCGTAGCGAGTCTCGCGACCCGTGCGGCTATCTTGCCGCGGTGCCGATCTACCGCCTCAGCGATGCGCTGCAC
>CAYGWM010000052.1:25142-28980 GCA_964353555.1 uncultured Spirochaetales bacterium
CCCGTGCGGCTATCTTGCCGCGGTGCCGATCTACCGCCTCAGCGATGCGCTGCACTTCCCCCCGCCCGAGCAGGCGGATCCGTCGGGCCTGCTCGCAGTCGGCGGTGATCTCTCGCCGGACCGACTGCTGCTCGCGTACTCGAATGGAATCTTCCCGTGGCCACTGGTCGAGAAGCCGCTGCTGTGGTTCTCGCCCGATCCGCGCATGGTGCTGCGACCGGCGGAACTCGTGATGTCGCGCAGTCTGCGCAAGACGCTGCGCCGTGGCGGCTTCGAGGTGCGACTCGACACCGCGTTCCATCGCGTCGTGCACCGCTGCGCCGAGGTGCCTCGTCGCGGCGAAGCAGGAACGTGGATCACCACCGACATGGCCGACGCCTACATGCACCTGCACGAACTCGGCTTCGCACACTCCGCAGAGACCTGGCAGGATGGCGATCTGGTGGGCGGTCTCTACGGTGTGTCGCTCGGCCAGAGCTTCTTCGGCGAGTCGATGTTCGCGGATCGGGCCGACGCGTCGAAGGTCGCCTTCGTCGTGTTGGTGCAACAGCTAGCGCGCTGGGGCTTCGATCTGATCGATTGCCAGGTCCACACCGATCATCTCGCGCGCTTCGGCGCACGTGAGTGGACGCGGCGGCGCTTCTTGACCGCGCTGGCGCGCTCGCTGTCGGTGCCGTCGCGGCGCGGTCCGTGGAAGCTCGAGCCGTCCGATCCAGCGGACGACGAGGGAGACGCATGAGGCGCGTAGGACTCGCGGCATTCATCGCAGTGATCGCAATCGCTACGCCGTCCGCCGCGCAGGATCCGCGCGAGGCCGAAGGAATCCGCATCGCGACCGGTTGGATGCTCGAGCGCCACGTCGATCCCAAGGAGTTCGAGCTTCCGAAGCTGGTGAACGAGGCGCTCGCGAAGTCGCAGCCCGGTGAGGCCCCGGAAGCCTTCTTGGATCGACTCTCGGTGTTGATCAACGATGCCTACCACAGCTTCGCGCCACTGGGCCCTACGCCCGACGCGTCGACGCGTTACCGGCTGCCGTTCCCACTCGAGGTCCCGCGTTTCTGCGTGCAGGGCGTCGACGGCCCGTCCAGTCACATGGGCGCGGGACGTTTCGCGTTCGACTTCGCGATGCCAGTGGGAACGCCGGTGCTGGCAGCGCGCGATGGCACCGTCGTGCGCGTGAGTGATGGCTTCACGGAAGCGGGTCTCGATCCATCGTTCGGCGTCAAGGCCAACAAAGTGATGATCCTGCATGCAGATGGAACCTTCGCCGACTACGCGCATCTGCGCGTGGGAGCGATCGTGAAGCCAGGCCAGCAGGTGAAGCAGGGCGAAGTGATCGGCTACAGCGGTCACACCGGCTTCTCCGCCGGCCCGCATCTGCATTTCGCGGTGCTGCGACGCTCCGGGAGCGGTGACGTGGAGACCCTTCCGATCCGCTTTGGCGTCGGCAGCCCAACGGGCTTCGTACCAGTCGCCAACGAGTTCTATGGAGGCGCGCCGAAGAACAACGTCCCACTGCTGGTGACGGCAAATGGCGCGCCGATCGACCCACAGCGGGGCGTGCGCGTCGCGCGCGGCGGACAGATCGCGCTCGCCGTCGCACTCGCGGATCCCGGCATGCCGCCGCGCGACGTCACCAAGACGGCGCAAACGCACTACCTCGCACCAACGAGCTGGAGCGTGACGGTCGATTCGCGCGGCGTCGTCACCGCCACAGCTTCGCCTGACTATGCCGCTGCGACGGCGTCTCTCGCCCGCCAGGCGAAGGCAGCGCCGGCCCGCGGCGATCAGGGCGTCACCGGCGATGCGCCGACCGGCAACCAGCTCGCGGCACAGGCGGCCCAACAGGCGGGCTGGGGCGTCGTGATCGTGAGCTACGAAGATCCCGCAAAGCAGCGCTTCGGTTACTCGAGCGTTCCGATCGTGATCGGTGATGCCGCGCGTTGATACCCCGCGCGATCTCGTCGGCGTCGCCGACGCGCTGGTGCGCGCGTTGTCGCGACTGCGCTTCGCAGCGCCCGTCACGCACGTCTACCAGCCGCTCCGCTATGCGCAGGCGCCGTTCCGCGACTACACGATTCGCTACGGCCGAGGGCCAAAGGAAGTGGTGCTGCTCGGCATGAATCCAGGGCCGTTCGGGATGGCGCAAACAGGCGTTCCGTTCGGCGAGGTCGAGTTCGTGCGCGACTGGCTCGGAATCGATTCACCGGTCGGCAAGCCGGATCGCGAGCATCCGAAGCGACCCGTCGACGGCTTTTCGTGTACCCGGCGCGAGGTTTCGGGTCGGCGGCTCTGGGGCTTCGCGCGCGATCGCTTCGAGAAGCCCGAGCGCTTCTTCGCGCGCTTCTTCGTCGCGAACTACTGTCCGTTGCTCTTTCTCGAAGCGAGCGGCCGCAATCGCACGCCCGACAAGTTGCCCGCCGCCGAGCGCACGCCGCTCGAACGCGCCTGCGATCGCGCGCTGCGCGAGACGATTCTCGTGCTGCGACCGCGTCTCGTGGTCGGCGTCGGTCACTTCGCCGAGTCGCGTGCACGGCAAGCGCTCACGGGACTGGACGTCGAGATCGGCCGCATCCCACATCCGAGCCCGGCGAGTCCCACCGCGAATCGCGGCTGGGCGGAGCAAGCAGAGCGTGCGTTCGCGCAGCTCGGGATCGATCTCCAATAGCTACGCGCGATGGCGTCAGAAACCCAGTTGTGTGGCGATACGGGCGCGGTGCCAAAGCGGATCACCGAACAGGAACTCGGCCGTCTTGGCCCGCCGGTAGTAGAGATGGCAGTCGAACTCCCAGGTAAAACCGACGCCGCCGTGGATGTGGACGTTCTCGGCGGCTGCGCGCAGGAATGCGTCGTTGCAAGTGGCCTTCGCGACGCTCGCGGCCTCGGCGAGATCCGCGGCCGAGCCCTCGGGCTGCGCCGCGACCCACCACGACCAGTAGGCCGCCGAGCGCGCCGATTCCAGTTCCAGCATCACCTCGGCGGTCTTGTGCTTGATCGCCTGGAACGAGCCGATCGGGCGCGCGAACTGGATGCGCGATTTCGCGTAGTCCACCGCCATCTCGAGACAGCGCGCGGTGGCGCCGACCGACTCGGCGGCAACGGCGATCGCCGCGAGATCGAGCGTGCGCGCGAGCGCGGGCCATGCGTCGCCTGCGTCGCCGAGCAGCGTTGCGGGAGCGTCGATCAGTTCGACTTCCGCGAGCTTGCGCGTGAGATCGAGAGCATCGGTCGGCTTCACGGCGACACCCGCGGCATCGGCGCGCACTGCGAAGAGCGAGATGCCAACTTCGCCCGACGAACCAGCTTCGCGCGCAGCGACCAGCAGCAGATCCGCGTTCTGCGCGTCGAGCACAGCGATCTTGCGACCGGCGACACGCCAGTCGTCGCCGCGGCGACGGCAGGTGGTGGCGATGGCAGCTGCTTCTTGTCTGCCCGAGGCTTCGAGCAGCGCGAGCGTCGCGATCGTCTCGCCGCTCGCGAGGCCGGGCAGCAACTCGGCGCGCTGGGCCGCGGTCGTGGCGTGCTGGATCGCATGGGTCGCGACGACGGCACTCGCAAGGAACGGTCCGCCGGCGAGCTGTCGCCCTATCTCTTCGAGCGCAATGCCGAGTTCGATGAAGCTGAAGCCCTGTCCTCCGTACGCCTCGGGCAACGCGAGCCCGTGCAGCCCGAGTTCCTCCGCCATCTGCTTCCAGGTGCCGCGATCGAATCCAGCGGGCGTCTCCGCGAGCCTGCGCACCTCCGCGGTCGACCATCGCTCCTCGAGGAACCGCCGCACCACACCGCGAAATTCATCCTGCTCATCACTAAACGCGAAATCCATCTCCCACCTCCCAGT
>CAYGWM010000053.1:0-4981 GCA_964353555.1 uncultured Spirochaetales bacterium
TGGGCGGGGAGGCGGGTGTCGCGGCCGAAGAATTCGATGACGAAGGTGGTGCAGCCGAGATCGACGTGGCGTTCGATGCAGTCGATGACGCGCGCGGGCGTGCCCCAGATGCCGTGTTCGGCGAGGGCGCCGCCCATGTGACCGCCGTAGATCTTGGTGGCCTTCGCGAGCGCGGCGTCGGCGCCGGCGTCGTCTTCGGCGATCACGACGACGCACTGTTGCGAGATCTCGATCGAATCGAAGTCGCGCTGCACCTCGTCGCAGCGACGCCGCAATGCCAGGACCTTCGCGCCGAGCTGCGCCTGATGAACGCCCATGTTGTTCCAGATGTCGGCGTGTCGCGCGGCGATTCCCATCAGCACTTTCTCGCCGCCGCCGCCGACCAGTACTTGGGGCCGCACGCTCGGCTTTGGCTCGCACACCGCGTCGCGTACCGAGAAGTGCTTACCCTCGAAGGTGGCTTTCTCCTCGGTCCACAACTTCTTCAGGATCTGCACGGTCTCTTCGAGCGCGCGCAACCGCTCGCGCAGTGGCGGAAACGCGCAACCGGTGTCCTTGAACTCGGCCTCGAACCAGCCCGCGCCGAGACCCACGATCGCGCGGCCCGGCCCGGCGATCTGGTCGAGCGTCGCGACCTGCTTGGCCAGCAGCGCGGGATTGCGAAAGAACGGCGGCGTCACCAGCGTGCCGAGCCCCGCGCGTTCGGTCACGGCCGCGACCGCCGCGAGCTGCGTCCACGCTTCGAGAATCGGCAGCGTCGGGATCGGTACGCCGTAGACGTGATCACAGACCCAAAGATGATCGAAGCCGAGTCGGTCGAAGTCGATCGCCGCGTCGCGTGCCTCCGGCCAGGTGCGCTTGATCTGCGGCAGCGTGACGCCAAAACGGATGGGTCTAGGTGCAGGCATCGCATCCTCCAGGGGCCGGGCGTCAAGTTTTCGCCCTGTCAAGTTGTTTGCAAGCGGTGCGGGGCTGAGCGATCTCACGATAACCTGACAACTCCAATAACTTGACGCCCGGCACCCCCGAAGGGGCCCCGGAAGGGGGTGTCGACCGAGGAATGATGACGCAATCGCTCGATGTGCTGCTCGACTTTACGCGACCCGCATTCCGGCGCGATCCGGTCTCTACCTACAATTTCCTGCGGGAACGGGCGCCGATCGCGACGATCGAGCGCGGCGCGATCCACTTCACGGTGCTGACGCGGCATGCGGACGTCGTCGCGGTGCTGCGCGACCCGCGCATGTCCGTCGACCGCGCGTTCCAGCCGAAGCCGACGGGCGACGACGGCGCCGATCCCGCGACGCTGCACCCGCTCGCGCGTGCGCTGCGCGCGCTGTCGCGCGTGATGCTGTTCCGCGACCCGCCGGACCACACGCGGCTGCGCGGCCTGGTGAACAAGGCGTTCACGCCGCGCATGGCCCTGGCGCTGCGGCCGCGCATCCAGTCGCTCGTGGACGAGTTGCTCGCGAAGTCGCTCGCCGATGGCGGCTGCGACATCGTGCGCGATCTCGCCGAACCGCTGCCGATCCTGGTGATCGCCGAGCTGCTCGGCCTGCCCGCCGCAGATCGCGGCGATCTGAAGCGTTGGAGTGACAATCTCGCCGCGATGCTCGACGGCTCGATCGCGATGCAACACCTCGCGAACGCCATCCCGAGCGCCGTCGCGCTGATCGACTATCTGCGCATCCACCTGGAAGCAAAGCGCAAGGCGCCGGGCGACGATCTGCTCTCTGCGATGCTCGCCGCGCAGGAGCAGGACGAGCACCTCACCGACGACGAGATCCTCGGCACCGCGGTGATCGTGATGGGCGCCGGTCACGAAACGACGACCAACCTGATCGGCAACGGCGTGCTCGCGCTGCTGCGCAATCCGGGCGAGCTGCTGCGGCTGCGCGCGCAGCCTGACCTGATCGGCACCGGCGTCGACGAGATCCTGCGCTTCGATTCGCCGGTGCAGGCGACCAGCCGCGTCCCGGTCGAAACGCTGGAACTGTTCGGCACGCGCTTCGAGAAGGGTCGCGAGATCGGCCTCTTGCTCGGCGCCGCGAATCACGATCCCGCGGTGTTCGCCGATCCGGGCCGCCTCGACCTCGGCCGGCGCGACAATCGCCACGTCTCGTTCGGCTTCGGCATCCACTTCTGTCTCGGCGCCGTTCTCGCGCGACTCGAAGGCGAACTTGCGCTCGGCACGCTGGTGCGTTGCGCGTCGAAGCTGGCGCTCGCGGCCCCTGACGACACGCTCGAGTGGCGGCCCGGCTGGCTGCTGCGGGGTCTCACGAGCCTGCCGGTCACGGTCTGAGATCCTTCCGGCGCAGGAACCACGACTCGTACCAGCGATAGCTGGCATGCGAGAGCAGCAGCAGCACCGCGCAGTACGGCACCACGAGCGCGACGCGGGTGATGGTCGTCGCGCTGAACGGGATCACGGTTCGCAGTAGCAGAAGCAGCGGGTTGTGGAACACGTAGATCCCGTACGACACGCGGCCCGTCGCGACCACGGCCGGATGGCAGAGCAGCCCCGTGCGCGGGTCGCGCTGCAACACCCACACGAGCGCCGACGCGAAGCACAGATTCCAGACCGAGTAGCTCCAGACGTGCTGCATCAAATTGAGCGACGCCAGCGGATAGCCGAGACTCGTGACCGGCAGCGCGATCCCCGCCGCCCGTTGCAGCAGCCCGTTCGCGAGCCCGAGGCCGAGCGCCAGCACGAGCGTCGCCGCGAAGATCCGGCGCGGATGCCGCACCCGCTCGGGTAGCCGGAGCATCGCGACGACCGCGCCGGTCGCGAGCGCATCCATCTGGCAGAGCGGCGACCAATAGATCGCATCGCCGACATGGAACGGCACGCGGAGCGTTTGCATCCAGAGATCGCCCAGCACCAGCCGCGCGAGCGGCGCGACCGCGATCATCGCGATCGTGAGCTGCGGCAGCCGTCGCGGCGCGACGAAGAACACCGCGAGCGGCCACAGCAGGTAGAACTGCTCTTCGACGCACAGCGACCAGAAGTGCGTGAAGGCGGGCGATCCCTTGAATAGAAACGGGCGCGTCAGATTGTAGGTGTAGGTGAAGAGGTAGACCGCGCTGTCGCGGAACGCGGCCGGCGCGCCGATCGCGATGAACACGGCCGACAGCAGCAGCAGGTAGCCAAAGTACAGAGGGAAGATCCGCAGCGCGCGGCGCCGCCAGAAGCGGCCGAGGTAGTGGCCGAACCGCTGCTCGCGCGCCTCGAGCAGGATGCGCGTGATCAGGAATCCCGAGAGCACGAAGAAGAGCTGGACGCCGAGCCAGCCGCAGTCGAGAAAGCCGTAGTGGAACGCGACTACCATCGCGATCGCGATGGCGCGCAATCCGTCGAGCGCCGGGATGTGGGACATGGATCTCCCGAGCGAGGCGGCGCGATCATAACGTTGGGGGCGCGTTCCTCACTGCCTCGCGCTCCGCGGCGGCCGCCGACGGAGCGCCGGGGTAGGCTACGAGCAACAGATGACCGAGACCGCTGCGCGCCGATGTGGAATGGAACGCGAGTGAGGCGCGGACTCCTCACGGCGCTCGGCTTCGGAACGGCCACGGGGATCGTGTTCCTGCTGTTCCGCTCGCTGCGTCACGACGACGCGTACATCACGTTCCAGTTCGCCCGCAATCTGGCGCGCGGCGACGGCTTCGCGTTCAACGCGGGAGAGCCGATCCTCGGCACGACCTCGCCGCTCAGCGCATTGCTGCTCGCCGGCTTCTACGCGGTGTTCGAGGGCGGGATTCCCGAGGTGGCCGTGCTGCTCGGCGCGGCTGCGCTCACGGCCCAGTCCGTGTTGATCTATCTGCTGCTGCGCGACACGTCGCGCGGCTTCGCGGCGCTCGCGGCCGCGCTGATCTGGCTCGGATGGGCCGGCGCGCACGCGTGGCTCGCGCTCGAAACGAACGGGGTCGTCGCGCTCGCGCTCGCGACGCTCTTTTGCCTGCAGCAGAAACGCGAAGCGCTGGCCGGACTCTGCCTCGGCCTCGCATTTCTCGGTCGTTACGATGCTGTGCTGCTGGTGCCGATCGTCGTCGCAGGCCAGTGGCTGCGCAGTCGCACGTTGCCAATTCGAACGCTGACGGTCGCGGGCGCCGTGGTCCTTCCGTGGCTGGTCTGGGCGACGCTCTATTTCGGTTCGCCGCTGCCCAACACGTTCTTCGCGAAGCAGCGACTCACCGAGCCGGCGGAATACGCCCGTCACTATCTCGATTACTTCGCCGCACAACCGTGGCTGGGCCTCGGGATGGGCGCCGCGTTCGGATTCCTGTCGCCGCTGCTGTGGATCCTCGGGCTGGTGTCGCTGCCGCGTCTGGTCGGCTCTCGAATCCTCGAGTTCGTCGCCTACGGTCTGCTGCTCTTCGCCGCCTACACGCGGATCGGACCGCCGGCGGGACATCACTGGCATCTCTATCCGGCGACGCTGGTCTTCAATCTGCTCGCGCTCGCCGGACTGGTGGAGATCGTCCATTGGCTGCGCACGCAGATCCCCTCGCTGCGAAGCGTTTCGCGCGCAGTCGCAGCGACCGTCGCCGCCGCGATGATCTGCCTGGGAGCCGTGCAGGCGCTGCGCTTCGCGCGCGGTCTACCCGAAGAGTTCTGGTTCGGCTGGCGCCATCGCAGCTACACCGCGATCGCGGCATGGGCTGCCGATCACGTGCAGGCCGGCCGTTCGTTGCTGGCGGTCGAGGTCGGCACGCTCGGCTACCTCTCGGGCCTTCGGATGATCGACGCAAGCGGGCTGATCAATGCCACCAACGACTTCCCGAAGACGCAGTCGCTGCCCGCCTACATCGAGCTGGTCCGCCACTTTCAACCCGACCTGGTGCTGGCCCACACGGCCGACGACGCCCGCGCGATTGCGCAGTCCACCGGCTACCGCGTCGTGCATCGCTTCGAGTGGAAACAGCCGTGGTCGACGCTGCTCGCGCGCTCGCCGGACGTGCTCATTGATCCGTCGACCGTGCT
>CAYGWM010000053.1:5081-28269 GCA_964353555.1 uncultured Spirochaetales bacterium
GGTCGACGCTGCTCGCGCGCTCGCCGGACGTGCTCATTGATCCGTCGACCGTGCTCCAGGATCCCGCGATCCGAGACGGTGCGCAGCCGCGCTAGCGATGCATGCCGAGCGGACCGCTGCAGGAGCTGTGACCGCATCTGCCACACGGCGCGACTAGACTCGGCCTCGTGATCCCCGAGACGCTCGCATCGGCACTTGCATCCGCACTGATCGTCGCGCCCGGCGCGCGCGCGGCGCAGGCGCGGCTGTTCGCCGAGCTGGGCGCGGTACTCGAGCGCCGCGACGCGGCGCTGCACACCGCTCTCGCAGCGGGCGATGCGCCGACGGTTCGCAGCCTGCTCGCGCGACCGCTGCGCATCGTCGTGCCGTCGCGCCCGCTGCGCGACCACGTTTCGGAGGCACTGGTGCGGCACTTTGGGCGCTCGCTCGCGGCGGTCGTCGTGTCTACGCAATGGGCGCTCGCGCTGGCCGTGCTCGAGCGCCGTGGCGAGGCGCCTGCCGACGGCGAGGAGCTGTTCCGTCTGCTCGTGCGGAGATTCGCGGCCGACGAGCCGCTGCTCGAGGCCGCGCTCGGCGCGTTGCACGAGGGCTACGGCATCGTCGAGGCGACCGCGCGCGATCTCGTCGATGCCGGCATCGAAGCGCACTCGGCGGACGCGCTCGACGATCTGCTCGCCGAGCAGGCCAGTGCGGACGCCGAGCGCATGCGCGCGGTGGTGCGCGCCACGCTGCGCGCGATCGCGGCGCTCGAACGCGAAGGTCGCGCACCGCGTGCCGCGCTGTTGCAGCGCGCCACTGAAGTGGTTCGCGTGCAGGGCGACGCCGCGCTCCCCACCGCGGCGCTGTGGGTACACGGCTTTGCCGACGCAACCGGCGTCGTGGCGGACTGGATCGAGGAAGTGCTGCGCCGTTTCGCGGCGCGGGTGTTGGTCGACGTCCCGCCCGATCCGTTCGAAGCGGGAGCTGCGGAGTCCGAGTTCTCGCAGCCATTCGTCGAGCGGATGGAACGCGCGGCGAGCGCGCGCGAGAGCGCGTCTGCCGGGGCGACCGACCCGTGCTCGCTCGCGCTGGTGCGCGCGCCCGGGGCGGTCGCGGAGGTGCGCGCGGTCGCGCTGCGGATCCGCGCGTTGCTGGGCTCGGGTGTGCTGCCCGAGGCGATCGGTGTCGTTGCGCGCAATCTAGAGCCGTATCGCGCGGCGCTCGACGCGAACTTCGCGCGGCTCGCGATCCCGTTCTCGGCGCCCGGCGCCGCCGGTTCTCCCGATGCGCAGACGCGCCGGCTCGCGGCCACGGCGCAACTGTTGGCCCAGGCCGAGCTGACGCCGGTCGATGCGTGGCTCGCCACCTCGGAGCATCCCGAGGACGGCGACGGCGATCTTCGCGTCGGTCTGCACGTGCTCGGCGCCGCCCGTCTGGTCGATCTTGCGCGACTCGACGTGAATGAGATCTGTGGGACGCGCGATTTCGTCCCGCTGCCGGTGCGGCGCGGATCGGGCGAGGACGCGGACACGATCGACGATGCGTCTGCGTCGCGGCGTTCACCGTCGCGCGTGCGATCGCGATCGCTGCGCCGCGAGCGGTTGGAGCGCGCGCAGGCGCGCGCGCGTGCGCTCGTCGGTCGCATGCAGGGCTGGCCCGACTCCGCGCGCTTCGCCGAACACCACGAGACGCTGATGCGGCTCGTCGGCGAGAATCTCGCTTGGCAACGCGGCGCGGGGCTGGCCGCCGCGTTCGCGTCGCTCGAGGCGCTGCGCGACGACGCCCCGGACGCGTTCGTGCTGACCCGCGTCGAGTTCGCGGGCCTGGTCGCACGCGCGCTCGAGCGCGTGCAAGGATCGACGCTGGGCGGTGGCGGCGCCGGCGTGCAGGTGCTGTCGGTGATGAGCGCGCGCGGCCGTACCTTCGAAGCGCTGTTCGTGCTCGGCCTGCAACGCGACGCGTTTCCGCGCACGCCGACCGAAGACCCGATCGTCTCCGATGCGCTGCGCCGCGCGATGCGCGCGGTGCTTCCCGAGCTGCCGGTGAAGGCGCAGGGACACGCCGAGGAGCGGCACCTGTTCTCCGAGCTGCTATCGGCGAGCCCGCGGGTGGCTCTGTCGTGGCAGCACGTCAGCGACGAAGGGCGCGAAGTCCCGCGGTCATCGTTCGTGACGCGCCTGTGCCTCGCGCACCCGAGCCTCGCGATCGAGACGGCGCCGTCGGCGCTCGGCGCGCGCGAACACGACGATGCGTTGCGTCCCGCGCACGAGCACGCGATTCGCGCGGCGCTCTGCGGCGCGCGAGCATCGCTCGCCCCGATCCGCAGCGAGGCGCTGCGCGAGGTGCGCGAGCTGCTCGCGAGCGACGACGAGGGCATCGACGTAGCAGCGCTCGCGCGCGTGCAGCTCGCGATCCTCGACGAGATCGACCCGGATCGCCGCACCCGTGCCGGGCGCGCGCGCAGCGCGCAGCTAGGCCCGTACTTCGGCTACGTCGGCCCGCGCGCTGCGCCGGCGGAGGCGACGCGCCCGGAGCTGTACGTGACGCGGCTCGAAGGCGTCGCGCTCTGTCCCTGGCAGAGCTTCCTGCGTCGCGAGCTGCGTCTCGAGCCGATGCCCGATGCGCTCGATGCGCTTCCCTCGCTCGCGCCTTCGGTGGTCGGGAATGTCGTGCACGCGGTGCTGCAGCAGGTCGTGGAAGACGCGATTGGCAGCGAGCGCCTTTCGCTCCGCGAAGCTTTCGATCGCGGGACGGTTCGCGTGCCGTGGCCGGATGCGGTGCTGCTCGCGGCGATCGCTCTCGCCCAGGCCAAGCGCATCGCAGAAGCGGAGGGCGTTCGGATCGCGGGCTTCGCGCGCGCGCTGGCGCAGCGCGCGCTCGCGATGGTCGAGATCGCGCGCGCGCGCGATTGGGTCGATGCGGCTGGTATCGAAGCCATCGGCGCAGAACTCGACGGCGACGTCGTCGTGCAGGACGCCGCGGGTCGCGCGCGTCGCATCGGCTTCCGCGTCGATCGCGCGGATCTCGCGGACGGTGTGCTGCGCCTCACCGACTACAAGACCGGGAAGCCGCTGAGTTCGGTGGTGCGCGAGGAAACCAAGCAGCAGAAACTGCTCGAGGCGGTGCAGCAGGGACGCGGGCTGCAGGCCGTCGCGTATCTGGCCGGTGCGCGTGCGCTCGGCGCGGAGCAGGTGGAGGGCCGCCTGCTCTACGTCGGCGATGGCCTCGACGAGCGCTCGCGCGCGTTCGTCGCGCAGCAGGGCGACACGCAGCTCGTCGCAGCCTTCGAAACGACCACGCGAACCGCGTTCGCGGCGCTCGACGCCGGCACGCTGTTCCCGCGTCTGGTGATGACCGACCAGGACAAGGAGCCCTCCGCGTGCGACTGGTGCGAGGTCGCCGTCGCCTGCCTGCGTGGCGAGACCAGCCAGCGAGCGCGGCTGCGTGCTTGGGCGGTCGACACCGATGCGCGGCGCGACGACACGAGCGCAGCGGGCCGCGCGCTCTACGCAGCATTCGCGTTGGGGCACGAGCTGGAAGCGCGCAAGGAAGGCGAGTCTTGAGCAACGAGACCACGATGAGCTACCGCGAGGAGGATCTCGCGGCTCGGTGCGCTGCGCAGACGGTCTTCGGTGTACCGATGGTGCTCGAGGCCGGCGCGGGAACCGGCAAGACGACGGTGCTCGTGGCGCGCGCACTGGCCTGGTGTCTCGGTCCCGGTTGGGAAGCAGCGGAGCGGAAGTTGGCGGCAGATGGCGCTGCGCCGCCGCTGCGCGCGGTGGCAGAGCGCGTGCTCGAGCGCGTCGTGGCGATCACCTTCACGGAAGCTGCCGCGGCCGAGATGGAAACACGCATCATGAAGGCTCTCTCGAAGGTTGCGAGCGGAGAGCCGGTGCTCGGCTACCAGGCCGCCGCTAACGCGGCCGACGTCGCCGCGCACGGTTTGCGAGCCCGAGCGCTGCTCGCCGTCTTCGACCGGCTCCACATGCAGACGATCCACGCGTTCTGCCGGCGGCTGCTCGCGGGTCACCCGCTCGAAGCCGGGCTGCACCCGCACTTCGCGGTGGACGCGCGCGGCACGGCGCGCAATGCGGCGGTGCGCGAAGCGCTCGAGCAGCGACTCCGCGCGATGGCCGAACACGGTGACGCGGATCTCGAAGCGTTGTTGTTGCACGGTGTCGGTGCGCCGGAGCTCGAGGAGATGCTGAACGCATTGCTCGCCGCCGCGGTGCCGGTTCGCGACTTCGCCGCCGACCCGCTCGCAGCCGAGCGCGTGGACGCGTTTCTCGCACGGCTGCGCGAGACGTCCGGCGCGTTGGGGCTGGCGCTCGGCGAGCGCTTTGCCGGCATCCGAGGCAAGTCGACGGGCAAGGACGCCGCCGCTGCGACCGGCGCCACGAACGACCTGCTGGCTCGTGACATCGCGACGCGCGCGGATCTGGCGGCGCTTCTCGACGAGCTCGCAGCCGAATGGACCGACTCCCGCGTGAAGCGGCTCGCCGATTGGGGTCGCGGGGAGTGGAACAAGGTCGAGGGCAATGCGGCCGATGTCGCCGCGGCATCGATCGAAGCCGCCGCGCGCAAGCTCCATCCGCTGCTCCGCCACGCGCTTTCGCTCGACGTCGAGCACCTTGCGCTCGTGCACCGCGCGCTTGCGTCGCTGCTCGAGTCCGCTTCGCTGCGGCTGCACGAAGTCGGAGCCGAGAGCTTCGACGCGCTGCTGCGCAAGACGCGGGACATGCTGGTCGCGCAGCCCGAGATCGCCGAGCGCGTGCGGCGCGAAATCGATCAGCTGCTCGTCGACGAGTTCCAGGACACCGACGCGTTGCAGTGCGAGATCGTCGCGGCGCTAGCGCTCGGCGGTGACGCCGGCGCGCGCCCGGGACTGTTCCTGGTCGGCGACCCGAAGCAGTCGATCTACGGCTGGCGCAACGCCGACATCGGCGCGTACATGAGCTTCGTCGCACGCGTGCTCGAGGAGCCGGGCGCCGTCCAGCACCGGCTCAGCGTCAACTACCGCTCGGTGCCGGCGGTGTTGGAGGAGGTCGCTCGCGTGGTCGAGCCCGCGATGCAATTCGAACGCGGCGTACAACCCGAGTTCCAGGCGCTGCTGGCGTGCGAGAAGCACGCGAGCACGGTCGGATCGGGAACGCCGGGGCTGGCGGCGGTCGAGTATTGGGTCTCGGCCGAGTGGGACCCCGCGGCGCGTGCACTCGCGCCGAAGACGCGCGTGCAGCAGGCCTCGACGCTCGAAGCGAAGCACCTCGCGCGCGAGCTGCTCCGCATTCATGCGCAGAAAGTGGTTCCGTGGAAAGAGGTCGCGCTGCTGTTTCGCAGCACGGGCGATCTCGACGAGTACCTCGAAGCGCTGCGCAGCGCTTCGATCCCGTACACGGTGGACCGCGACCGGCTCTATTTCCGCCGTCGCGAGGTGCTGGAGGCGGCTGCACTGGTGCGGGCAGTGCTGGATCCGAACGACCAGATCGCGCAGGTCGCGGTGCTGCGCTCGGCGTGGGTCGGCGTGCCGGATGTCGCGTGGCGGGCGCTGTGGCGGCTGGGGTTTCCGGAGGCGCTGCGCGATTCGCTCGAAGGGCGCGCCGCTTCGCGCGACCGGCTCCGCGAGATCGTCGCCGGCGCCGCGCACGCCGGCGCGGGTCTCGACGTGCCGGGCCTCGACGAGCTGACCGGGTGGGATGCCAGCCTGCTCCACGCGCTCGACGTGGTGATCGCGCTGCGCCGCAGTTGGCTCGCGGAGCCGGTGGACCGCTTCATCGAGAAGCTGCGCGTGCTGCCGCTCCTCGAAGCGACCGAGGCGGGGCGCTACCCCGGCGCGTTCCGGCTCGCCAATCTGGGGCGCTTCTTCCGCGAGCTGGCCGCTTCCGTCGAAACGGGCGACGCCGCGACGGTGTTGCGCGCGCTGCGCCGCGATGCGGCGGGCGGACCCGAGTCCTACGAGGGCCGCCCCCAGGATGCCGACGAAGACGCCGTGCAGGTGATGACGATCCACGGCGCCAAAGGGCTCGACTTCGAGCACGTCTACTTGATGCAGCTTCACAAGGGATCGGGCAGCGGCAACGCCGCGCCGCTCGTCCACGGGATGGCCGGCGGCCGCTTCGAGTGGCGCCTCGCCGTCGGCGCGACCGTCGCGTCACTCGGCTCCGATCTCGTTCGCGAACGTGCCGAAGCCGTGGGGAATGCCGAGTTGGTGCGGACGCTCTACGTGGCGTCGACGCGCGCGAAAACGCGACTCGTGATGGCGGGTTGCTTCGATGCGGAGCGACATCCGGGCACACACGCGGGCTTCGTGCTGGACGTGCGCGCCGAAGCGCTGCGCGACGCGGCGACGCGCGTAGGCGCGGCGCTCGAGGCCGGCACGGGGACAGCCGGGATCACGGAGGGGGAAGGCGCACGCGTCGTGTTCCTCGGCGCGGTGCCGGAAGCGACGAGCGAAGGATTCGACGCGACCGCTGCGGCCACGATCGCTTCGGCGACGGTGCAGCAGCACGCGTCGCAATTGCGGGCCGATCGCCCGGTTGCCGCGCGGCGACAGCAACGGCCCTTCGGTGAACGCGCGTCGGGGGCCGTGGCAGACGCAGATCGCGAGGCGCGCCTGGCTCAGCGCAATCGGGAACGCGCCGACGGTGCCCGGTCCGCAAGCAGTGACGTGTGGCCGCCCGAGGCGGAAGTCGCGGCCGCCGTCGGCACGGCGATCCACGGTCTGCTGGAGCGCTTCGATTGGGACGCAGACCCGGCCCCGGAATGGGCGCGGCAGCGCGACTGGCTGCTCGAATCGCTGGCGCGGCGGGTTGCGCCGTCGCGGGTCGCGGTCGCGCGCGATCGCGCGACGCGCTTGCTCGAAGGATTGGCGGCCGGATCGCTGTGGCCGCGGCTGCGGGAACTCGCGCCACACGTGCTGGCGCGCGAGTTCCCGGTCCTCCTATGCGCCGAAGAGAACGGCGGAGGAGCGATCGGCTACGTCGTGGGCGCGGTGGATCTCGTCTACCTGGATCCCGCGCGCGGCGAAGTCGTGGTCGTCGACTTCAAGACGGACCGAGTTGCGACCGCGGCAGCGATTGCTGCACGGTCGCTTCACCATCGGCCACAAGCCGAGTTGTACCGGCGCGCGATCCAGGAAACGCTTCGCCTCCCACAGCCGCCGCGGGTCGAACTCTGGTTCCTCGACGCATCACACGTCGAGGTCCTGACGTCCGAGTCAGCGCCCGGCGAGGCGAAAGACTCTCTCGATCGCTTCCGCGAAGGCTAGAAGCTGAAGGTCGTGATGCTCGGGATCGAGATCGGAAGCGCCTGCAGCGGGAACGCATACGGATTCGTGAAGCGGAACTCGCCCGCGCTCTGATTGGAGCCGCGGCGCGCGCTGTGCTTCGGAGCTTGGACTTCGCTCCGTTCCGCCCGCTCGATCGACGGCGCCGCGGGCAATAGCATGGCGTCCTCGTTTACCGCGACGATCGAAACCTCGGGAGTCTTCTGATCGACCGGCGAGCCGGCAAAGGCGCTCAGCGGCAGAGCGAGCGCGAAGCCGAGAATGACGGTGGAAGTGATTCGCAACATGGATGATTCCTCCTGATGGGCGTTGACGACACTTCCTACAGCAAGGACCGTGCCTGACTCTATTGGAGACTTGGAGCGTGCGCGGAGCCTTGTCGGTCCGCTTCAGCCATCAGATGAGGCCGATCTGATCGGCGAAATGCATCCACTAGAGGCAGGGAGCCTCATGAGGCGTCGATTTTTCCGATTAGATGCCTATTCGTGATGCGCCGACTTCCGCACGTAATCTTCAGTTTCTGTTCAGATGACATTGATTTTCAATTTCATAAAATGTAGTCTCCGCCAGGCCGAGCACTGGAGCCCCGCCCTACCAACAGGGACGCCCCGCTCGACACCGCGGAGAGCGAGCCTTGATCATCTGCCACTGCCACACGGCGACCGACCGCGAGATCCGCCGCGCAGTGCGCGAGGGTGCAATCACCGTGCGCGACGTCGGCTCGCATTGCGGCGCTGCGTCGGCCTGCGGCGGTTGCGCCGAAGCAGTGCTCGAGATCATCGCCGCTGAGTTGGGCTCGGCGCCGCGTGCAATCGACTACGACCGCAGCAGCTCGTCGTCGTAGCTCCGCGCTCGCTGCGCGTTCTGGTTGATCGCAAACGGCCAGCGGATTAGCTTCGCTCGCCGTCGTCTTTCTGCGAGCGTCGACGATGCAATGAAGGAGTCTCCGTGCGCGGCGATCCCCAGATCCTGGAAGTGCTGAACGAAATCCTCACGGCGGAACTGACTGCGATCAATCAGTACTTCATTCACGCAAAGATGTGCGCGAACTGGGGCTACCAGCGGCTCGCGAAGAAGAAGCGCGAAGAGTCGATCGACGAGATGAAGGACGCGGACGCGGTGATCGAGCGCATCCTGTACCTCGACGGCGTCCCGAACATGCAGCGGATGAATCCGGTGCGCATCGGCGAAGACGCAATCGAACAGCACCGGCTCGACCTCGCCCTCGAAGTCGAGGCAGTGGCCCGCTACAACCGCGCGATCGCGTTGGCCCGCGACAAGGGCGACAACGGTACGCGCGCGCTCCTCGAACGAATCCTGCAAAGCGAGGAGCACTCGGTCGATTGGCTGGAGTCGCAGCTCTACGTCATCGATCAGATCGGCAAAGAGCGCTACCTCGCCGAACAGCTCGGCGACGACACGAACTAGCAAGCGAATCGCCGCAGACGGCCGCACCCGCTGCGCATCAGGCCCACCACTCTCGTCTGGATCTGGGTCGCGCAAGGCATCGGCGGCGCGTCGCCGGCGCTGACGAAGCTGGCCCTCGAAGGGCTCGGCCCCTTTGGTCTCGTGGTGGCCCGCCAGATTCTGGGAGCGTTGTTCCTGATCGCGCTGGCCGCAGTTCCTCGGCGCTGGCGCGGCGAGAGCGGCGCCGTGGTGCACGCGCGCTGGACGCGGCGCGATCTACTGCTGCTGCTGACGCTCTCGTGGGTCGGATTCGCGCTCCCGCAGATCCTCGGTGCGGTCGGGCTCGAACGATCGAGCGCGACGCACGGCGCATTGCTCTCGCCGCTCGAGCCGATCGGCATCCTGGTCGGGGCGGCCTTCGTGTTGCGCGAATCGCTCGGGCTCGCGCACATCGTTGCGGGCGCCTTTGGCGTCGCGGGCACCGTACTGATCGTGGCCTCGGGTGCGGGCGACGCACGCACCGGCGACCTGCGCGGCGATCTCCTCATCGCCGCGGGTCACCTGTGTTGGGCGATCTACACGCTGGCCGCGAAGCCGCTGGTCGACCGGCACGACCCGCTGCGCGTCGCGATCTTCGCGGCGTTGCTGTCGTGGATTCCGCTCGTGCCGCTCGCCGCGACGGAGTCCTTCGATGCAACACGCGCGTTGCCCGCCCTCGCGTGGGTGCTGCTACTCGCCTTCCTGGCGACGGCGATGGGCATGGTCGCCTGGAACCGCGCGCTGCGCGAAGTGAGCGCCAGCACGATGGCGCTGTTCGTGTTCGTGCAGCCGGTCGTCGGGTTGGCGATCGGCGTCGTCGCGCTTGGCGAGGGGGTCGGGTGGTGGGCCATCCTCGGAGCGGCACTGATCGTGCTGGGCGTCGCAATCGCCACGCTGCGCAGCGAGCAAACACCGAGCGGCGGCGGGATCGTCTAGCAACCAGACGGGAGAGATCGGCATGAGTCTGATGGCAGGGGTTGCGCGCGTTCCGCTCGACACGCCGCTCGGTGGATCGATGATGGGTTACGGCGCGCGGGCGGGAACCGCGCGCGCCGTACACGATCCGCTCTTTGCCCGCGCGCTCTACCTGGCTGGCGGTGGCGAGTGTGTGCTGGTCGAACTCGACGTGTGTCTGCTCGCGCCCGCTCACGCCGAGTTGGTGCGCGCGCGGATCGCCCGGCGAACGGGGGTTGCCGCCGGGCGTGTGCTCGTCGGCAGCATCCACACGCACTCGGGACCCGAGACGGGATTCGCCGCGTGGCTCGGCGGCGCCGAGCCGCCCACCGCATCCGAAGCGCTCTTCGACGCCGCAGTCGCCGCCGCAGAGAAGGCGCGCGCGAGTGCCGCACCGGCACGTCTCGGCGTCGGCCGCGCCGAGGCGCGCATCGGTCGCAATCGCCGCGTCGCCGGCGGACCGCTCGATCCCGAAGTGCTGGTCGTGCGCGTCGACCGCGCCGACCGTTCGCCGCTCGCCGTCCTCTACATCCACGGCTGTCATCCCACCGTGCTCGGCCACGATAATCTCGATTACTCGGCGGACTGGCCGGGCACCGCGTCGCGCGTGGTCGAGTCGATGCTGCCGGGTGCGATGGCGCTCTTTGCGCTCGGTGCGCACGCAGACGTCGACCCGCGCACGCGCGGCCTGCTCGACTTCGCGATCGAGGGGCAGAGCGTCGGCGAGAGCTTCGCCGTGATGGAATCGATCGGCAGCGAGGTGGGCGTGGCCGTCGCGAGCGCCGCGCTCGCGATCACGACCAACGCGGACGTCGAGGTCGCGGCCGACAGCGTGCGCCTCGCGCTGCCGGTACACGGCGCTGCCGACGGCGAAGAAGTTCGTCGGACGGTGCTCGCTGCCGGCCGCAAGCGCGCGCTCGCTGCACTCGAAGTCGACCCGACCGGCGCCGAGCCGGGCGTCGGCGAACTCTTCGCGATGACCCACGAGCGCACGCGACATCTGCCGCGCGACGAAGCACGGCGCCGCATCGCAGCGGCGCGCAGCTATTTGCGCGATCGCACTGCGCCGCGTTTCGCGGGCGGTGTGACGCCGAGCGTGCCCGTGCAAGTGCTGCGGCTCGGCCCGGCGTGGCTGCTCGCCGTACCGGCCGAAGCGACCGTGGATGTCGGCCTCGATTGGAAGTCGCGTCTTTCCGGCGCGCCGGGCGCCGTCGTCAGCATCGCGAACGGTTGGTTCCGCTATCTGCCGCACGCGCGCAACTTCGAGGAGCCCAATGCGGAGCTTCGCTACGAGATCGCGATGTCGACCTTCGTGCCCGACGCCGCATCGCGCATGATCGACGCAGGCGTCGCGTTGCGGGCGCGTCTGATCTAGCTGCTACGCTCGGCGCGCTCCGGCATCTGACTGGTGCCATGCAGCGTTTCGTTGTGGGGGGAAGGGGGGCCGGAGGGGGCTCCATGCATGATGATCACGCCTCGTTCGAGGCGCTTTCCCCGCGTGCGTACGCACGTGTGCGAGCACAGACCGAACGCCTCGCAGCGCCGCTCTCTGCGGAAGATTGCTGCGTGCAATCGATGCCGGACGCGAGCCCGGCGAAGTGGCATCTCGCGCACACGAGCTGGTTCTTCGAGACCTTCGTGCTCGAGCGCATGCTGCCGGGCTACCGGGTCTTCGATCCCGCGTTTCGCGTGCTCTTCAATTCCTATTACAACGGCGTCGGCGAACAGCACCCGCGATCGCAGCGGGGATTGCTGACCCGACCGTCGCTGGCCGAAGTGATCGCCTATCGGGCACACGTCGATCGCCACGTCCTCGAGGTGCTCGCGAAGGAGCATGCCGACGCCGCCATCGCGGTGATCGAGCTGGGTCTGCACCACGAACAGCAGCACCAGGAGCTGCTGCTCACCGATGCGAAGCATCTGCTCGCCGCGAGCCCCCTGCGACCCGCCTACCGCAACGACCTCGTGCGAGCGCAAAGCCGCGTCGAAACGCCACCGCTGCGCTGGCATCGCTTCGAAACGGCGATTCGCGAACTCGGCAGCGACGGCCCGCACTTCCATTTCGACAACGAAGCGCCGCGCCATCCGGCGCTGGTGCCTGCCTTCGAGATCGCGTCGCAGCTGGTTACGAACGACGAGTTCCGGGCCTTCGTCGAGTCCGGCGCTTACACCGATCCCGCGTGCTGGCTTGCGGATGGCTTCGCGACACTGCGCAGCGAAGGCTGGCAGGCCCCGGGCTATTGGGAGTTCCGCGACGGCGCGTGGCA
This sequence comes from uncultured Spirochaetales bacterium, assembly GCA_964353555.1. Lineage (GTDB taxonomy): Bacteria > Myxococcota_A > UBA9160 > UBA9160 > PR03 > PR03. The sequence continues at coordinate 17,010 of CAYGWM010000053.1, forward strand.
TGAATTCACGCTCGGCGGTCTGCGCCCGCTCGATCTCGCCGCGCCGGTCTCGCACGTCAGCTATTACGAGGCCGACGCCTTCGCGCGTTGGTCGGACGCGCGCTTGCCGACCGAGGCAGAGTGGGAGATCGCGGCGACCGGCGCAGCGGTCGCGGGCAACTTCGTCGAGTCCGAGGCGCTCCATCCGGTGCCGCTGACCGAAGAGGCTGGTGCTGCACCGTCACAACTCTTTGGCGACGTCTGGGAGTGGACGCAGAGTCCGTACCTCGCGTATCCGGGCTTCCACCCCGCCGCCGGCGCGATCGGCGAGTACAACGGCAAGTTCATGTGCAACCAGTTCGTGCTGCGCGGGGGCTCGTGCGTGACGCCCCGCGATCACGTGCGCGCCACATACCGAAACTTCTTCCCGCCCGCTGCCCGCTGGCAGTGGAGCGGATTGCGATTGGCGAGGGACACATGATGAGCGCACCGGTCGCGCTACACGACTTCGGTCCAGATGTTTCGCAGTTTCGCGACGAAGTCTGGGCGGGCCTCTCGCATCCGCAGAAGACATTGCCTTGCAAGTATTTCTATGACGAGCGCGGCTCTGCGCTCTTCGAGTCGATCTGCGAGCTGCCCGAGTACTACCCGACGCGCACCGAGCTTTCGATCATGGAGAGGTTTGCGCCCGCGATGGCTTCGCTGCTCGGCACGCGCTGCCTGCTGGTCGAGTACGGCAGCGGCTCCTCGCGCAAGACACGGCTGCTGCTCGATCGTCTGCATGACGCCGCCGGCTACGTCCCGATCGACATCTCGCGGCAAGCGCTAGCGGAATCAGCGCACGCGCTCGCAGCCTCGTATCCATCAATCGAAGTGCTGCCGGTCTGCGCCGACTACACGGAGCCCTTCGAGCTGCCGCGATCGCGGGTCGCACCGGCGCGTTGCGGCGTCTACTTCCCGGGTTCGACGATCGGGAACTTCACGCCGCCGCAGGCGCAGCGCTTCCTCGCGCGGATGGCGCGCGTCGCGGGGCCACACGGTGCGCTGCTGATCGGCATCGACTTGAAGAAAGACCGCGCGACGCTCGAGCGCGCGTACGACGACGCAGCCGGTGTCACGGCCGCCTTCAACCAGAATCTGCTCGCGCGCATCAACCGCGAGCTGGGCGGAAACTTCGATCTGGCCCGTTTCCGCCATCACGCGCGCTACGACGAGAGCGCCGGACGCGTCGAGATGCACCTCGAGAGCAGCGTTGCGCAGACGGTGCGCGTCGCGGGCCGGCAGTTCTGGTTCGCGGCCGGCGAGACGATCCACACCGAGAACTCCTACAAGTACGACCTTGCCAACTTCGCCGCGCTCGCGGTGGGCGTGGGCCTCGCGGTGCGCGAGGTGTGGACGGACGAGCAACGGCGCTTCAGCGTGCAGTACCTGACGCAAGCCTGATGAACTCGCCGCTCGCCGTTGGCTCGCTACGCGGGACGAGGGGGCTTCGGGGTTGGCCGCCTATGCGCGGAGGGGCTTCGGGGTTGGTTGCCTAGGCGCGCAGGCGGCGCCAGCGGGACTCGGCTTCGGTGCACAGCGTGCCTTCGGCGTCGCGGATTTCGGCGGTCACCCAGACGTCGCGCGCTTCGGCGCGGACGAAGCGCGCGCGCACCTGCAGTACTTCACCGGTCGGCGCCGGGCGCCGGTATTTCAGATTCAGCTCGATGGTGGCGACGTCGCTCTCTTCGGGATCGTCGAACGCCGCATGCACGGCGAAGCCCATCGCCTCGTCGAGGATCGCGGCCTGCACGCCGCCGTGAACCACGCCCTCCATGCCACACAACTCGGGCGCAACGACGTAGCGTGCCTCGACCACGCCGCGATCGACCTTCGTGAAGGAAAGGTGCAGACCGCGCGCGTTGTGCGGGCTGCAACCGAAGCAATGGTTGGCGGGATCCTCGAACGCCATGCGCTCGCCGGCAACATCCTCGGGTTGCGGCGCGAGTGCTTCGATCGCGGCGATCCACGCTGGTGGCAACGCGTGCTCGCGCGCTCCGGAGGCCAGCAGCCCCAGATACCAGGGAGCCGGCGACCCAGCGTCAGCGACCCCACCTGCGACATAGGTCTCCGCGACGCCGCGCACGCCGCCCTGCAGCACGTCGACGATGATGCGCTCGTAGCCGGCCCCGGCGCGGTCGAGCGCTTCCCAGTCGCTCGGTTGAATCTCGTAGAGCACGCCCCAGGTCTCGGCGTCGCGCTCGGGCACGAGGTTCGCTCTCGCGGTGCCATCCGCGCTGGGCTTGTTGCAGCGCCATGCATAGTTGGGCACCAACGCAGCGCCGAGCGCGCGTGCCGACGGAGCGCGTTCGTGCAGTCGAGCGCTCGCCATGTTCGATCCGTAGGCGAAGTAGCGTGCCACCGCCGCACGATACCGCGCTTGGGGAGCTACGATGGCCCCCCGCGCGGGGCCGCGAAGGGCGCTCGTGTGCGGAGGTCGCATGCCCGATTCGATTCGCCTCACGGCCGAGGACGGCCTCGTCGTCGATGTGACGCGCGACGCCTCGCTGCGGGTCGGCTGGGGCGAACCCGATTGGCTCGGCGCGATCGGCCTGCGCGTCGCGCAGGGCGGCGCGATCCACGAGCCGCGCATCGCAGGCTACGAAAAGAGCGGCGGCCGAGACGACCTCGGCGACTTCGACGCGCTCGACGTCGCGTGGAGCGCGTTGCCACTGCCGATCCGCACCAGCGTGCGCGCCTACCGCGACGCACCCGTGCTGGTGTTTCGACTCGAAGCGAGCGCCCCAATGAGCGGCATCGCGACGCGCATCTTCGACGCGCCCACCATCGCGTGGCCGTGGCTGCGCCCCGATCTGCGCCATGCGAACGGATTGCCCGAAGGGGCACGCGTCTTCGGTCACCAGTACACCGAGTTCGCGCTGCCGACGGCTTCCGATCCGTCGTGCACCACCTTCTTCTTGCTGCCGTTCCGGCCCGCGGTAGTGGAACCGCTCTTCTTCCTCGCGCCGGACGGACGCACGCTGATGCTCGCGCCGCTCGATGCCTTCCACGACCAGGTGATCGCGGTGCCGCGCAATGGGGATGCGGCGGCGAGCGGCGTGCGCTGTGGCTGGCACGGCGACCTCGACGAGATCCCCGCCCACTTTGCGAGCGAGCTGGCGGTGTGGGCCGGCAGCGGCCCGCGCGCGTGCCTCGATGCGTGGGCCGCGTTCCTGCGCGCGCGGCATCGCACCGTTCGCCCCGGTCGCTACGCCGACGAGCTCGGCGCAAAGCTCTCGTACTGGACCGACAACGGCGCCGCCTACTGGTATCGCAGCGAGCCGGGCCTCGGCGGCGTCACGCCGACGCTGCGCGCCACCGCCGAGTCGCTGCGCAAGGAACAGGTTCCGTACCGCGTCTTCCAACTCGACTCATGGTTCTACCCGCACGAGCAGTTGCGTCCCTTCGACGATCCCGACATCTCCGTGCCGCCGACCGGTCTGATGACCTGGGATGCGCGGCCCGACATTCTGCCCGACGGCATTCCGGCGCTGCGCACGGCGCTCGGCAATCCGCCGCTCGCGACGCATTGCCGGCACTTCGCGAGCGCGTCGCCGTACTTCGCGACGTATGAGGCCTGGCACGACGGCGACAGAGCGCACCCGAAGGACGCCGCGCTGTACGCGAAATTGCTGCACCAGGCGGCGAGCTGGGGTGTCGTTACGTTCGAGCACGACTGGCTGATCGAGTGCTTCCTCGGCGTGCGCGGCTTGCGCGAAGCGCCCGGTCGCGCGCGCGCCTGGCAGCAGGGACTCGACGCAGCGGCCGGCGAGCAGGGTCTCACGCTGCAGTGGTGCATGGCGTCGCCGGCGGATGCGTTCCAGAGCGTGACGCTGCGCAACGTCACGTCGATCCGCACCAGCGGCGACTACAAGTACGTGATTGGTAGCGGCGCTCTTTGGTCGTGGTTCCTCTACGGCAATGCGCTGGCGCGCGCGCTCGGTCTGCACCCGTTCAAGGACGTGTTCCTGAGCTTCCGCGACGGCGACGGCCCACGCGACGGCGATCCGCACGCGGAAGCCGAAGCGCTGATCGCTTCGCTCTCCACCGGGCCGGTCGGCCTCGGCGACCGCGTCGGTCGCACCGATCGCGATCTCGTGCTGCGCACCTGCCGCAGCGACGGCGTACTGGTGAAGCCAGACGCGCCGATCGCCGCGCTCGATCGCTGCTTCCGCGCGCACGCCGTGATGGAGCACGCGCCGCTCGTCGGCGCGACGCACTCGACGCACGCGCTCGGCACCTGGATCTATCTCGCGAGCTTCCATGCCTCGCGCGTTACGGAGCCGCTATCCTTCCGCGTCGCTCTCGCCGAGCTCGGCGCCGAGCGCCCTGTCGCGCCGATGCTCGCGTACGATTGGCGCAGAGGCCGCATGGAGCGTCTCGCAGCGGACGGCGGCTTCGACCTCACGCTCGCTCCGCTCGCGTGGGACTACCGCGTGCTGTGTCCGATCGCGCGCGTGGCGGGCCAACAGATCGCGATGATCGGAGACGCGGCGCGCTACGCAACGGCCGGCGACAAGCGCATCGCCGACGTTCGCGCGAGCGACGACGCCGTCACGCTCGACGTGCTCGGCGGCCCGGACGAGCGCGTGCGCATCACCGGCTGGGCGACGCGTGGTCCCGCGCGCGCCGCAACGCACGATCCGCACGGCGCGCGCCCGGTGGCGATCGCCTGGGACGCCGTATCGGGCCGCTTCGATCTCGATCTCGCGCTGCCGTCCTGCGGCTGGACGCAGCTGCGGATCGCGATCTCGTGAGCGCCGCGCGACAACTCGTCGTGACGGCGCCGGCGCGCGCCAACCTGATCGGAAATCCGTCCGATCTGTACGGCGGCGCGGTGCTCGGCTGCGCGGTGCCGTGTCGGGCGCGCGTCCTGATGTGCGACGCCGAGCGGCTCGAGATCGCCACGGACGGCGCCGCGTTCGTCATCGCGTCGCAGGGCGATCTGCGCTTGCAGGGCGACCGCTTCGACATCGCGCGCGCCGCGCTCGCAGCGCAGCCGGCGTTGCCGCAGGCGCGCATCGCCTACGAATCGGAGATTCCGTTCGGCAGCGGCCTTGCCGGATCGACCGCGCTGCTCGCCGCGTTGTTGCGCGCGCTGGCCGCGTGGCGCGATGAGGCATCGTCGCCCTACGAACTTGCCGAGCGCTCTCGCCAAACCGAGCGCGACCTGTTGGGCGTCGAATGCGGCTGGGTGGACCACTATCTCTGCTCGTTCGGCGGGCTGCGCTACATCGACCTGCGCGCGAAGGACGGGGGCAAGGCGGTTGCCGGCGAACCGTTCGCGACCGTCGAGGATCTCGCGCCTCATGTTGCGCAGCTTCCGTTCGTGCTCGCGTTCACCGGCGTCTCGCATCACTCGGGTTCGGTGCACGCACCGATCCGCGCGCGCTGGGAGCGCGGCGAACCGGAGGTCTTGCGCGCCTACGAACGCGTCGCGGCGATCGCGCGCGAGGGCAAGTCCGCGCTACTGCGCGCCGAGTGGTCCCGCTTCGGCACGCTGATGAACGAGAACCATGCGATCCAGCGCAGCCTCGGTGGTTCGGGCGACTCCAACGAGCGACTCGTCGCCGCAGCGCTCGGTGCGGGTGCGCAGGGCGCAAAGCTCGCGGGCGCCGGCGGCGGCGGCACGATCGTCGCGCTGTGGACACACGACGATGTGGCGCCGCTGGAGTCGGCGCTGCGCGCGGCGGGCGCCACCGCGTTCTACCGGCCGGAGCCCGTTTGCGGCGTTCGGCTCGAAGCCTCTACCTGAACGATCCAAGGAGAAACCGTGGCCTACGAAACGCTGCTGACCGAAGTGCGCGATCGCGTAATGACCGTGACGTTGAATCGCCCCGACCGCTTGAATGCGTTCACCACGCAGATGATGTTCGACTGGTTGGACGTGCTCGACGCAATCGACGCGGACGACGACGTGCGAGCCGTCATCGTCACCGGCGCAGGACGCGGCTTCTGTGCGGGCGCCGATCTCGGCGGCGGCGGCAAGACCTTCGACGCCAGCCGCGCGGAGAAGATCGACGAGCACCGCGACGGCGGCGGTCGCGTGACGCTGCGCATCTTCGAGTGCAAGAAGCCGATCATCGCGGCGGTGAACGGGGCCGCCGTGGGCGTGGGCGCCACGATGACGCTGCCGATGGACGTGCGGATCGCCAGCGAGGATGCGCGCTTCGGCTTCGTATTCGCGCGGCGCGGCATCGTGCCGGAGGCGGCGAGTTCGTGGTTCCTGCCGCGTGTAGTCGGCATTTCGCAGGCGATGGAGTGGGTGGCGACCGGGCGCGTGTTCGGCGCCCAGGAGGCGCTCGCCGGGCGGCTCGTCTCACGCGTGGTCCCGGCCGCGGAGCTGTTGCCCGCCGCGCACGCACTCGCGCGCGAGATCGCGGACAACACCAGCGCGATCTCGGTCGCGCTCGCGCGCCAGATGCTGTGGAAGATGCTCGGCGCCGATCATCCGATGGAGGCGCACAAAGTGGACTCGCAGGCAATTTATTCGATGGGCCGCTCGGCAGACGCGTTCGAAGGCGTGCAGAGCTTTCTCGAGAAGCGGCCGCCGCGGTTCACGATGAAGGCTTCGTCGGAGATGCCGGCGTTTTTTCCCTGGTGGAAGGAGAGGAGGTTCTCGGAACCGGAGTAGCTGGCTTGTGGGTCGGTGGGGGCGGGCGCGGGGAGGGATCCTGCGGCGAACGGGCGGACGCCTTTCGCGGTCAAGGTGGCCCCACCAGTGCCTCGGCTTCGTTCGCCACGGCGGGAGCTTTTGTTGCGTCCGCCCGGCTGACTTCGCCTCCGGATTCCCTCCCCGCGTCCGCTCGGTGCGTCGCGGGATCAGGCTGTCTGCTGCTCCGCGAATTGCGGGAGCGCGTCGGTGATCTGGAACCACGGGGCCTTCGAGCCGACGAAGATGTGGTTGCGCGGGCGCACACCCGGATCGCCGTCGAGCGCGCCCATCGCGATCACCACGAAACCGCGACCGGTGTCGACAAGGGGCATCGGCGAGCCGCAGGTCCGGCAGAACACTTGCGTGAAGAAGAGCGCCTCGGGCACCTTGTAGCAGCCGAGGCGATCCTCGCCGCGTGTGAAGCGAAAGCCGTCGATCGGCACGGCGAGGTTCGACGCGTGCGCCGCCGAGCGTGCCTTGCGGCAGCGCATGCAGTGGCAATGGCGACAGATCAGAGGCGTGCTCGTGGCTTCGAAGGCGACGGCGCCGCACAGGCAGGAGCCGTGGATCGGCGCCGCGACCACTTCGCGGGCGCGGTCGGGCGCGACCGGGGCGTCGATGCCGGGCGGGTAGGCGTCGAAGCGCGGCAGTGCATCGGTGATCTCGTACCAGCGCGGATTCGAAGGGGCAAAAATGTGTGCCTCCGCGCGGACGCCCGGGTCGCTGTCGAAGTTGCCCGCCGGCAGGAACAGCCGTCGGTCGAACGGGTCGCTGGGCACGACCGATCCGCAGCGCCCACAGAAACACCGGAACAATCCCGGCGACGACTCGAAGCGCACGACATGCTCGCGGCCGCCCTGTCGAACGGCGTCCGCCGGCGCCAGCACGTAGGTCGCGAACGCGGTGCCGTGCGTCTTCCGACAGAACGAACAATGGCAATGCGACATCCACTCGACGGGCCCGTCGACGTCCCAGCTCACGGATCCACACAGACAGCTCGCGTGCATGATGGAGTCTCCTGCTGGGGGCGAAGGGAGAGGCTACGCCGTCGTTGCGAGAGTGGAAGGTCCTGCACCGCGTGCTCACCGCCTTCGGCAGCGGCGTTTCGCGCCCGGCACCTCTTCGATCGAAACCAGCGTCCACCGCCTCCAGCCTCGAGCGAGAAGCCAACTCCTGGGTTGCGCGACAGCCGGCGGATCGCGCGGGCGCGTGAGTGCTTCGCGCCAACCGTCGAACCAGCGGCCGGAGCTGGCGGGATCAACCGCGTGCGATCGGAAGACCGCTCCGCGGATCTGCATCGCCCTCGGCGGACACTTCAAAACCGGCCATGCGTGGACGGGTCAAACCCGGCCATGCGGCGCGCCCGGGAGGGGCTTCGTTTAGCGATTCGTGCTGGTCTCCTGCAAGGAGGAAGTGGTCGAGAGCTTGGTGCGCCAGCTCTTGTCATCCAAAGAGGCTCGCACTCCCGGGGACGTACTGGTACTTCGAAAGCATTTCCTCCGTGAGCGCGATACCAAGGCCCGGGGCTTGCGGAGGCAGGACATGTCCGTCCTCGACGACCAGGGGTTCGACGAACAGCTCGGTCTGGAGGGGATTGTCCATGATTGGACATTCGAGCATCACGCAGTTCGGCATCGTGAATGCCAGGTGACAGTTCGCAGCCAGGGCTGGGGCGCAGCCCCAGACATGGAGGGCTACCTGGATCCCGCGCGCAGCTGCCGATTCGCACGCGCGACGTGCTTCAGAGATGCCTCCGATGATGGTCGCGTCGGGTTCAGCGAGATCGAATGCGCCTGCGCGGAGCCACTGTTCGAATTGGATGGAAGTCGTGATCCCTTCGCCGCCGGAGATCGGGGTACGCACGAGCCTCCGCAGTTCCGCGTACGGAGCGGGGTCGTGGGGCGGCAGCATCTCCTCGGCCCATGCGAGGTTGTAGGGCTCGAGCATCTCGAGCATTCGTACGACTTGCTTGATCGACCACGGCCTGACGTTGAAGTTCTGGACGGCATCGATCGCGAGTGACATCTCCGGCCCGATTGCTTCGCGCACGGCGGCGACGCGAACGGCCTCGGCCTCCGGCTGGTAGCAGAAGAAGTTCGCTCGCATCTTGAAGCCTCGAAAGCCTTGTGTGCGCGCGCCTGCCGCTTGCGCAACGAGCTGTTCGAGACTCAGCGTCGGAGTACCCCCACTCGCATACAGGGGCAAACGCTCGTGGATCGCCCCGCCGAGAAGCCGATGGACGGGAAGGCCCTTCGCCTTCCCGAGTACGTCCCAAAGTGCGTTCTCGATCGCGCTGAGAACCATCACGGTGAGACCGGTCCGACCGAAATAGCTCGAGACCCAGTAGGCCGCTCGATAGGCATCGTTCGGATTGAGCGCGTCGCGGCCCACCATGTGCGGCTTGAAGAACTCGACGATCTGCGCCGCGATCTCGGGCACGTACACGCCGGCATAGGTCTCGCCCAGTCCGGTGATGCCTGCGTCCGTCTCGACCTGCACGAAACAGGCACTCCTCCGACCGATGTGAGCGCCCGAAACGCCATAGCTCGAGGTGAGCAGAATCGGTCGCACGTCTGTGATCTTCATGGTGCACCTCCAGCTGAGCGTGAAGCAAAGTCGGTGCCGGTCTCGATCGAGTCGTTCGCGCCGTGGCGCGACCTCGACGTGGCCGAAGATGCAGGCTCTACGCTGCACTCATGCAGCGATTGCCTGGCAGTGATGGCTGCGCGACGCACAAGGGACCGAAGAGGGAGAACCAGCAAACGAGAGAGAGCCAGTCACACGCTCTCTATTTTCCGCGCCACACAATGAATCGACACCCCGAATGGCAGCGGCACGCGCTTCAGCAGTGCGGCTTCGAAGCGCATCGCCATGTCGAGCAGCGCGTTGCGACCGCTCGCGGTCGGCGCGGTCGTCTCGAAATCCTGACCGGCGGGCATCAGCTTCATCCGGCGCGCGGCCCAGATCGCCGGGAAGAGCAGTGTGTTCCAGTGCGTGATGCGCAGCACTTCGAAGCCGCTCGCTCCGAGGAGGCGCCGCACTCCGGGCGCGTCGAAGCGGCGCGCCGTCATTACGGCTTCGTCGTGCGCGGAGAGCAGCGATTGGTAGGCGGGCACGTCGAGGAAGAGCAGGCCGCCAGGTCGCAGCACGCGGTGGAGTTCGCGCAGCGCGTCGGCGGGATCGGCGACCCACTGGTGGTAGATCACCGACATCGAGATCGCGGCGTCGAACGATCTCGCCGCGAATGGCAGCGACGTCACGGTGCCGCGTACCAATTGTGCGAGGTTGCGCTTGCGGGCGCCGGCCAGCGCATCGGGCGAGAAGTCGAGTCCGACGCGGCGTCCGGAGCCGGCGAGGTGCGCGAGGTTGCCGCCGGTTCCGCAGCCGGCGTCGAGGATCGCCGCGTCATGCCAGCCCGGCAGGAAGCGGGTGAGGTGCCAGTGCAGCACGCGGCGGAGCTGGCGGTACCACCAGTGTTCGTCCTCGACCCGATACAGCGTCGCGTATTCGCGCTCGAGCATCGCGTCCGGCTGGCTCAGGCATCGCGGTGTATATCGGGCTCGATGTAGATCACGCGCGCCTCGGAGACCTCGGCGCGCACGCGCACTTCCACATCGTCGATTGCGCGGGCGAGGCCAGCGAGATCGAGCCGGTTCGAGAACTCCACCTTGGCCCCCACCAACAGCTCGTCGGGACCCAGGTGGAGCGTGCGCAGATGGATCAGCCGCGCAACCGGTTCGCTGCCCTCGATCGCCGCGCGGATGCGCTGCTGCACCTCGGGCGTTGCCGACTCGCCGATCAGCAGGCTCTTCATCTCGACGGCTAGCACGACGGCGATCACGGCGAGCAGGATGCCGATCGCAACCGAGCCGAGCGCGTCGAAGCGCGCGTCGCCGGTCCACACCGCGAGGCCGACGCCCAGCAGCGCGAACGCCAGACCCAGCAGTGCGCCGGTGTCTTCGAGCAGCACCACTGGCAGTTCGGGGCTCTTGGCGCGGCGGATGAATCGCCACAAGCTCTGGTCCCCGCGCACCGCATTCGCCTCGACGAACGCGGTGCGGAACGACCAGGCCTCGAGCGCGATCGCAACCAGCAACACGCCGATCGCCCATTGGGGTGCAACCAGGTCGTGCGGATGACGCAGTTTTGAGACGCCCTCGAAAATCGCGAACAGCGAGCCCATCGAGAACAGCACCAGCGCGACGACGAATGACCAGAAGTAGCGCTCGCGGCCATAGCCGAACGGATGCTCGGGGCTCGCTGCGCGGCCAGCGCGCGCCGAGCCGAGCAGTAGCAGCGCCTGGTTGCCGGTATCGGCGAGCGAGTGCACGGTCTCGGCGAGCATCGACGCGGCGCCGGTGAACAGGAACGCGACGAACTTTGCCGCTGCGATCCCGAGGTTGGCAAGGAACGCGGCGATGATCGCGCGGCGGCTGCCCTCGTGCACGTCGAGCTACAGGAAGCGGGGGTAGATGGCGGTGGCGATGAGGCCGAGCACGAAGAGCGCTCCCGCCCGGCGGGTCAACAGGAATGCCCACGCGACGTACCAGAGCGGCCACAAGGGGTATCCGGGCGGGGCTTCGGCCG
>CAYGWM010000054.1:0-27993 GCA_964353555.1 uncultured Spirochaetales bacterium
CGCCCCCGCAGCAACTCGTTCATCGTCTGGCGGGAGACGCCCAACGCCTCGGCGAAACCCGAGACCGTGAGCCCGTAGCCCGCCAGGAAGTCCTCCCGAAGCATCGCGTCCGGATGGGTGGGCAGGATCTTCCTCTGGCGAGTATTCGGGATGCTCATCTCGTACCTCAGTTTGGTTTCATCCGGCAATCTCGACATCGCAGGCGCCGCGCCCCCGACGGTGCTCGCCTTCGAGAACGGCACGGTGGTCGACCCGGTCCCGGGCGCGCGATCGATTTGACCTAGTCTCTTGACCAACTTAGCTTGCCAGAATGCGATCGATCGGCGTGTCCGAGTTCAAGGCCAAGTGCATCGGGATCCTCAAGGAAGTGCAACGCAAGCGCGAGGGCGTGGTCGTGACCTTGCGCGGCAAGCCGCTGGCGGTCGTTCAGCCCGCGCCCGAGCTCGGCGCCGGCAAGAGGCTTGGGGCCCAGAAGGGCAGCATGAAGATCCGCCGTGATCTGGTCCGCACGACTTCGAGTGCGGACTGGGAGATGCTGCGTTGAACCTGCTCCTCGACACCCACGCCTGGATCTGATCGCAAGAGAGTCCGGAGCGGCTCGGCCCGCGTGCCACCCGGGCTCTCCTGGCTCGCGGCAATGAGAGCACCGTCGGCGCGATCTCGACGCTCGAGATTGCACGCTTGGTCGCGGTGAGGACGATCGAGCTCCGGGTTCCCCTTTCGGCTTGGATCGAACGTTCGCTGACCGAACTCGGCGCGCGGTCGCTGCCGGTCACGCACGAGATCGCGGCCGAGGCGTACGCGCTCCCAGCACCCTTCCACAAGGACCCGGTCGATCGGATCCTGGTGGCCGCAGCACGCCGGCACCATCTGTCCCTGGTCACCGCCGACGAGCGCATTCTCCGCTACGCGGAGGTCCGCAGCATGGACGTTCGCCTCTGATCGCGCTTGCTCTGCCGATCGGCAGCGTGCGAATTCGCGGATGCCGACGGTACTCCTACGTCGGCTGCTGACAGCGGGTGCAGCCGGCCAGCCAGCCAGCGACTCGACTCATCCGTCGACACCAAGCTCGTCGACGCTGGGGCGTGGTATTTCGAGGGGCGATTCCCCGACTTGGCGCGCGCCCAGGATCGCCACCGCAGGAAATCGTCGCCGCAGGGCCTTCAGACGCCGGACACCGGCGCGATGGCTGGACTCCGATTGCCGAGGTTTTCGTCTAGCATGGCCGCCGGCGCAGCGACCCTCGAGGAGATGCGATGAAGTTCCCGGTGATCTCGGCCGACTCGCACATCACGGAGCCCGCGGGCACCTACATCGACCACATCGACGCGAAGTGGCGCGACAAGGCGCCGCGACTCGTGCATCTCGACGGCGTCGGCGACGTGTTCCAACTCGACGGCGTGTCGCGTCCGATCCCGATGGGACTCGTCGCGGCGGCCGGCAAGCCGGCGCACGAGATCCGCGTGCAGGGCGTGCGCTTCGAGGAGATGCACCGCGGCGGCTGGGATCCCGTCGCGCGCCTCGCCGATCAGGATCGCGACGGCGTCGCCGCCGAAGTGATCTACCCGACCGTCGGCATGGTGCTCTGCAATCACAAGGACTTCGACTACAAGAAGGCGTGCTTCGACGCGTACAACCGCTGGATCGCCGAGTTCTGCGCTTCGTCCCCGCATCGACTGCTCGGTTGCGGCCAGACTGCGCTGCGCACGCCGGCCGAAGGCATCGAAGATCTGAAGGCGATCAAGGCACTCGGCCTGCGCGGCGTGATGCTGCCGGGCAATCCCGCCGTCGAGGACTATCACACCGCGGCGTACGATCCGTTCTGGGAAGCGGCGATCGAGACCGAGCTGCCGCTCTCGTTCCACATCCTGACGACGCGCGGCGACAACTTCCAGGCGCGCGGCCCCGCGATGAACGGCTTCCTCGCGATCATCCGCGGCTGCCAGGACATCATCGGCATGCTGATCCTCGGCGGTGTCTTCGAGCGCCACCCGAAGCTGAAGGTCGTGTGCGTCGAAGCCGATGCCGGCTGGGTGCCGCACTACATGTACCGGATGGACCACGCCTACAAGCGTCACCGCTATTGGCTGCCCGCCGGCCAGAAACTCTCGAAGCTGCCGAGCGAATACTTCCGCGAGAACGTCTACACCACCTTCCAGGACGACTACGTCGCGTTCCAGACCGCCGACATGGTCAACTGGCGGCGCCTGATGTGGGCCAGCGACTTCCCGCACAGCGACTCGACGTGGCCCGACTCGCAGCAGGTGCTCGCCGAGCAGACGGCGATGCTGCGACCGGAACAGACCCGAGCGATCGTCTGCGACAACGTCGCCGAGCTGTACGGGATCGACGTCGCGCGGCTCGTCTGACGCGCAGCGACGCGTCGCGCGCGCCGATCACCGGATCGCGCCGCTGGCGGCCTCCGACGCCCAGGTCGCCACGCGTTCCTTCTCGGTGGGCGACAGTTTCTCGGTGGCGTCGAAGAGCGCGGAATCCCACGGCGGCATCTCCCCGCCGCTCACCACCCGCTGGATCACTCTCGAGGCGTCGCTCCGTCGATCGGCGTCGAGGCTCTGCCAGGTCGAGAAATTGAGCTTCTCGCGCGCCGATCCGACGAACCATGCGGACGGCGCAAGCTTCGCTTGCCACGACAGGGAGCCGGAATCCGAGTGGCAGCCGTAGCAGGAGCGGGTGAGCGCCGCCTGCACGTCCGCGTCGGAAGCGACGCGGGTGTCGGCGCCCACCGACGCACGCGGCGCTACGCGCGAACTCGCACATGCCGAGACGAGCACCGCGGCGGCACATGCGAGAGCCATCGAAGTCGCCACCGGACGTCGCGCCATGACCAACTCGCTCCTTTTCGTGGATCGCTGCAGGCTAGCGGCCGCGTTCCACGTTCATCAGGCCCCGACGTGCGCCACATGGCGTCGGCATGAACGATCGCCGACTGTGTTCCGATTGCAGCAGAGGCGGTAGCGTCGTTCCGTACTCCCAAGGAGATCCTGATGCCCACAGCCCGACCCCTCACCGGCAAGACTGCCGTCGTCACCGGCGCATCGAGCGGCATCGGCCGCGAGATCGCGCGCCAACTCGGCCTCGCGGGCGCACACGTCACGCTCGGCGGCCGCACCCGCGTCGCGATGGACGAAGTCGCGCGGGAGATCGAGAAGGCAGGCGGCGGCGCACGCGTCGTCGCACTCGACGTGCGCGACGTCGCGCAGGTGCGCGCACTGGTCGACGGCGCCGTCGCGGAAACCGGTCGCCTCGACATCATGGTCAACAACGCGGGCGTCTCGTTCCCGAGCAAGATCGCCGACGCCGATCCCGAAGAGTGGCGCGCGATGTTCGAGACGAACGTGATCGCGCTACTCGCCGGCTCGCAGGCGGCGATCCGCGCGATGCGCGCCTGCAAGGCAGACGGCCACATCGTCAACATCTCGTCGATCGCCGCGCAGCGGAACGACTCGGGCGTCTACGGGTCCACCAAGCACGCGGTCAACTGCATCGGCGCGACGCTGCGCACGGAGCTCGAAGGCGACACGATCCGCGTCGTCACCGTGATGCCCGGCGCGATCGCGACCAACTTCGCCCGCAACTTCGATCCAGAGTTCGTCGCGGGCTTCGTGAAGGCCACCGGCGTGGACGTGCAGGTGAAGAAGGGCGAACGCCTGCCCGACGAAGTCATCGAGAAGCTGCAGCCGCTGCTCAAGCAGGTGCTCGGCAACGCAGAGGACGTCGCGCGCGCGGTCCTCTACGCGGTCACGCAGCCAATCGACGTGAACATCGCCGAGTTGGTCGTGCGCCCCCCCAAGCAGCTGAACCTCGGCTAACCCCGAAGCAACATCGGGGACACTCGTTGCGCGGGTTGACTCGGGGACGTTCGTTGCGGCGCAACGAACGTCCCCGAGTCAACCCGCGCAACCAACGTCCCCAACGCAACGGGTCAGGCTAGGGCTAGGGATTGTTTGGCGACTACGCTGCGCATGATTTCGCTGGTGCCGCCGCCGATCGATTCCCAGAGGCTTTGGCGCCAGAGGAACTCGGGACCGGCGCCGCGTACGCGCGCTTCGGGACCGCCGAGTTCCAGCGCGGCGCGCGCGATCGCCTGGGCAGTGTCCGTGTGCGCGACCTTGTTGGCCGCCGCGTCCGCGACGCCGGGACGCCCGTGCAGTACCGCGTCGAGCACGCGCAGGCCGTGCATCTCGGCCTGCTGCACGAGCACCGCGAGATCGGCGAGCGTATGGCGCGCGACGGGATCCGCGGTGAGTCCCCGCGCACGCACGAATGCGACGACCTCTTCGAGATCGCGCCGCAGCCTGCCGGGCGGAAACTGCACGTGGCGCTCGTCGGCGAGCGCTTCACCGATGATCTTCCACGCGCCGTTCTCGGGACCTACGCGCCGCGCGAGCGCTACGCGCACGCCGTCGAGCCGGATCGCATTCAGCTGTTCGCCGTCGAGTAGCGGCAGCGGATCGATCGAAACGCCGGGCTGGTGCAGGTCGACGATGAAGAGCGAGAGCCCCTGCCCGCGCGAGTCAGACGCGCCTGTGCGCGCGAGGGTCCACAGCCAGTCGGTGTGTTCGGCGTAGGACGTCCAACACTTCTCGCCCGTCAGCACGTACGAATCGCCATCGAGCTCCGCGCGCGTGCGCAGGCCCGCGAGATCACTTCCCGCTTCGGGCTCGGAATAGCCGAGCGAGAACCAGCACTCGCCGCGGCGAATCCGCGGCAGCCACTCCGCCTGCTGCGCGTCGCTGCCGTAGCGGACGATGCTCTTCGCGACGATGCCTGCGTCGAGCGGCGCGCGTGCGGCGCGCGCATACGCGGCTTCGTCCCACAGGATGTACTCGCGGCTCGGCGAACCGAGTGACAACCAGCCGCGCGCGCCGAGCGCGCGAAAGAACTCCGCGACGCGCGTCCAGTTGGTCCCCATCCGGAAGTAGCCGTCGAGATCGCGGAAGCCGCAGAGCAGTGCGCGCACCTCGGTGCGGAACGCTTCTTCCTCGTCCGAGAAGCGCGCGTTCACGCGTCGTCCTCGACCTTGGCGAGCGGATCTGGATTCCAGCGCGGCTCGCGCTTCTCGGCGAACGCGCGACTGCCCTCCGCGAAGTCCGGATGCTTCCAATGCCCGCGCAGCAGCGACCAGCCGTGCTCCAGCGCCTCGGTGTAGCCGCGCTCGAGCGATCCCCACACAGCCTGCTTCGAGCGCAGCATCGCCTGCGGCGAGTTGCGCAGGATCGCCTCGAGCATCGCATCGACAGCGCCCGAAAGATCGTCAGGAGACGCGACCAGCTCGTCGACGAGCCCGAGTTCGTACGCGCGTCGCGCCGGCATCCGGTAGTGGCGACCGAGCAGCGTCATCCGCAGCGCGGCGCCGAGCGGCAAGCGCTTCGCGAGACCGATGTTCTCGAGCGCGCCCACCATGCCGACGTTCACGTGCGTGTCCATGAACGCCGCGTTCTCGGAGGCCAACACGATGTCCGCGTCGACGACGAAGTGCAGCCCGCCGCCCACGCAGAGTCCGTTCACCGCGCACAGCACCGGCTTCCAGACGCGATTCTGGTACGGCGACCAGTGCACCGCGTCGGCGAGCGGGCGATCGGCGAAGACCGTCTCGTCGCCGCCTTCATCACTTCCGACGTCGAAGCCGGTGCAGAAGTGTTTCTCGCCGGCAGCCGTCACCACTGCGACGCGTACGGCCGGGTCATCGCGTACGTCCGACCAGATCGCGCGCACGATCGGCTGCATCGCCGGCGTCAGCGCATTGCCGCGCGCGGGCCGATCGAGTGTGATCCGGGCGACACCGTCGCGCTTCTGGTAGCGCAGCCCCGGCAGCGGTCCGGCGAGATCGACGGCCACGCGAATCTCCTAGAGCCCGAGCGATGCGAGCAGCGTCGCGCGCGCGGGCGACGGACCGGGCGACACTGCGACCAGCTGCAGGATGCGCCGCGACGCGAAGAACGCAGGGCCGTCGCGCATCACGCCGAGCGCGCCGAAAACCTGATGCGATGCATGCGCCGCGCGCTCCGCGGCGCGCGACGCCGAGAGCCGCGCCGCCGCCGACCGCATCGACACGCTCACCGCTTCCGCATCCCACTCCCACGCAGCGACGCGCGCGAGCGTCGCCGCAGCGTCGAGCGCAATCACGCAATCCGCGAGCGGATGCGCGACAGCCTGAAAGCTCGCAATCGCGCGGCCGAACTGCCGGCGCGCGCGCGCATGCTCGGCGGCCGCATCGACGAGGCGTCGCCCGGCGGCGGCGAGGTAGGCGGCCAGCGCGAGATTGCCGAGTGCGTGCGCCCGCGCGGGCGCGCCGAGCGCCGTGCGTCGCACCAGCGTCGTGCGTCCCCACGCTTCGCCCCCGAGTGTCGCGACCGCCTCGATCGCGCCGCGTGGTTCGCCGAGCCACGCCGCATCGCCATCCACCTCGACGAAGACCCCGGCGATCGGCGCCCACGGCATCAGCGGCGGCGACCCGACCGAGACGATCGCCTCGCCCGCAGCCACGCGCGCTCGCTCCGCAGCGGGCAGCAGCTGCGTCGCGAAGAAGCTCTCCGCAAGCGGGCCGGGAAACACCGCGCGACCGAGCGACTCCATCGCCGCAACGATCTCGACCGCGCCGCCGTCGCCTTCCGGCGTCGCGGTCGCCAGCACACCGAGCGCGGCGAAATCGCGCCACAGTGCCAGCGGAAACTCGTTCGCCGCTGCTCTCACGACTGCCTCGGTGCAGCGATCGCGACAAAAGCTGGCAACCGCATCGGCGATCGCCTGCTGCGCGTCATCGAAGCCCAGATCGAGACTCGCGCTCACGACTTCGTCCAGCGCGCCGCCGCGACCGCGCGTCGCTGCGCGGCGACACCGCCCATTTCGAGGCGCAGCGCCGGCAGTCGCATGCTCCACACGTGCAGATCGTGTTCGCGCGTGTAGCCCATCGCGCCGGAGAGCTGATGCGTTTCGTTGAACACGCGACCCGCAGCAGAGAGCGCGTGCGCCGCTGCGGTGGCCGCTGCCTCCGCCGGCGCACCCGCCCACGCCGCTTCGAGCGTCAACCAACGCGCGCCCTCGGCCCAGACGAAACACTCGGCCAGCCGGTGCTGAACCGCCTGGAACGATCCGATCGCGCGACCGAACTGGCGACGCCGCTTCACGTAGTCGAGCGTCACCGCGAGACTCGCGCGCATCGCGCCGACCGCCTCCGCCGCGAGCGCGACGCGCCAAAGACTGGCGAAGCGCTCGCCCGACTCGGCGCCGAGCGAATCGCCCCGCTGTAATGCATCCGCCGCAATGCGCCCCATCGGCACGCCAAAGTTCGAACGCACCGGCATCGCGTCGCCCGGTCGCAGCTCCACGACACGTGCCACCTCGCCATCGAGCACCAGCAGCGTGCGCGCGTGCGCCGCGAAGCGCACCGGCCCGGTCGCATCCGCTGTCGCCACTGCCACCGGTCCCGCGAGCGCACGACCCGTGAGCCCCTTCGCAATGAGCGCGCCCGCTCCGATCGCAACGACCCCGCCCGCGCGCGCCACCGCCTCGACCAACAACGCCGCATCGAGCAATCCCATCTCCGCCGAAGTCGCGACATCGAAGAACCCAGCCGCCGAGAGCGCCGCGTCCAGCGCGAAGTCGTACTCACCCTTCCCCGCCGCTTCGATCGCGCGCGCCGCGCCGGCATGCTGCGCCAGCAGCGCATCCACCGCCACGGCGATCGCAACCTGCTCGTCACTCAGCTCGAAGTTCATATCCGCCCACACGCAATCGAGAGTCGGGCGGGCGGGTGCAGCGGGATCACTCCCGCGGCAACCCGAGCATCCGACTCGCGACCAGGTTGAGATTCACCTCGGTCGTGCCGACCGCGACACCCGCCGTCATCGCCAGCCGGAACTGCGCATCGGCGAACGATCCGTACTCCAGCGCATCCGGCCCGAACAGCTCGAGCGCGAGATCCGACACCGCGCGCTCCGCCAGCGTCCCCGCGACGCGCGCGACGTTCGTGTCCGCGCTCGGCGGCAGCCCGTGCGCACGCTGATCGATCACGCGATAGCTCAGCAGTCGCGCCGCCTCGCAGACCGCGCGCGCTTCGCCGAGCTTCTGCTGCACGGTGGGATCGCAGAGCAGCCCGCGCGATCGCGCGCGTTCGGCCAGCACGTCGAGCGTGAGCGCCGCCCGCGCGTAGCGCGCGGCGCCGACGCGTTCGTACTGCAGCGCGTAGCCGACGACTTCCCAGCCCTCGCCCTCGGGCCCGAGCCGACACGAGACCGGCACCGTTGCATCGCTGAAGAACACTTCGTGGAAGTAGCGGTCGCCCACCACCGATGGGATCTCGCGCACCGCGACGCCGGGCGTGTCCATCGGCACCAGCAGCACGCTGATCCCGTGATGGCGCTTCGACGCCAGATCCGTGCGTACCAGCAGGAAGCAGTAGTCGGCATGGTTCGCGTACGACGTCCAGATCTTCGAACCGTTGACGACGTAGTCATCCCCGTCGCGCACCGCAGACGTGCGGAGAGCCGCGAGATCCGATCCCGCCTCCGGTTCCGAGAAGCCCTGACACCAGAACGCCTCGCCGCGCGAGATGCGCGGCAGGTGCAGCCGCTTCTGCTCCTCGCTGCCGTAGCGCATGATCGCCGGGCCGATCCAGTTGACGTTCATGTACTGCGGACCGCGCGGCTCGCCGCGCGCCCACAGCTCCTCGCCGAGGATCGCGTGCCGCCACGGCGGCGCATCGCGACCGCCGAACGCCGCCGGCCAGTGCTGCGTCAGCCAGCCGCGCGCGGCGAGTGCCGCACAGAAGCGTCGCGAGAATGCGACCTGCTCGTCGGAGCCGGGTCCGCCCTTTGCGATCTCTTCCCAATCGGGCGGGAGCTCGACGTCGAGCCACGCGCGCAGCTCGGCGCGAAACGCGAGATCGTCAGCGGACCAGCCGAACTCCATTGGAAACCCCGGGCGGATGCGGCTCCACGGTACTCAGCCCCGGCCGAGCACGCCAAAGCAACATCGCAATCGGGTCCCTGCGCCGGGAGGCGGCTGCGCGCCTCGCGCTACGCGGCATCGGCCGCGAACACCCGCTCGTGGAAAGCGTCCGTGAAGAACGCGGCGTCCACCGCTTCGGGCCCGAGGTAGATCGCGACGAGCGGCATCAGCAGCGACGGGTCGGCGGCGATGCGCCCGATCGCGCGACCGCGTCGCTCGAGATCCCGCGGCTCGAAGCGCGCGTTCAGGCTGGTGGCGAACGTGGCGGACGCGCGCAGCCGCCGCAGCCGCTCGCGTCGCTCGGCGGCGTAGGACTCGAAGCAGTCGGCGTTCCACGCGTCGCTTCCGGTGAGGATCTCGCCGACGATCCGCGCGTCGCGCAGCGTGATCGAGAGGCCCTGGCCGATGATCGGGTCGTTGTAGCCAGCCGCGTCGCCGATCAGCACCGCGCCCTCGAGATACGGCTCGTCGATCCACGCGTCCTGGCTCGGGTAGGTGCGGCAGGGACCAGCCGGCCGCGCCGACGCGATCACCTCGCTGTTGGGGACGCACGGCGTCGCGAATGCCGCGAGCATCCGCTCGGCGCCGCCGGATCCGGCGAAGCGACCTCGATCGTGGGCAGCGAAGTCGGCGTAGAGCCGCACTTGACCGCGTCCCTGCGGAAAGACCAGGTAGTGGATGTCGCCGACTTTGCCGCCCGCCTGCAGGTCCTGCGGCCAGCCCTCGGCGCCGTCGATCAACAGGCCGGCGATCAGGTGGTCGATCGGCGCCTCCTCGAGCGTGAGGCCGAGCTGGCGTCGCACCGTCGAGGTACGGCCGTCGGCCCCGACGACCAGCCGCGCGGAAACGGTCGCCTTGGCGCCATCATCGACGAACGCGACGCTGGGCTGGCGGCCAGCGGTGACCCGCACGTCGGTGACACCGCGCCGCAGCTGCGCGCCCGACTCGGTCGCCTGCGCGAGCGCCTCGTTCTGCATCACGACGTGCTCGAGGCACAGCGGACCGGGAATGCCGGGCAGCAGCGCGCCGATCGGTAGCGGGTTCGCGGAGGCCTCGGTGACCGGCACGAGTTCGTCGTATCCGATGTGGCGCGCGAGATGGTGGCCACCAGCTGCGAGGAATCGCTCGTAGAGGCCGAGACGGCGAAGCTCGGCTACGCCCCACGGCGCCATCCACTCGCCGCGCACGCGATCGGTGAAGACCGTCTCGCGCTCGAGCATCAGCACACGGAGACCTGCGCGGGCGAGGAATCCACCGAGCGCCGAGCCACCGATGCCGCCGCCTACGATCGCCACGTCCACGTCGCTCCTCGCGTGCTCCTCCGCGCGGCCGCGCCGCTGCTGGCGACCGCGTGATCGTCACTCATATCGCAGCGCCGCGATCGGATCGAGACGCGCCGCCTTGCGCGCCGGATAGAAACCGAAGAACACGCCGACCGCGCCAGAGAACAGCAGTGAGCCGGCGACGGCGCCCGGCGAGATCAACGTCGGCCAGCCCGCCAGCACGGAGACGAGTCGCGCCGTGGCGACACCGAGCAGCACGCCGCCGATGCCGCCGACGAGACTCAGCGTGATCGCCTCCACCAGGAACTGCAGCAGGATGTGGCGGCTCTTCGCGCCCACCGCCATCCGGATGCCGATCTCGCGGGTGCGCTCGGTCACCGAGACGAGCAGGATGTTCATGATCCCGATGCCGCCAACGAGCAGCGAGATCGACGCGACCGCCAGCAGCAGGCTCGTCATCACGCGAGTCGCGCTGGCGGACGCCTGCGCCATCTCGTTGAGATCACGCACTGAGAAGTCGTCGTCCTGGCCGGGCTGGATGCGATGGAGCTCGCGCAGCAACAGCGTGACCTGTTCCTTCGCGGCTTCGATGTCATCCTTCGACGTGCTGGTAACGAAGATCATGTCGACGGCGCCGACGAACTCGGTGCCGAGCACGCGCCGCTCGGCGGTGCTGAACGGGATCAACGCGACGTCATCCTGATCCTGGCCCCAGGTCGTCTGCCCCTTGCGATCGAGCACACCGATCACGCGGAACGGAACGCCCTTCAGCCGGATCGTCGCGTCGATCGGGTCTTCGCCGCGGTCGAACAGAGAGTCGACGACGGTCTGTCCCAGCACGGCGACGCGAGCCGCCGCAGCCTCGTCGCGCTGGCTGAAGAAGCTCCCCTTCGCGACACCCCACTGCCGCACCTTCGGGTAGCTCGGTGTCACGCCCTGCACCGAGGTCGACCAGTTCGTGTCGCGGTAGACCGCTTGCGCGACCTGGCGTTTGAACCAGGTCACCTCCGCGACCGCGGACGCTTCCGCACGGATCGTCTCGGCGTCGCTCACGCTGAGCGTCGACACACCGCCCCAGCCCGATCGCACGCCGCCGCTGGTCGTAGCGCCCGGAATCACCATCAACAGGTTGGTCCCAAGACTCGCGATCTGCTGCTGCACGGCTGCGTTCGCACCGCGCCCGATGCTCACCATCGCGATCACCGCGGCGACGCCGATCACGATGCCGAGCGTCGTCAGCGCCGAGCGCATCTTGTTGCGGCGCAGCGCGCGCAGCGCCGCCCGCATCGTCATCAGGAACACCCTCACGCGGAAGCCTCGACACGAATCGCAGTCTGTCGCAGGTCCGAAACCACTTCGCCGTCGCGGAACGTGATCACGCGGCCGAGGTAGCTGGCGATCTCCGCCTCGTGCGTCACCACCAGCAGCGTGATGCCCGACTCGCGCTGCAGGCGCTGGAAGATCTCCATGATCTCCCGGCTCGAGCGCGAGTCGAGATTGCCGGTCGGTTCGTCGGCGAGCAGCAGCCGCGGACGGTTCACCAACGCGCGCGCGATCGCGACGCGCTGCTGCTGGCCACCGGAGAGCTGACTCGGCGTGTGGTGCTCGCGTCCGGCGAGTCCCACGGAGTGCAGCGCTTCGCGCGCCCGCGTTTGCTGCTCCGCGGCGGAAACGCCGGCGTAGACCAGCGGCAGCTCGACGTTCTCGATCGCCGACGTGCGCGGGATCAGGTTGAAGCTCTGGAACACGAAGCCGATCTCGCGGCTGCGGATCTCCGCGCGCGAATCGGCCGACGCGCCCTGGATCTCGCGATCGCCGAAGCGGAAGCTGCCGCGCGTCGGCCGGTCGAGACAGCCGAGTAGATTCATCAACGTCGACTTGCCCGAGCCCGAGGCGCCCATTACCGCCACCGCCTCGCCGGCCTCGATCGACAGCGTGACGCCGCGCAGCGCCTCGACGCGCATGTCGCCGGCCTCGTACACCTTCCACAGATCGCGCACCTCGATGAGCGGCGCAGTCATCGCTCAGCGCACGCGCTTCGGCATGAAGGGCGACGCGGCCGGCGCCGACTTGTCCGTCGGACGCCCGAGCCCGACCACGACGGCCTGGTCGAGCTCGACGTCGCCCGCCACTACCTCGGCGAAGCGGTCGTCGCGCAGTCCCACCTGGATCTCGACGCGCTGCAGCGCGCCGTTCGGATCGAGCACGTAGACGGCGGACCCGATCGGCGAGTTCGGCGGGACACCAGCCGCGGCACCGGCCTCCGCGTCTTCCGGCTTGAAGCGCAGCGCGCGCGCCGGAACGCGCAACACGTCGTCACGACGCGCGGTGGTGACCGAGATCGTCGCGGTCATCCCTGGTTTCAGCGCCAGATCCGGATTCGCCACCTGGATCACGACGTCGTAGGTGACGACGTTCTGAACGGTGATCGGCGCGTTGCGTACCTGCACCACGCTGCCCTCGAAACTGCGCCCGGGGTACGCGTCGACCGTGAAGAGCGCCGGCTGTCCGTCGTGCACGCCGCCGATGTCCGACTCGGAGACGTTTGCGTTCACCTGCATCTTGGTCAGATCCTGCGCGATCTTGAACAGCTCGGGAGTCTGGAAGCTCGCCGCAACCGTCTGGCCGACATCGACGCTGCGCGACACCACCACGCCGTCCACCGGCGACGTGATGTTGGTGTAGTCGAGGTTGATGCGGGCTTCGGAGAGTTCCGCGTCCGCTTGCTGCACGCCGGCCTGATCGAGCGCGAGCTGCGCCTTCGCTTGTACGAAATCGCTGCGCGCGGTATCGAGATCGTTCTGCGCGATCAAGTTGCGCGCGCGCAAGGTCTGGTTGCGCGCGAAGTTCAGCTGCTTCAGCGCGAGGTCGGCCCGCGATTTGTCGACCCGCGCCTTCGCATTCGCGAGGCCCGCGTCGGCCTGCAGCACTTTCACCTGGAACGGGCGCGGGTCGATCCTCGCGACCAGCTGGCCCTTGGTGACGGCCGAGTTGTAGTCGGCGTGCAGTTCGAGGATCGGGCCTGACACATAGGAGCCCACCGTCACCGTGGTGACCGGATTCACCGTGCCCGTCGCCGTCACGACGACTTCGATCGGACCGCGGTCGGAGTGCTCGGTGAGGTAGCCCTCGTCCGAGGGTGCGCTTTCGCGCGACCAGAACCAGACCGCCGCGACGACGGCGAGCAGAACAGTCCCAGCTGTGGCGATCACGCGCGGTGCACTCACGGCGTGGGAAGCTCCTGGCCGATTGCCTGCTCGAGAGCGGCGACGGCGATCTGATGGTCGTAGAGCGCACCGACGCGTTCCGCCTCGGCGCGCGCGCGTTGCACCTGCGCGTCGGTGAGTTCGATCACGTTGCCGACGCCGGTTTCGTAGCGACCCTGCGCCAGCTCCAGGTTCTCGCGCGCCTGATCGGCAGCGCGCGAACTCACTTCGATACTTTGGGCGAAACGCGCGACGTCGAGCAGCGCGCGACGCACTTCGAGCGCGATCTGCTGGCGCAGCGTGCGCTCGTCGGCGCGCAGGCCGCGCAGATTCGCGCGCGACTCGGCGACGCGCGCGGCCGTCAACCCGCCGCTGAAGATCGGCACATTCACGCTGGCTCCGAACACCCAGTTGTCCGAGAGCGGGAACTCGCTGTTCGACCAGCCATAGGAAGCGTCCGCGCTGACGGTCGGCAGGTGCTCGCGCTGATGCTGTGCGACTTCCTGCTCGGTCGCGCGCTGCAGCGCGATGAGGCTCTGCAACTCGGAGCGATTCTCGTAGGCCGCGGCGAGCGCACTGGCTTCACGCTGCGTCACGCGGCTGCGTCCGAACTCGTCGGCGATCTCGAAATCGAGCGGGCCGTCGAGACCGAGCGCGTTGCGCAGCGTCTGTTCCGCGACGTTCGCGTTGTTGCGCGCGGCGAGCAGGTCCAGCTCCGCCTGCGCGAGCAGCACCTCCGAGCGTGTGACGTCGATGCGCGGCGCAAATCCGACTTCGTTGCGACCGCGCGCCTGCTCGAGTTGCTGGCGGTTGCTCTGCACCGTCTCTTCTGCAACCGCGAGCAGCCGCCGCGCGGC
Source organism: uncultured Spirochaetales bacterium (assembly GCA_964353555.1). Classification (GTDB taxonomy): domain Bacteria; phylum Myxococcota_A; class UBA9160; order UBA9160; family PR03; genus PR03. Next base: position 14,317 of record CAYGWM010000054.1, read on the forward strand.
GAGCAGGTCGAAGTAGGACTGCTTCACTTCGTAGACGACCTGCTTGCGCTGCGTGTCCGCGTCGGCGCGCAGCGATGCCTCGCGCGCGCGAGCCGCCTGGATCGCGGCGAGGTTCTGGCCGAAATCGAAAAGTGTCTGCGACAGCGTGACGGCGCCGCTGTGGAAGTTCGAGATCGTCGATTGCGAAAGCACACCGATCGAGCCGTCGGCCGCCGACTGCGTTCGCGAAGCGAAACTCGACTTGCGGCGGTCGGAAGAATAGGCGCCGTTCAGCTGGGGCAGATAGCCCGAGAAGGACTGACGCACGCGCGCCTGGCCGCTTTCGACTTCAGCCGCCGCCGCTTCGAGGTTCGGCCGGTTCGCCAACGCGATCTCGATGCACTGCGCGAGCGTCTTCGTCGCGGCGCCGGCGACCGGCGCGGGAGGCTGCGCGGTCGCACGGATCGCGAGCGCGAAGCCGAGCAACAGCGCAGGCGCAGCTCGCCTCGCGACGCCCGGGTACCGGCGATCCAGCTTCAGTACGTGATGGCTTTTGTTCACGGGATTGCGTGTCGGGATAGCGATCTCTCCGCGGCGTGCAAGCGAGCCGCGATCGCGACTCGACCCTGGACTTTCTTGCGGAAGCGAGTCCTTGTATAGAGGACCTGCGAGGCCGGCGTCCGGCTCATCGAGGAGGAGTCGCGTGCGTGCCCCGAGCTTCCCGGCCTTCGACCCCACGACGCCCACGCTGATTCGAACGCTGGCTGCGCGGCATCGCGACCGCGAGCTGATCGTTGGCGACGACGGGCGACTCAGCTATGCCGAGGCCGATGCGATCTCGGCGCAGATGGCGCGATCGCTGCTCGCCTCTGGGGTTGGCAAGGGCACGCGCATCGGGATCTGCTTCCCGAACGGACCCGAGTGGGTGCTCGCGTGGCTCGCGGCGACGCGCATCGGCGCCGTGGCGGTGCCGCTCAACACCTTCTTCAAGGCGCGCGAACTCGGCTGGATGCTGCGCCACGCGGACATCGCGGTGCTGCTGACGTCGGCGCGGCTCGGCAACAACGACTACCTCGCGCGGCTCGAAGAAGTCGCGCCCGAGCTGCGTGATGCGAAACCGGAAGCGCTGCGCACGCCCGCCTTCCCGTTGCTGCGCAGCGTCTACGCGTTCGGCGGCTGCGAGCGCGCGTGGGCGACGCCGGGCGAGTCGCTGCAAAACGAGCCAGCAGACGCGGCCATCGACGACGCGTTCCTGCGCGCCGTCGAAGCGTGCGTCGCGCCGGCCGATCCGATGCTGATCCTCTACAGCTCCGGCAGTACCGCGGATCCGAAGGGCGCCGTGCACACGCATGGCACCGTCGTGCGTCATTCGTTCCAGCTCGCGCAGCTGCGCGAAGTGCGGGGCGACGATCGCATGTGGTCGCCGATGCCGTTCTTCTGGGTCGGCGGTCTGGTCTTCGGGCTGCTCGGCACGATGCACGCTGGCGCATGCCTGCTCACCGAATCGGTGTTCGATCCCGGGCGCACGCTCGCGCTGCTCGAGCGCGAACGCGCCACCGCGGCGGTCGGCTGGCCGCACTTCGGCAAGGCGCTCGTCGAGCATCCCGATTTCCCGAAGCGCGACCTTTCGGCGCTGCGCGCGGGCAACATTCCGAACCTGCTGCCGCCTGGTATATGCCCGCCCGATCCAGAGCTGCGACCGAACGGGCTCGGCATGACGGAAACCTGCGGCCCGCACACCTACACCGGCGAAGGCGCGCTGCCAGAGGAGCGGCGCGGCTGCTTTGGCGCGGCGATCGCGGGCGTCGAGCACAAGGTCGTCGACCCCGATTCGGGTCGCGTGCTCGGCGCTGGCGAAGTCGGCGAGATCTGCGTGCGAGGCTACTCGCTGATGCAGGGCCTCCACAAGCGCGAGCGCGACGAGACCTTCGATCGGGACGGCTTCTATCACACCGGCGACGCCGGCCTCTTCACCGAGGATGGCCTGCTGTACTTCAAGGGACGCCTCGGCGAGATGATCAAGTCCGGCGGCGCCAACGTGACGCCGAGCGAAGTAGAGAGCCTGCTCGCGAGCTTCGCCGAAGTGAAGGAGGCTTTCGTCGTGGGCGTCGCCGATGCGCTGCGCGGCGAGAACGTCGCGGCCGCGGTGGTGCTGGAGCCGGGCGCGAGCATCGCGGCCGAAGCGATCCGCGCACGCGCGAAGGCGCAGCTCGCCGCGTACAAGGTGCCGCGCCACTTGATCGTCGCGGAGCACGACGCGCTGCCGTTCACCGACACTGGAAAGATCGACAAGCGCAAGCTGCGCGCGCTGCTGGAGGCGCGAATCGCAGCCGGCGAGGTCTAGGCCGCGGACAATGGCACTGTCTCTTCCGTCGGCGATGTCGCGTGCGGCGCGGTGACGAACGCGACGACGCCACACGCCGTGAGCAGCAATCCCACCCACTGTCGCGACGAGGCGACTTCGCCGAGCAGCAGCCAGCTCGCGCCGAGTGAGAGCAGCGGGATGCTCGGCACCACGATCGCGGTACAGCGCGCGAGATCGAGTCGCGCGATCGCGCCGTACCAGACGAGCGTGCCGAGGAACGACAGCACAGCGCCTTGCAACACGAGCACCGGCAGGATTCGCAACAGCTCGCTCGTCTCGGGCAGACGCGCGATACCGCCGGTCGCGAGCCACAGCGCCGCAAGCATCGCGCCGCCGTAGATGTAGCGCGCCGCCGTCAGCGTTCGCGGCTGCACCGACGGCAAGCCGCGCAGCACGATCAGGTGTGAGATCTGCCAGCCGAGCGGTGTCACCAGAAGCAGCGCGTTGCCGAGCCAGCCGGAGAAACCGGCGGGATTGAGAGCCAGCCCGATGCCGCCGACGATTGCCAGCACCGCGGCGAGCCGTCGCGGCGCGAGTGGATGACCGAGGAAGAAGCGCGCGAGGAACAGCGAGTAGACCGGCTCCATCTGCAGGCAGAGCGCAGTCTCCACCGCCGAGCTGCGCCGCGCGCCTTCGAAGAAGAGCAGGAACGTGATGGCGGTTCCGAGCGTGCCGATCGCGAGCAGCGCGCGACGCTGTCCGTGCGCCCACAGCGCGGCTACTTCGCCGCGCGCCGCCAAGAGCAGGAACCCGCAGACGCCGGCAACGACGGTCGTCACGGTCGCAACGAAGACGGCATCGCCGTGTGCGGTGGTGAGCTTCGCAACGGCGGGAACGAACGCGCCGTTCAGCGCGCACAGGCCAGCGAAGAGCAGACCGAGCCGTTCCTGTCGCCGCGAGTCGGCGCTGTGCGTCGCGTGTTGCATGGATGGATCTCGCCCGGGTGCGGGCGCACCTTCGCATCCGGCGCCGGGTGCGGCAAGCAAGCCACGGAACTCGTTAGGATTGCGCGATGCGCATCGCGACCTGGAACATCAACGGCCTCCGTGCGCGGCTCGAGCTGCTGCTGCTCTGGCTGCGTGACCGCAAGCCGGACGTCGTCGGTCTGCAGGAGCTCAAGCTGCAGGACGAGCAGTTCCCGCGCGCAGAGATCGAAGCGGCCGGCTATCACGCGCTCGTACACGGGCAGAAGAGCTGGAACGGCGTCGCGATCCTGTCGCGCGAGCCGGCCATCGCAACACAGGTGGGTCTGCCAGGGCAGGAGCCGGCGGGCGCGCGACTGCTCAGCGCGCGCGTCGGCGACCTCGACTTCACGACGGTCTATTGCCCGAACGGCAAGCACACCGGGCACGATGACTTTGCTGCGAAGCTGCGCTGGTTCGAGTCGCTCGCGTCGCACATGGCCGCGACCGCCACTACAGATCGCGCGGCCGTGCTGTGCGGCGACTTCAACATCGTGCCCGCGGCGATCGATTCGTTCGACGAGGCATCGCTGCACGGTTCGATCTTCCACACCGACGACGAGCGCGCCCGATTCCAGCGTCTGCTCGATGTCGGTCTCGTCGACGTCTTCCGCGCCGTTCACCCGAGCACGCAGTCATTCTCCTGGTGGGACTACCGAGGCGGCGCCTTCCACCGCAAACAAGGCCTCCGCATCGACCTACTCCTCGCGACCCCCCCGGTCCTCGCCCGCGTCCGCAGCGTCGAAACCGATCGCGAATACCGCAAGAAACAAAACGACCTCACCCCCTCCGACCACGCCCCCGTCCTCGCCGACCTCGCCTGAGGAGAAAGGGGACGGTCCTCGGCTGTGCCTGGCGTTGGACTGGAGGGACACCCTTCGCGAGGCGTGTCCCTCCAGTCCAACGCCCGTCCATTTTGAGGACCGTCCCCTTTCTCCTTCACTTTCTGCCTGCGCGCAGGTAGATTCGGGCGTGTGACGCACGCTGAGGCCAGTCCGCGAACGCTGCTGCGGTCCGAAAGGACGCGCGCGGGCATTCTGGCGGCGGCTGAGACGCTGTTTGCGGAGCGTGGTTTTGCGGAGACGCGACTCGAGGACGTCGCCGCGGCCGTTGGGATCCGGCGTGCTTCGATCGTCTACTACTTCGCCGACAAGCCGGCGCTCTACGACGCGGTGCTCGCCGACGTGTTCGGCGGACTGCTCGCCCGCATCGAGCCGGTCCTGATCACCAGCGAGCCACTCGCCGAACGCGCCGTCGCGGCCGTCTCCGCCTGGATCGACTACGTCGCCGCGCGACCCTCCACTGCGCGGATCCTGCTACGCGAGGTCGCCGACGGACGCACCGGCCATGAGCCGCCGCTGGTCAAACACACGCGCGCGTTCTTCGCGGTGATCGGTCGCGTGATCGCGCAGAGCCCCGGCGACCCGATGGCGGCGGCGCCGCCGGTCGAGCCAGTGAACATCGCGAGTCTCGTCGCGGGCTGGACCGTTTTCTTCGTTGCGGCGATGCCCGCGCTGCTGCCCGGCACCAACTTCGACCCGCTCGCCACCGAACAGCTGGCCGCGCACAAGCGCGAGGTACTCGGCACCGTCCGCCGGCTGCTCGGCATTTCTCGAACCTGAATCGAAGGGGGGATCGTCATGCTCGAAAGCGACGTTCGATCACTGCGACAGGCCTACGCGGAAGCGCGCGACGAATCCGACCCGTTCGAGAAGTTCAACCGCGCGCAGGGCATGGGCGCGGTGATCGATCCGTACCCGGGTCTCGCAGCGATGCGCGCCATCAGCCCCGTCCACAAGCTGAACCTCAAGGCGATCATGGGCGACGTGAAGATTCCCGCGGGCAACATGATGACGGCGCCCGAGATCTACACCGTGCTCACCTATGACGGTGTCTTCGAGGTGCTGCGCGACGCCGCGCGCTTCTCGTCGGCCGGCTACAAGCAGACCATGGGGATCGTGATGGGCCCCACCATCCTCGCGATGGACGGCACAGAACACCTCCGCCATCGCGCATTGATCTCGCGCGCCTTTACGCGCCGCGCGATCGACCGTTGGGAGGACGAACTCGTCCGCCCGATCGTGAACGCGCATGTCGATCGCTTCTGCGAGCGAGGTCACGCCGACCTCGTCCGCGAGTTGACCTTCCCATTCCCTGTGCACGTGGTCGCCGCGATGATCGGACTTCCCGAATCGGACTATCCGGCGTTCCACCGCCTCGCGGTCGAGTTGATCAGCATCGGCATCGACTTCGATGGTGCGATCCGCGCAGCACGCGAACTGCGCGAGCTGTTCGCACCGGTGGTCGCGGCGCGGCGCCAGCAGGCGGGCGACGATCTGATCAGCGTTCTCGCCCACGCCGAACTCGAGGGCACGCGCCTCAGCGACGAGGAGATCTACGGGTTTCTGTGTCTGCTGGCGCCCGCCGGCGCCGAGACGACCTATCGCTCGTCGAGCAACCTGCTCCAGGGCCTGTTCAGCAGCCCCGACCAGCTCGATGCCGTGCGGAGGGATCCATCGCTGATCGCGCAGGCGATTGAAGAGGGCCTGCGCTGGGAACCGCCGCTGCTGTCGATCCTGCGCACCGCGACGTGCGACACCGAAGTCGCCGGCGTCGCGATTCCCGAGGGCGCGCCGGTCAGCGTGAACCTCGGCGCCGCGAATCGCGATCCATCGCGCTGGAGCAATCCCGAACGCTTCGATGTGTTCCGAGAACAGAAGCCGCACATTGCTTTCGCGCTCGGGCCGCACGTCTGCCTCGGCATGCATCTCGCGCGCATGGAGACGCGTGTGCTGTTGCAGACGCTCTTCGAACGACTGCCCAATCTCCGCCTCGATCCGGAAGCGAAAGACGCCGCCATCACCGGGCTGATCTTCCGCTCCCCGAAAGCGCTGCCCGTCCTCTTCGATCCGACTCCGCCGGCCGCCGCATGAGTCCGGTGCTGCTCGGGCTCGACGCGGGCGGGGGCAGCGTGCGCGCGCTGCTGCTCGACACCGAGCGCGGGCCGGTCGCAACCGTGCGGCGCCGCTGGTCGCACTCCGCCGCGCCCGGCACTGGCGGCCTCGGCATCGACCTCGATCTCGACCTGAACTGGCGTCTGCTCTGCAAAGCCACCCGTGAAGCGCTGTCACGCGCGGGGATCGCGGGCTCCGCTGTGATCGGCGTCGCCGCCTCGGCGATGCGCTTCGCGAGCGTCGTGCTGGACGCGAAGGGCGAAGCGCTCTTCGCGGCGCCGAATCGCGACGGCCGCGCCAGCGGCGTCGCCTTCGAGCTGGCACGAGACGGCGCCGCAGTGCACGCGCGCACCGGGCACTGGCCGACGCCGATCGCGCTCGCGTCGCGACTGCGCTGGCTCGCGCGAGAACGCCCCAATCTCGCATCACGCGCATCGCACGCGCTTGCGCTGTCCGACTGGATCGCGTGGCGGATGACCGGCGTCGCGGCGACCGATCCATCGCAGGCGAGCACGTCGGGCCTGCTCGACATCGCATCCTGTAGCTGGGCCGACGACCTCGTCGCGTCCTCGGGCATGCGCAGCAGCGTGCTGCCGCCGATCCGACCGGCCGGCACGAATCTCGGTCCATTGCGCGACGACGCCGCGAGCGATCTCGGTTTGCGCGCCGGGATCGCGGTCGCCGTCGGCGGCGCCGACACGCAATGCGGTCTTCTCGGGATCGGCGCGACCTTCGCTGGCGCTGCGGGGCTGGTCGCCGGCACCAGCGCGCCGGTACAGCTCGTCTGCGATCGCGCCGTCATCGATCCCGCTGCGCGCGCGTGGACCGAGTGCCATCTCGTTCCGGGGCGCTGGCTCGTCGAGAGCAACGCCGGCCCGCTCGGCGAAGCGCTCGACTGGGCTGCCGCGCTGCTCTTCGCCGACGCCGCGCAGCCCTGCACGCGCCTGCTCGCCGAGGCAGCCAGCTCGCCGGTCGGCGCGACGGGCATGCTCGCAACGCTCGGTGCGCCGGTCTCGGATCCGCGCACGATGGGGATTCCGATCGCCAGCCTCTCGTTCTCGCCGCTGGTGCAGGCGGACGATCCCGAACGGCGTCGCCACGCCGCGCGCGCGGCGATCGAAGGCGCGGCGTTCTCGCTGCGCGCCAATCTCGAACATGCCGTGCAGGTCGCGGGATTCGCACCGAGCGCGGTGTGCGCCGGCGGCGGGCTCAGCGCCAGCCCCACCTGGCTCGGCGTGGTGGCCGACGTTCTCGCGACCCCGCTGCGCGTCGGACCGTCGCCCGAGTCGAGCGCGATCGGCGCGGCGCTCTGCGCCGGCGTCGCAGCGGGCATCTGGCCGGACCTCGAAGCGGCCGTGCGCAGCGTCGTTCCGGCGCATCACGGCGCAACGCCGGATGCCGAGCGCGCAGCGGCCTACGAGCGCATCTACGACGTCTGGCAGCGACACGCCGCCGCACGCGCGCCGTCGGACACCGCGATCAGCGAGTTGCTGCTGCCGGAACTGCTGCGCGCGCGGGCGGGCAGCGGCGTCGTCAGTAGCAGCGCCGTGCACCCGCGCATCCTCGCCACCGCCGATCTCGACGCCGATTCGCTCGCCGCGCTGCGCGCGCTCGGTCCGGTCGAGCACGCGAGCTTCCGCGAGGCCATGCGACTGCTCGCCGGATCCGCGCTGGTCGAGGCGCTCGAGGGCATCGAAGTCTTCATCACCGAGGTCGACGTGCTCGACGCCGCGGCGCTCGCGAAGCTGCCAGCGCTGCGCGTCGTCGCTGCGTGTCGCGGCGACGCGGTGAACGTCGACATCGAGGCCTGCACCGCGCACGGGATCCCGGTGCTGTTCGCGCCCGGGCGCAACGCCGACGCGGTCGCCGACTTGACGATCACCTACGTGCTGATGCTGCTGCGCCACTTCCCGGCGGCAGGCGCCTTCCTGCGCCAGCCGGGCATCGAAGCCGGCGACCTCGGCCGGATGGGCCAGGCGTTCTCGCAGCTGCGCGGGCGCGAGCTGTGGGGCAAGACGGTCGGGCTGCTGGGGCTCGGCGCGGTAGGACGCGGCGTCGCGAAGCGACTGCGCGGCTTTGGCGCGCGCGTCGTCGTGCACGATCCGTTCGTATCGCACGAGCGTGCGGCGCTCGTCGACGCGGAGTGGATGGAGTGGGATGAGCTGCTGGCGACGAGTGACGTCGTCAGCCTGCACGCACCGGTCGCGGACGCCACGCGGGGAATCATCAGCACCGCGGCGATTGCGCAGATGAAGCGCGGCGCGCTGCTGGTGAACACCGCGCGCGCCGCACTCGTGGACGAGAGCGCGCTCGCCGCCGCGCTCGCGAGTGGACAACTCGGCGGCGTGGCAATGGACGTCTTCGACATCGAACCGCCGGGCTCCGAGCACCCGCTGCTCGCGTTCCCGAATGTGATCGCAACGCCCCACGTCGGCGGCAACACCTTCGAAGTCGCCGTGCATCAGGGTCGCATCGTCGCGGCCGATCTCGCGCGGATGCTGCACGGCGAAGCGCCGGAGAACCTGGGCAATCCCGAAACCCTCGCCAGCTTCTCGTGGCGCGGCCCACGACCGGAGCCCAGCCGCGAGCAGCTCGTGCGACTGGCGAATCGCCCGGCGCCGGCGGTGACGGATCTACAGCGCGACGCGAAGCAGACGGACTCAGCGCAGCAGGCGCCCACCGTTTCGATCGTGCAGCCACCGAGCAACGCGCCGCCCGCCGTCGCCGCGAAGATGCACGCGATCCTCGAGCGCTTCGTCGCTGCGTGCGCGAGCGACGCGGAGCTCGACCGTTTCGCCGCAGACCGCGACGTCACGCTCCACTTCCAACTCACCGATCTCGGCCAGTCGTTCTGGCTGCGGCTGCGCAGCGGCATCAGCGGCGCACGCGGCGCGCCCGACGCGCGACCCGAGGTCGAGCTGAAGCTGCGCGCCGACGTGCTCGACGGGATGTTCACCGGACGTGTGAACCCGATGCAGGCCGCGATGAACGGCCGGCTCTCGTTCACCGGCGACGCCGCGAAGGCGATGACGCTGCAGCAGATCCAGCCAGCGCTGGCGCGTCACTATCGTGCGGCACGCGATGCAGTCGGCGATCCCGGCGATCTCGCTGCGCTTCCCGACCCGTCGGGCGCAGCGCCGGCGAGTGCATCACCGAGCAGCGGCACCGACGCGGTGCGCGAGGAACTCGTGCAGGTCGTGCGCGAGCTGTACGCGCAGCAACTCATCACTGCGACGGGCGGCAACGTCTCGGCGCGGATCCCCGGCACCGACGAAGCGTGGATCACGCCGAGCCAGCTCTTCAAGGGCGACCTGCGACCCGAGATCCTGGTGCGCATCGGTCTCGACGGTACGACGCTCGAGACGCTGGGCGCCGCGCCGTCGAGCGAGCGGCTGATGCACTGCGCGATCTACCGCGCGCGACCCGACGCGCAGGCCGTCGTCCACGCGCATGCGACGCACGCGACGATCCTCGCGAACGCCGGCCTGCCGTTCCTGCCGATCTCGACCGAAGCCGCGTTCTTCGGCGACCTGCCGCGCGTGCCGTTCATCATGCCCGGCACCGAGGCGCTCGCGCAGGCGGTCGAAATAGCGGCGGGAGAGAGCTGGGCGGTGCTGCTGGTGAACCACGGCTTGCTCGTCGCGGGGCGCAGCCTGCGCCGCGCGGCCGACATGGTCGAGATCGTAGAGCGCTCGGCCGAAGTGATCCTCGGCTGTTACGCGGTGGGCAAGGAGCCGCCCGTGCTGCCGGAGAAGATCGTCGCGGAGCTGCGCGCGCTCGGCGACCTGGTGGCTTAACCACCATGGCCAAGCGCTTCCCGTTCCCGATTCCCAACGGCTGGTTCGCGATGTGCTTCTCGGACGAGCTGGCAGCCGGCGGTCTGAAGGCCGTACACTACTTCGATCGCGAGTTGATCGCGACGCGCGGCCAGGATGGCGTCGCGCGCGTCTTCGACGCGCATTGCCCGCACCTCGGCGCGCACCTCGGCCACGGCGGCAAGGTCGAAGGCGACGGCGTTCGGTGTCCATTCCACGGCTGGCGCTTCGACGGGCAGGGTCGCTGCGTCGAAGTGCCGTACGCGAAGAAGATCCCGCCGAAGGCACGGCTACACGCCTGGCAGGTGGTCGAGAAGAACGGCCTCGTGTTCGTCTGGCGCCACGCGCTGGGCGAGGCGCCGTCGTGGGAAGTGCCCGACGTTCCCGAACTCGGCAGCGAGGAGTGGACGCCGCCCGAGCGGCGCGAGTGGATCATCGCCAGCACGTCGCAGGAGATGGCCGAGAACAGCGTCGATCCGGCGCACTTCCGTTTCGTCCACAAGACCAACACGGTGCCGGAGACCGAGAAGGCCGAGATCCGCGGCCATCTGCTGCACGTCATCTCGAACAATCGCGTCGCGACGCCGCGCGGTGAGCAGCGCGGCCGCATCGAGATCCAGGCCCACGGCTTCGGTTTCGGCTACACGCGTTTCTCGGGCATCGCCGACCTGCTGGTGTTGACGAGCGGCGCACCGATCGACGAAGAACACACCCACACCCGCATCCAGTTCTCCGTGAAGAAGCTGCCCAATTCGGACGCCACGCGCGGCGTCGGCAAAGCCTTCATCGCCGAGATCGAACGCCAGTTCGCGCAGGACATCCCGATCTGGGAGAACAAGATCCACCTCGAACACCCCCTCCTCGTCGAAGGCGAAGCCGAAATCGCCCTCCTCCGCCGCTGGGCCCGCCAGTTCTACTCCTGAACGGGGACACTCGTTGCGCCAGTTGCGTCGGGGACGTTGGTTGCGTCGCGGTCGCCGACGTTCGGTCCGGGCCAGTCGATTCCCCGCTCCCGAGCGATCGCGACACCTCGGGCCACCGCTCGGCTGACGCCACTCCGCGACATCGCGAGCCGCGCAGCGATTCGCGCGCCGGCGAGTCCCAGTCGGTGCACGCACAGGTGCGCGACGACCGCTCGAGCGTCCGCCACGAGCGGCGAATGCCCCGCCGCGCCGAGAGCACTCGAGTCCAGCCCGAACGCGCGCGCGACGTGCGCCACGCAGACGTCGACGTCGCGCGGGAGCGGCGCGGCGCAAGTCTGGATCGGATGAGTTGCCGCGACACACGGAGCCACCTCGCCCTCGGGTTCCAGTGGGTCGGTGCCGGCCGAGCCATCCGAGTCGGCTTCCATCCATGCGAGCAATCTCTCGCGTGCCTCGATCGGCGTCGCGCCGAACAGCGCGAGCGCCGCAGCGCGAGAATGGAACCCTGCGGGTTCGCATCGCCCGACGAGCGCGGCGTGCCCGCTCCAGCGGTGCTCGCCCAGCGCATCGAGCGTCGCGACGACGCCACCGGCGAGCGGGTTGCGATGCACGTAGCGAATCACTCCGAGCAGGTCGGCGTCGTCCGCGACGATCCTCGAGCGAAAGCGGTTCTGGAACAAATGGCCGACGCGCCCATGGCGTTCGTTGAAGTGGCGCGCGAAGCCAGTGCCGACGCGAGCTAGTACACGAGAAAGCGGCGCCGGCCCGCTTTGCACGACGAGATGAATATGGTTCGGCATGAACGCCCATGCGAAGCACGCCATCCCGGATTCGGGGAGGATTCGCGACAGGCGACCCTCGAGATCGCAGCGGTCGTCGTCGTCGACGAACAGGATGCGGCGCTCGATGCCGCGAATCATCACGTGATGGAAGGTCTGGGGCGCGTCGAGCCGGGGTCCACGAGGCATGGCGCGAGGTCCGGGGACCGTTGGGGGCACCGAGAGACTTAGCCGATCACAGCCCACCCTCGCACCCGTGTCGCCCCGGGCACGTTGCGTTGGGGACGTTGGTTGACTCGTTTGACTCGGGGACGTTCGTTGCGTTCGCCTAGCCAGCTTGCCGGCCGAGAGCTATCCGGCCCGGCTTGGTCGACGCAACCAACGTCCCCAACGCAACTCGCGCAACCAACGTCCCCAAGTCAACAGTGCCCAAGTCAACAGTGCCCAAGTCAACGCTCAGCTGGGCGGGGCGGGGGGTCGATGGAGGGGGAGTGGAGAGAGTCGACGTGCGCGATGCTGTTCTGCTGCTGATGATGATGATCTTGGCGACGAACGCTGAGGCGGACCCGGTGGAGGTCGCGGTGGCGACGCGCGTCGACATGGCGCCGGAACGCGTGTTCGCCGTGGTCGCGGACTTCGACGCGTGGGAGCGCATCTTCGGCGACGTGCGGGTCGTGCGCTGCGAGCGTCACGGCAATGGCGCGCGCATTCGCCAGACCACGCAACTGGCCGGGCGCTCGGTCACCTACACGATCATCGCGACGTTGCACCCCGAAGCGGGGCGCCTCGACATCGCGCTCGACCCCAGCGAGCCGAATGATCTAGTGTTGCTGCGCTCGACGTGGCAGATCGACGCCCATCCGAGCGGGGGGTCGCGCATCGCGCTGCGCGTGGTGGCGGAGTCGGACGTGCCTGTGCCTGCGTTCGTCGAGCGACTGGCGGTCGCCCACAGCGCGCGGCGATCCATCGACGCACTTGCCCGCGTGCTAGACGGCGCCAGCTCGCGCGCGACCTACGCGGGCTGGTAGCAACCGCCGCCGGCTCGCTACCGCGTACGCACTTCGACGCCGATCGCGCGCGCTAGCTCCTCGGCGAGCCGCGGCGCGTCTCGATGCCGTCGCTCGACGCGGGCCAGCGCGAAATTGCGCCGTTCGTTCTGGCTGTTCCGTGCGCGCCAGGCCCCGAGCGCGGCGAGTCCGAGCCCCGCCGCGACGAGCACGCTACCCGCTCGACTGTCGTCCGGCGCGTGCACCTCGATACCCGCGGGCGTCGCCGCGACGGCGTACGGCCCGATGCGTTCCGGCGCCATCGCGAGCACCCAGACGCCGAGCAGCAAAAAGAGCAGTAGCCGGGGACGTCGTTGCATGTTGCCTCGTGCCTCCGCCTACAAAGGCGTCCACCGCGACCGTCGCGCGCCGGGAGCTACCGCGCAACGTCTGCGCGAGAATCAGCCCGCGCGCGCTGGAGCCGCAACGTTCCCAACGCAAGAGGAGGAACCGATGGAGATCAATGGCGTCGCACATCTGTTCTTGACGGTCAGCAACATCGAAACCGCGCTGCCGTTCTACGAGAAAGTGCTGGTGTTCCTCGGCATGAAGCCGGTGATGAAGAGCGACAACTTCCTCTACTGCGTCGGCGGTCGCACCGCGGTCGGTGTGCAGCAGGCGGACGCGGAGCACCGCGGCGAACGCTTCGTGCAGCGACGCATCGGGTTGCACCACGTCTGCTTCCGCGCCCGCGAGCGCGACGACGTCGATCGCGTCCACGAGTTCGTGAAGGGACTCGGCGCGACGATCGTGCACCCGCCGGAAGCGGGCAACTGGGCGCCCGGGTACTACTCGGTACTCTTCGAAGACCCCGATGGCATCCGACTCGAGGTGAACTTCGTGCCCGGCAAGGG
>CAYGWM010000055.1:0-9027 GCA_964353555.1 uncultured Spirochaetales bacterium
GAGGCGTTGCGCACCGATCGGAGGTACTTCGCGAGCACACCGCGCGACGCGGGTAGCGGCGGCGCAGTCCAGGCTTTGGCCCGGCGCGACAGCTCGCCCTTCGGCACGTCGAGTTCGATCACGCGCTTCTTCACGTCGATCGCGATCACGTCGCCGTCGCGCACCAGCGCGATCGGACCGCCTTCCTGCGCTTCCGGCACCACGTGGCCGATGATGAACCCGTGCGAGCCGCCGGAGAAGCGGCCGTCGGTGACGAGCGCGACATCCTTGCCGAGTCCTGCGCCCATGATGATCGAGGTCGGTGTCAGCATCTCGGGCATGCCCGGCCCGCCCTTCGGTCCTTCGTAGCGGATCACGATCACCGAGCCCTTGCGGATTTCGTTGCGCTCGGCGGCGGCGATCATGTCTTCCTCGCGGTCGAAGACCTGCGCGGGACCGCTGAAGCTGAGTCCTTCCTTGCCGGTGATCTTCGCGACGCTGCCGCCCGGTGCGAGCGAGCCGCGCAGGATCTGGATGTGCGCGGTGGCCTGGATCGGATCGTCCCACGGACGGATCACGTCCTGCCCTGCTGCGAGGCCCGGCAGCGCGGCGAGATTCTCGGCGACCGTGCGGCCGGTGACCGTCATGCAGTCGCCGTGCAGCAGACCTTCTTCGAGCAGCAGTTTCATCACTGCCGGCGTGCCGCCGACGCGGTGCAGGTCTTCCATCACGTAGCGCCCGCTCGGCTTCAGATCGGCGAGCAGCGGGACGCGGTCGGAGATCGCCTGGAAATCGTCGATCGCGAGCGGAATGCGGGCGGCGCGCGCCATCGCGATCAGATGCAGCACCGCATTGGTGGAACCGCCGAGCGCGCAGACGACAGTGATCGCGTTGTCGAATGCGTTGCGCGTCAGGATTGCGCTCGGCTTCAAGTCGAGCTCGAGCAGGTGTCGCACCGCCGCGCCGGCGCGCCGGCACTCCTCGATCTTGGCCGGGTCCTCGGCGGGAATCGACGCGCTGTACGGCAGCGACATGCCGAGCGCTTCGATCGCCGACGCCATCGTATTGGCGGTGTACATGCCGCCGCAGGCGCCGGCGCCCGGACAGGCGTGGCGCACGATGTCGAAGCGCGTCGCTTCGTCGATGCGACCCGCGATGAATTCGCCATACGACTGGAACGCCGACACGATGTCGAGAACGTCCCCCTTGCGACCCCTGCCGGGCTTGATCGTGCCGCCATAGACCATCAGCGCCGGGCGATCGAGTCGCGCCATCGCCATCACGCAGCCCGGCATGTTCTTGTCACAGCCGGGGATCGCGATCAGCGCGTCGTACCACTGCGCGCCCATGATCGTCTCGATCGAGTCGGCGATCAGGTCGCGCGAGGGCAGTGAGAAGCTCATGCCTTCGGTGCCCATCGAGATGCCGTCGGAGACGCCGATCGTGTTGAAGCGCATGCCGACGAGTTCCGCCGCGACCACGCCTTCCTTCACGCGCGCCGATAGATCGTTCAGGTGCATGTTGCACGAGTTGCCCTCGTACCAGCAGCTGGCGATGCCGACCTGCGCCTTGTCCATGTCGGCTTCGCTGAGGCCCGTCGCATAGAGCATGGCCTGCGAAGCACCCTGACTCTTGGGCTGTGTGATGCGGCGCGAGATGCGGTTCAGCGGCTCGGACATCGTCGTGTCTCCGTGACGGTGGAGGAAAGTCCGCGGGAACCTAGCAGCCGGAAACGGCGGGCCCGGTCGGCGTCCGGCTGGCAACCCAACCGCGCCACGAAGGCGGCGGGATCGACGCACCAGTCGCCGCCGGCGACCATGGCGGCATGCTGCGCGACGCCTGGATCGGCGAACTCTTCGAAGATGGCGTGTGGACGGCTTCTTGCCCGGTGACCACAGTCGAGGACGACCTGCTCCCCGAGGAGCGACTGGTCGTCTCGCGCGCGGTGGCAAAGCGGCGCCAGGAGTTCGCCGCCGGACGGCGCTGCGCGCGCGGGCTTCTCGCACAGCTCGGCCATCCCGGCCTGCCGCTGTTGCGCAACGACGACCGCACCGCGCGCTGGCCCGAGGAGCTGGTGGGATCGATCTCGCACTGCGCCGTGCTCTGCGTCGTGGCAGTCGCACACCGCTCCTCGCTGGCGGGACTCGGTGTCGATGTCGAGCCGGACGCAGCGCTCGAGCCACCGCTGTGGCGCAAGATCTGCACGCCCGCAGAGATCGAGCAACTGCTCGGGACGGCGCCGGCTGCCGAGCGCGGGCGCATCGCGCGACTCGTATTCAGCGCGAAGGAAGCCACCTACAAGGCGGTCCATCCGCTCGTCGGCGAGGCGTTTGGCTTACAGGACGTCGAGATCGCGCTCGACTGGGAGACGGGCCACTTCACGCCTCGACTGGGCGACGCCATTTCGGGTCGGTTGCCAGCGAACAGATTGCCCACGGGCCGCTTCACACGCCGCGGCGGTTTCGTGTTCACCGCGGCGACGATCGCCGCAGCGGGAATGGCGTCTGGCCTCACGCCGCCCGCAGGAACGACGCAATCTGCGCGTTCGAGCGCTCGGCGATCGGGATCGGGAACGCGTTGAAGCCGTGTGCGCCTCCGGGCCAGACCGAGAGCTGCGCGACGTTGCCCGCGGCGAGCAGGCGCGCGTGCAGATACAACGAGTCGTCGAGCAGCGGATCCTTCGTGCCCACCGTGAGCAGCGCGGGCGGAAGCCCGGCGAGATCTGCGTAGAGCGGCGACACGTCCGGGTGCCGCCGCAACGGCTCGGGTACGAAGTTCTCGGTGAACCACTCGATGATCGGTGTCGAGAGGATCAGGTTCTGCTCGCCCCAACGCGTAGCGCTCGGTGTCAGCGAAAGGTCGTAGGCGCCGCACAGCAGATTCGCGGCGCAGAAGGCGGCGAGGCCGTGGCGATCGCGCAGGCGCAGCAGCGTCACGACCGCCAGGTGCGCGCCCGCCGACTCGCCACCGATCAGCAAGCGGTCGGTGCCGAACTCGCGCTCGGCGTGCGCGACGAGCCAGAGCGCGGCCGCCTCGCAGTCGTCGGGCCCCGCCGGATAGGGATCTTCGGGCGCCAGTCGATAGTCGACGCTGACGACCGCGAGCCCGCATTGCTGCGCAATGCGCAGGTTCGCGACATCGCAGTGATGCGCGGCGCCGATCGCCCAGCCACCGCCATGAAAATGCAGGTAGACACCGCGCGGCGACTCCGGGGCGATCACGCGGATCGAGATCTCGCCGTTGGGACCGGGGATGCTGCGCACGCGCGCTTCGGGAACCGTCACGATGGGTCCCCAGACTCCCTCCCCGCGTTCGCGCGCCGCGCGGATCTCCGCTGGCTTCTGGAAGTGGATCGGCGGCATCTGCGATTGGATCTTCTCGATCGCTTCGTTGAGCTGCGCAGTCGCAGCGTCGATCGCTTCTGCCAGGAACACGTGCGGATCGATGCCGGTCATTTCTTCGCCTCCGCTCTCACCCGCCGCGCCGACGCTAGCCCAGCTCGATGTCGCAACGAGAGGGAGATCCGTTTTGCGAGTCGGCGTCGGCTCTCTACTCTCGCTTCGATGCAGATGACGAGCGTGAACGCATTCGCAATCGCCGCATGCTTCGCAGCGAGCGGGGCCTTTGCCGAGGAGACGCCGCTTCCGTTCGCGGTGCAGACGATCCCGAGCGCGGGCCGCACCGTCGCGGCCGAGATCGTCGATCTCGACGGCGATGGGCGCGCCGAGTTGCTCGCGATCGTGTTCCGCGGCGTCTGGCCCGACGAGACCCGCGAGATCCACGTTCACTACCAGAACGCGGACGGCGCGCTGCCGGCGACGCCGAGCTGGTCGGCGCCACTGCCCGAGGACGCCGCGAGCTACGACCTCGCCCCACTCGATGAAAAGCCCGGCGCCGAGCTGCTGCTGCTCGTGCGCGACGGCATCGACGTGCTCTCGCTGGCCGCGCGCACGCCGCAGTGGCGCACGTTGCTCGTCGCATCACCACCGACCGTCGCGGTGCGCCCGGACGAACGCGGACTCGACCGTTTGCGCATCGCGCGACCCGAGTTGGGCAAGGGCCGCCTGCTGGTGCCCGGACTCGGCGAAGCATGGCTGCTCGGTGCGCAGGGCGAATCGTTGGGACAACTGCGCGTCGGCGGTCGCGCCAACTATCTGGTGCCGCCGCGCCCGGGACCGACGCTCGGCGAGAACGAAGTCGAGCTCTATTTCGACGTCCCGACGCTGCACGTTGCCGACATCGATGGCGACGGCAAACGCGACGTCGTCGCGACCAACCGGCACGCGATCCGCATCTTCCGCCAGCGCGCCGACGGCTCCTTCCCGCGTGATCCCGACCGCGAACTCGCGCTGCGCTTGATGTCGCTGGAAGACCAGGTGCGCAACTCGGGCTCGGTGCGCTGCGACCTGCGCGACTTCGATGGCGACGGCCGTGCCGACCTGCTCGTCTCGCACGCGAGCGGCGGCCTCACGCGCGCGATGAACCGGACGCGCATCCACTTGAACCGCGACGGCAACTTCGATCTGGCGAACCCCGATCAGGTGTTCGAGCGGCAGGGCGGCGTCGTGGCCGACGAACTCGTCGATCTCGATGGCGATGATCGCCCCGAATGGCTGCGCGTGTTCATGCCGTTCGGCCTGCTCCAGATCGCGGAGGTCTTCGTGCGGCGCACGGTCGACGTGCGCGCCGAGATTCGCCGCGGTCGCGAGGGCGGGCGCTTCGAAGAGAAGCCATCGATCGAGCGCTCCTTCTCGATCCCGTTCGACTTCGAGACGCTGCGCTCGCGCGGCTTCGTCCCGACGCTCGCGCGCGACTGGAACGGCGACGGCAAGCTCGATCTGCTCGGCTCAGCCGATGGCAAGGCGATCGAGATCTGCCTCGGCGGCGACGACGGAAACTTCGCGCGCTGCGAAGCGCGCCAGCCGCTCGACACCGGCGGCCGCATCCGTTTCGGCGACCTCGACGGCGACGGACTCTCGGACTTCGTGCTCTACGACACCAGACGCCCCGACGTCCCCGTTCGCGTCGGCGTCAACCTCGGCAACCTACCCGGCACCCCCCCCCGCCTACGCCCCCGCTGACGGTGCCGGGCGTCAGGTTATTGCTTGTCAGGTTATTCAGCGAGTCGGTGGGTATACATCGGTCTCCCGAATAACCTGACAAAAAATAACCTGACGCCCGGCACCTCTTCCTCTTAGCGGGAGAGCAGGTCGCGGGCGATGGCGGAGATTTGGATTTCGTCGGTGCCGGCGTAGATGCGCAGCACGCGGGCGTCGCGGGCGAGTTGCTCGACCTTGTACTCGGCCATGTAGCCGTTGCCGCCGAAGATCTGCACGGCGTCCTGCGACACTTCGTCCGCTGCGCGCGCCGCGTAGAGCTTCATCGCGGACGCTTCGGCGAAGCTCATCGACTGACCCGCATCCGCGAGTTCGAGCGTACGGAAGACCAGGTTCTGCACGTTCATCCGCGCCACTTCCATCCGCGCTAGCTTTTCTTGGATCAGCTGGAACTCGCCGATCGGCTTGCCGAACTGCACGCGCTCCTTCGCATATGCGAGCGACAGCTCGAGGCAGCGCTCGATCATCCCGAGCGCCATCGCGGCAACGCCGGAGCGCTCGGTCTGGAAGGTCGCCTTCGCGCCGGCGCGACCGTCCGCCCCGGCCTTCTCCTCGCTCTCGCCGAGCAGGCGATCGATGCCGACCTGCACGTCGGTGAGGAACAGCTCGCCGGTCGGCGACGAGTGCAGGCCCATCTTGCGCATCGGCTTCGACTGCACGAGTCCCGGCATGCCCTTGTCGAGCACGAAGTGCAGGATCTTGCGGTCGCGCGGCTCGACGCCCGGTTCGTCGAGCTTGCAGATGAACACGATCGTATCCGCGTACGGCCCGTTCGTGATGAAGGTCTTGTTGCCGTTCAGCAGATAGCCGTCGGCGCTGCGACGTGCGGTCGATTTCATGCCGCCGAACGCGTCGGAGCCCGAGCCAGGCTCGGTGATCGCCCACGCGCCGATCTTGTCGAGCGTCAGCAGGTCGAGACCCCAGCGCTCCTTCTGGCGCGTGGTGCCCTTGCCCATCACCGACGCGGCGGTGAGTCCCATCGATACACCCATCGCCGTCACCATGCCCGGGCAATGTCGGCACAGCTCGATGATCGGGATCATCTGCGCCGCGGCGGCGTCGCCGCGACCGCCGCCCTCGCCGTCGCCCTCGCGCTTGGCTTCGCCCTTCTTCTCGCGCTCGATCTGTTTCTTGAAGCGCGCGCGCGCCATCTCGCCCATCCCGAACGTGGAGATCAGCTTGCGCAGGATGTCATAGGGCGGCATGTCGCCGTGTTCGAGCGCTTCGACGTTGGGCACGACCTCGGCGTCGATGAAACGCCGCACGACGTCTCGGATCATCTGATGCTGCTCGCTCCAACCAATCATGTTCAGCGTCCTTTCCAGTTCGGCTTGCGCTTCTGCGCGAAGGCCATCGGGCCTTCGATGAAGTCTTCGCTCTTCACCAGGTCGACGATCGCGTCGTAGCGCGCTTCGATCGCTTCTTGCAGCGACGCGTGCGCGAGGCCTTCGAGCGCGACGCGCTTGGTCGTGCGCACCGACACCGGCGAGCACTCGCAGATCGCATCGGCCCAGCGCCGCGCGGCGCTCATCAGCTCGCCAGGCGCGACGACCTCGTTGACGATGCCGAGCGCCAGCGCCTCGCGCGCCTCGACACGGCGACCGGTCAGCAACATCCCCATCGCGGGCTTCATGCCGATCTGCCGCGGCAGCCGGTGCATGCCGCCGCCCAGCGCGGCGAGCCCGACTCTCGGCTCGGGCAGCCCGAACGACGCCTTCTCCGACGCAATCGCGATATCGCAGGCGAGCACGATCTCGAAACCGCCGCCGAGCGCGAGTCCATTCACCGCGGCGATCAACGGCTTCGCGTTCTCGAAGCGCTGCGTGACGCCGGCGAAGCCGCTCGCCGGCCATTCCATCTTGTTGCCGGCCGCCTGGTACTTGAGATCGTTGCCCGCGCTGAAGGCCTTCTCGCCGGCGCCGGTGAGGATCGCGACCCACGCGTCGGGATCGGCGATGAACGCGTCGAACGCCTGTGACAACTCCGCCGAAGCCGGCGGGTGGATCGCGTTCATCACTTCGGGCCGATTGATCGTGATGGTCGTCACGTGACCATCGCGCTCGACCTTGCAGAACTCGGGCATGACAGATCCTCCGCGGGGCGGGCGGCAGCATAGACGCGCGCTTTCGCCCGCGCCCGGCCGGCGCGTCGCTAGCGCAGAGCGGTCTCGACGGCGTGCTGGACGAGCCCCGCGCCCACCCACGAACCCATGCCGAGCGCGAGATAGAGCCCGAAGCGCGGGAGCGTCGACGACTCGATTGGCCACGTGCTCGCCGCCAGGACGCGTGTCTCGTACGCGATCAGGTCGGCTAGCCGACCGCCGGCGAACGGCGGCGCACCCTGCGCGAGCATCGCATCGCGCGCCAGACGGAGCGCCGCGCGTATCCGGGCGAGCTCGCGCTGCTGCAAGTCGCGCAAGCGCCGGTGCGGACCTACCAGCGGAATCACGAACGCCGCGAGCGCAAAGCAAGACAGGCCGGCGACACCAACCACCAGCAGCCTGCCGAGCGCTCCGGGCCCGATGTAGGCCAGCGAAACCCACGCGGCGAGCATCATCCACAGCAGCACGCTGCGCAGTGCGCGTCGCGTGAACGGCGCGAACGCTGCGCGATCGAAGAGATCCACGACCTCGACGCGCTCGGCGAGTCGCGAGACGCGCCAGCCCAGCAGCAACTCGAGCGCCACGCCACGCAGCGCGATCCACCAGGTGACGGTATTGCGCATGGCGAGCCACAGCACCGTCGGGTGCGTCCAACCTGGCATCTGACCGTCGATCCAGAGTTCGGGGCTCGAAACCGTCAAATACCCGGTGAGCAGCGCGCCGAGTCCCATCAGCGCGAGTGGCAGGCGTCGATAGCGCAGCACCTCGCGTTCGAGGTCGGGCTCGTCGCGCGGGGCGAGCCCGAGCGAGGGTCGCAGCGCCTCGATCTCGGTTCGCGTGCTGCGCACGGAAGCTGCGATGACTGCGATCGTGAAGCCGAGGAAGCAATCCTGGATGCCTTCGGCCAACCAGCCCCGCTCGAACGCGACATCGGCGTGGCGCCCGACCGATGCGCCGAACGCCGCCGTGTAGAGCAGAAACAGCAGGAAGATGCCGAGACCCACGACTGCGCCAGCCCAGAACGCCGGCAGCGGGATCCGGTCGAATAGCCGCAGTGACAACGGCGTGCTGGGCGCGAGCACGATGCGCGGCTGACTCACGCGCGCATGCTAGCGCCGGTACACTCCGCACCATGCACCGGAGCGACCTCTCCGAACCCATCGAAGAATGGACCGGCCGCACGATCGTCTGCTTCGGCGCCCATCCCGACGACGACCTGCACGCGGCCGGCACCCTCGCGCGGCTCCGGCGCGCGGCCAACGACGTCCACCTGGTGATGTACACCAACGACGACAAGGGCTCGCGCGATCGCTCGATGACGAACAAGCGTCTCGTGAAGATCCGCCGCGCCGAACAGGAAGCCGCCGCCGCCTGCATCGACATCCCGAAGGGCAACCTGCACTGGCTCGGCCATCGCGACGGCGAACTCGAGTACGTCGACGAGCGACT
The DNA here is from genome assembly GCA_964353555.1 of uncultured Spirochaetales bacterium. Taxonomy (GTDB): domain Bacteria; phylum Myxococcota_A; class UBA9160; order UBA9160; family PR03; genus PR03. The sequence goes on from CAYGWM010000055.1 coordinate 8,647, forward strand.
GCTGGTGAAGCAGGCCACCGCGATGATCCGCCGCCTGACGCCGCACGCACTGTTCTCGTTCGATCCCGGCGCGCGCTTCGAGCAGTTCCACAAGAGCGATCACCGCACGGCCGCGTTCGCCACGGCGGACGCCGTTCGCGCCGCGCCGTGGCATCTCTACTTTCCGGAGCTGCTCGCCGAAGGTCTCGAACCCTGGCGCGTGCCGGTCTGTTTCTTCTTCGACAGCCACGAACCCAATTACTGGGTCGATGTCAGCGCGACGATCGACGCCAAGATCAACGCGTTCTGCTCACACGTCTCGCAGTTCGGCCGTCGCGTCGACGCCTACGAACCGGCGCTGCATCCGGACGATCGCACCGGCTTCGAGCGGGCGATCCGCGC
>CAYGWM010000055.1:9127-12653 GCA_964353555.1 uncultured Spirochaetales bacterium
GCGCGCGACGCGGTCGAGTACGCGGGAAAGGTTCATCGGAGCCACAGATCCACCGCGCGCGCGATGCCGCGCGGGCGGAACGGCAGGTAGATCGTCTTGCGCTCACGCGCCGATGCGTAGGCTGCGTACAGGATCTCCAGCACCGCGAGGCCGTCCGCGCCCGATTCCATCGGCAAGGAGCCGCTGCGAAAGCAGTGCAGGAAGTGCGCGAGTTCCTGCGGGTAGCCGTTCTCCCACAGCCAGTCGACCGGTGGTGTCGACCAACCGGTAGCGGGCGCGAACGGGATGCCGCCGTCCTTTGCAAAAACGCGCAAGCCGGTGCCTTGCAGCAGGTCCGCCTCGGCGTAACCGCGCGCGCCCCACACCTCGAGGCGCGACTGCATGCCGCCTTCGAGCGCCCACGACGCCTCGACGAGTCCGCCGACGCCGCCCTCGAACTCCAGATGGACGACCGCGTGGTCTTCGAGCTTGGTTCGATGCGCGTGGACGGTGGTCGCGAGCTGCGCGGTGACGCCGCGCACACCCGGCTTACCGAGCAGCCAGCGCAGACACTCGACGCTGTGGCACGCCATGTCCAGCAGCACGCCGCCGCCGGCCTGCTCGCGCTCGAAGAACCACGGCGAGTAGGGACCGGCGTGGGCCTCGCGCTGCGTGACGTAGACGGGTCCGCCGAGCGCGCCCGAAGTCAGCATCTCGTGCACGCGCGCGAACTTCGGCGCGAACGGCAGCTGTTCCGCATAGCCGAGCCCGACGCCCGCTTCGGCGCACGCCGCGACGATCGCCTCGCCTTCTTCGAGCGAAACGGCGAGCGGCTTCTCGACGATCACGTGCTTGCCCGCGCGCGCGGCGGCGATCGCGTGCTGCGCGTGCAGGAAGTTCGGCGAGTTCACGCACACCACGTCGACATGCGAGAAGAGGTCCGCGACCTGGTCGGTCGCGAACTCGCACTCGAACTCGGCGGCGAAGCGATCGGCGCGGTCCGCCGTCTGCGACCACACCGCGACGAGCTTGGCGTCCGGCACGCGCGCCAGCGCCTGCGCGTAGGTCCGCGAGATGAAGCCCGCGCCGGCGAGGCCGATACGGAAAGGCCTGGTCAAGCGAGCTCTCCCGCGCGGAAGCGCGCTGCGAGCGCCTTCGACTGCGCGTGCACCTTCGCGAACGCGGTGACGAGATCACCGACGTCGTCGGTGCCGCCGAGGAAGAGCCAGTGCGGCAACCAGATCGCTTCCTGATAGGCCGCGCGGCTCGCGATCGGAAACTCACGACGCAGCGCGCTTCCGGTGCGCGCGAGCAGGTTGGTAGGCGCGTCCATCGGAAACAGCGGGTCATCGGGCAGCGGCACGTAGAAGCGACCCGCCGCCGGCACACCTTCCGCGTGCAGCGCGCGCAGCACCACGTCGCGCGACAACCCCTCCCAGGCGCCGTCCTCGTAGCGCACGATGAACTGGTAGAGCGTGCGCTGTGTCGCGCGTTCGTCGCGCGGTAGCGGGCGCAAGCCGGGCAGCTTTGCAATCGCGTGCTCGAACTCGGCTGCGCGCGCGGCACGGCGTTCGTGCTGCGCGGGCAAGCGCACGAGCTGCTCGTGCAACACCGCCGCCTGCCACTCGGTCATGCGCGCGTTGGTGCCGAGCAGACGCTCCGCAAATGCATCGGCGCCCGCTTCCTTGCGGCCGCAGTTCACCAGCGAAGCCGCGCGCGCGGCGAGCGCGTCGTCATTGGTCGTGATCGCGCCGCCCTCGCCCGCCGTCAGCAACTTGCTCGACTGCATCGAGAACGTGCCGAGATGGCCGATCGATCCCGCCGGCCGGCCACGCCAGCGCGCACCGTGCGCGTGCGCGCAGTCCTCGATCAGCAACAGCCCGCGGCGGTCGCAGAGTTCGCGCAACCGATCCAGGTCGGCCATCGAGCAGGCGAGGTGCACCGCGACCACCGCCTGCGTGCGCTTTGTAATCGCCGCCTCGACTTGATCGGGATCGATGCAGTAGCTGTCGGGCAGCACGTCCGTGAAGATGGGGATGCAGCCCGCTTGTAGGATGCCCATCGCGGTGCCGACGAAGGTGTACGCGGTGGTCACGACTTCCGCGCCCGGCTCGACGCGCGCCGCTTGCAGCGCGAGCCCGATCGCGACGGTGCCGTTCGCGCAAGTCACCGCGTGGCGCGTCTCGACGTAGCGCGCGAAGCGCTCCGCGAACGCGCGCGCCTCGGTATTCGGCGACGGAAAGCCGCCCCAGTTGTGCGACATCAACACCCGCTCGAGCGCCACCCGCTCGGCGTCGCCGAACTCGGGCCACGCAGGCCACGGACGGCTGCGCACCGGCGGTCCACCTGCGATCGCCAGGCGTTCGGTCACTAGGCACCCCCCACCGGGTTAGTCTCGCACGAGTAACAGACAGCCGCCGAGCGGACCGCCGCCCGCGGCGGCGACCGCGACGCGCGGATCACCGCGGACCTGGCGCGCGCCACCCTCGCCCCAGAGCTGCACGGCGGCTTCGTGCAGAAAGCCGTAGCCATGTAGTCGTCCGGCCGACAGCTGACCGCCGTGCGTATTCAGCGGCAGCTCGCCGTCCCGCGCGATCCGCGTGCCGCCTTCGACGAATGAACCGCTCTCGCCCTTGCCGCAGAAGCCGAGCGCTTCGAGCCACGCCATCGCGAGGAACGAGAAGCCGTCGTACAGCTCGGCAACGTCCACGTCGGCCGGGCGGAGGCCGGTGCGCCGCCACAGCATCGCCCCGGCGTCGCGCATCGCCATCGTCGTCAGATCGTCGAACTGATCCCACGACGGCCGCCCGCGCAGCGCGGTGCCAACTGCCTCGACGCGCAGCGGAGGCCGGCGCAGGTCGCGCGCGCGATCAGCGCGCGACACGACCACGGCCGTCGAACCGTCGACCGGCACGTCGCAGTCGAACAGGCAGAACGGCGTCGAGATCATCCGCGCGGCGAAATAATCCTCGAGCGACATCGGCTCGCGGTAGATCGCCTTCGGATTCAGCCCCGCGTTGCGACGCGCATTCAGCGCGATCTGCGCCAGCTGCTCGCGCGTGGTTCCGTACTCGTGCATGTGTCGCTTCGCGAAGAGCGCGATCCACACCGCCGCCGATGCGGCGCCGTACGGCAGCGTCCACTCCATGATGCCGCTGGCGCGGAAGCCCTTGCCGCCACCGCCGCCGCCTTCGGTGCCAATCCCGGCGCGACCGCCGCCACGCTGCGCGGTCGATTCCCAGACGGTGCGGAAGCAGAGCACGTGGTTCGCGAGACCACACGCGACCGCGGCGACCGCTTCGATCACCGAACCGAGTTGCCCCGGCGCTTCGGGTCCGCCCGCGTACCAGTCGAGGTTCAGGCGCAGTGCGTCCTGCAACTCGGGGATGCCGGGGCCCGAGAAACCGCGCGGACCGAACCAGCCACCCGGATACGTCGCGAGGCCGTCGATGTCGCGACGATCGAGGCCCGCGTCGGCAATCGCCTCGAGACACGCGTCGAGCGTCAGATCCATCGCGTCGCGGCCGAGCCGGCGACCGACCTGCGA
>CAYGWM010000055.1:12753-27422 GCA_964353555.1 uncultured Spirochaetales bacterium
ACGCGTCGAGCGTCAGATCCATCGCGTCGCGGCCGAGCCGGCGACCGACCTGCGATTGCCCGATCCCGCTGATCGCGGCGCGCCCTTCGAGTCCCTTCATCGCGCGCCCGAATCGGGCTCGACTTCGTCGAGCCCCCGAGCCCGTTGGCCGCCCTCGCTGCGCTCGGGCTCGAAGAGCGGGATCCACACGTCGTCGCGCTGCTCGAAGACGACGCGCACTGGCATGTCGATGCGCGCGGCGTCGATCGCGCAGTTCACGAGATTCGTCGTGAGGCGCAGGCCCGGCTGCTCGACGAGCTCGACGATCGCGACCAGATACGGCGGATCGAAGCCCGGAACCCAGGGTTGGTGGTTCACCGTGAAGGTCGCAACACGCGCGCGACCGCTCACGGCTTCCGGTGCAACGTCGCGCGCTAGACATTCCGGACAGATCGGCGCGGGCGGATGGATCCAGTGGCGACACGCGGTGCAGCGCAGCAAGCGCAACTCGCCCGACGCACCGCCCGTCCAGAAATGTGCGTTCCGCTCCGTCACCAACGGCAGAATCCGAAACGCGGGGCGCGGCGTGGTCGTCACGGCGGGGCATTGTACCGTGCAGGCCTGATGAATCTCGCCGCTCGCCGATGGCTCGCTACGCGGAAGGCGGCCTTGTGGCGTCGCCGCTCGCCGATGGCTCGCTACGCGGGAAATGGGAGACGAGCTTCGAACGATGGATGCACGATTTACGGATGAACAGGAATTGCTGCGACGCAGCGCGCGCGAACTGCTCGCGCGCGAATGTCCGATGTCGCTCGTGCGCGCGCAGCTAAGCGAGCCGCGCTGCGCCGCTGACGCACTTTGGCAGCGGATCACCGAGGTCGGCTGGCCGGGACTCGTCTTCGGCGACGACGTGGGCGGCGCCGGACTCGGTCTCGTCGATCTCGTCGTGCTGCTCGAAGAAATGGGCCGCGTGCTCGCGCCGGGACCCTACTTCGCGACGGTGCTGCTCGGCGGCGCCGCGATCAACCTCGCCGGCGACGCCGCTCAGCGACGCCGCTGGCTGCCCAGCATCGCGAGCGGCGCCAGGCGCGCGACGCTTGCATTCCTCGAAGACACCGAGCGTTGGGACGCCGCCGCGATCCAGCTCGCCGCCGAGCCCAGCGGCGACGGCTTCCGGCTCGACGGCGTGAAGCACTTCGTGCTCGAAGCGAGCAGCGCCGAGCTCATCGTGGTCGCAGCGCGCACCGGCGAAGGCGAAGCGGACGTCGCGCTCTTCGCGCTCGACGCGCGGACGCCGGGCGTTGCGATCGAACCGGTCGCGCTGCTCGACGGCACACGCAAGCTCGCGACGCTGCGCCTCACGAACGCCCAACTGGCGCGCGACGCGCGGCTACCGGGCGGCTGGCCCGCGCTCGCGCGTGTGCTCGATCGCGCGAAAGTGGCGCTCTGCGCCGAAATGATCGGCGCCGCCGAGCGCGTGCTCGAGCTGAGCGTCGGCTACGCAAAAACGCGCGAGCAGTTCGGCCAGCCGATCGGCGCGTTTCAGGCGATCCAGCACAAGTGCGCCGACATGCTGGTCGCGCTCGAAGGCGCGAGGTCGGCGACCTACGCCGCCGCGTGGTCGCTTCAGCAGGACGAGCCCGACGCGCCCGTCGCCGCAGCGATGGCGAAAGCGTTCACGTCGGACGCGTTCGCGAAGATCGCCGGCGAAGGCATCCAGATCCACGGCGGGCTCGGCTTCACCTGGGAGCAGGATCTGCATCTCTACTACAAACGCGCGAAGGTCTGTGAGCGGCTGTTCGGCGATGCCGCGTGGAATCGCGAGCTGGTGGCGCGCGCGCTGGTGGACGCGTAGCGCGAAGCACTGCCAGAGCAGCCTTGCGCGGCAACGGCGCCGCCGCGATGCTCCGACAGCAAAGAAGACCCCCACCCCGCGCAGCGCGAGGCGGGGTTTCTTGCGTTTGCGATCTGCCATACCCCACCCGTCTTCATGCGGGGCGGAGCGTCGTGCATTTCGCGGGAGACGAACGATGCGCGTCGTCGGTCTCGACTTCGGCACCACGCACTCGTCGATCGCGCTCTACGAGGGCAGCGGCGCGCCGCGCCTGGCTTCCTTCGCAGCCGCCGGCAGCCGCGACGGTCGCACGCAGGCGTTCCGCTCGATCCTGCACTTCGAGCCCGATCCCGACGATCTCTCGCGTCCGCCGCGCGTGCGCGCCGGGCCCGCGGCGATCGACCGCTACCTCGAAACGGCGGGCGACGGGCGGCTCGTGCAGTCGATCAAGTCGTTCCTCGCCAGCGCGCTCTTCGAACGCACGGAGATCTTCGGCGCGATCTACGAGCTCGAGGACCTCGTCGGGCGACTCATTGCGGAGTTGCGCGCAGCCGCGGAACTGGAACTCGGGCCGCTCGGCACGCGCGTCGTCGTCGGCCGGCCGGTGTGCTTCGCCGGCCAGGCCGCGGTGGCCGACGAGCGACTCGCGCTCGCGCGGCTGCGCTCGGCGCTCGCGCGGGCGGGCTTCGACGAGGTGGCGTTCGAGCTGGAGCCGGTCGCAGCGGCGCATCACTACGGCTTGCAGATCGCGGGTCCCGAACTGGTGTTGATCGGCGACTTCGGCGGCGGCACCAGCGACTTCTCGGTGCTGCGCCTCGAACCTGGCGACGGACGCGCGCGCGCCGAGGTGCTCGCGACCGCAGGCGTCGCGATCGCAGGTGACGCGTTCGATGCAAGACTGGTGCGCGAGCGCGTGGCGCCGGCGCTCGGTCGCGGCACGTCGTATCGCAATTTGTTCGGCGACGTGCTGCCGGTGCCGCGCTGGCTCTACGCGCACCTCGAGCGCTGGCATCACCTGTCGTTCTTGAAGTCGGCGTCGACGCTCGCGCTGCTCGCCGATCTCGAACGCGAGGCGCTCGAGCCCGAACGGCTGCGGGCCTTCACACGCCTGGTGCGCGAAGACCGCGGCTTCCATGTGTACCGCGCGATCGAGGCGGCGAAGCACGAACTCTCGCACAGCGACGAGAGTCGCGTGCGCTACCGCGACGCGGGCTTCGCGCTCGACGCGGCGGTCGCGCGGCGCGACTTCGAGACCTGGATCGCGACGGAGCTCGAGCGCATCGAAGCGAGCGTCGATCAGGCGATCGCCGGCGCGAGCACCACCGACGTGCGAATCGACCGCGTCTTCCTGACCGGCGGCAGCGCGCTGGTGCCGGCGGTGCGACACATCTTCGAGCGCCGCTTCGGTGCCGCCAAGCTGCGCGGCGGCGAGGAGCTGACGTCGGTCGCGAGCGGCCTCGCGCTGCGCGCCGCATCGGCCTGAACCGCGCCGCCTCGAACGAGTTCCTAGCGCCTCGCGGGGCGTGAACGCGTTTTCGCCGTTGCGAACTCGTGCGCAACGCGGAACCCTGGCGTCGCTCATCCCACGCGGTCCCGCGCGGGTCAAACCATGAACACGCTCCCCTCGATCGACTTGCTCGCCTCGGCGGCGCGCGGCGCTGGGTTCGTCTGCTTCCTCGTTTCACTCTCCGCTGCAGCGCGCGCGGAGATCGAGCTCGCGGAGATCTTCTACGATGCCACCGGAGCCGACGATGGCTTCGAGTGGATCGAGTTGCGCAACGAGAGCAACACACCGGTGGAACTCACGGGCTTCAGTCTCGGCTGGGGCGGCTCGACTTATCTGTCGGGCGGCGTCGCGCTCTCGGGCGTCGTCGAAGCCGGCGATATGTTCGTGGTCGGCGGACCCGAGAGCACGCTCGACAATGCAAATCCCGTCTTCGATCTGGTGATCGATCTCGAGTCGGACCTGCAGAACAGCGGCACCACCGCGGACGGCGTCGCGCTCTTCGACGTGCCGATCGAGGAAGTGACGGCCGACACCGTGCCGGTCGCGGTAGTGATCTATGGCGCAGAGAACAGCAGCGGCCTGATCGATGAATCGGGGCTACCCGGCGCGGTCGACGTCGCGGACGCGCCGGGTGGCAGCAGTATCGAGCGCGGCGTGGATGGAGAGTGGCGCGTGCAGCAGAGCCCGACTCCAGGCGCGCCTCCGCAACCCGTGCCGGAACCCTCGGGCATCGCGCTGGCCGCGGCGAGCGGCGCAGCTCTCGTCGCGTGCGCTGCCCGATCCGCTCAGCGCGCGGCGCGCTCGAAGAACACGCGCTGCGCGTTCTGATGGACGAATTGTTCGAGCACACCCGGTCGCAGGTCGAGCGCGCGCGCTTCGCCGAGCGCGCGCGCCATCGACAGCGCGGGGTGATCGGACGCGAAGATCACTTTGTGCTGGCCGCGCGTGTTCATGAAGTGGAGCAGCTCGGGCGGGAAGTACTTCGGCGCGTAGGCCGACGTCTTCAGGTAGAGGTTGCGGTACTTCAGCATCAAGCGAATCGCGACGTTCCACCATGGATCCGCGCCGTGCGCCATCACCAGCACCAGCTCGGGAAAGTCGAGGCAGACGCGGTCGAGATGGATCGGGTTCTGGCACGCGGCGGGCGCCGGCGGGCCCGGGATGCCGGTGTTGATCGTCAGCGGCAGCGCGAGCTCGATGCACTTGGCGTAGATCGGGTAGTAGACGCGGTGATCCGGCGCGAGATCGAGATAAAACGGCGTGATCCGCGCCAGCACGACCGGCTGGCTGGCGACCATCGATGCGAGTGCAGTCGTTGCCTTCATCAGCCGGCGCGGATCGACCTGCACGCCGAGCGCGAAGCGGTCGGGCCGCGCGTTCGGAAACGAGAGCACGTGTGGCGACGGCCTCTCGGCGTCGGTCGTGAGGATCGCCTTCTCGATGCCGAGGCGATCCATCGATTCGACGATCTCGTCCACCGTGTTGTTGCGAAAGAAGTCCTCACCGCGCTTGAAGTAATCCGACTCGACCGCCACGAGCCACGACGGCCGACCGAGCTCGGCCATGTTCACGTTGACCCAGGCGTCGATCACGGGCACCGCGGAAGCATTGTTCACGCGCTCGGCTCCGAGAAGAACTGCCGCATCCAGCGCCGATACGCGCCGAAGTTCCCGTCGCCGTCACAGAGCATCGGGCGCTCCCAGTACGCCTTGTTCTCCCAGATCGCACGGTCCTGCTCGAACTGGTATTCGAGATCGCGAATCCGCGCGGCACCGACGCCACGGCCCGCTTCGCCGGGTGCCACGCGAACCGCGTAGGCGAAGCTGACATCGGTCGTCTCCGCGTCGATCGGCGTCGCGGTGTTCAGCATGAAGGTATCGATCGCGCCGCTGATGTGGACGGTCTGGAGTGCTGGGCCGTAGTCGGTGGTGGTGAGTTCGCCTTCGACGACGCCGCGCGGTGTGTTCATCTTCACCGCGTTGTGCACGCGAAAGACGTGACCCTCCACCTCGACGGTGGCCTCGGGGATCGTGGGCGTGCCGTGCACGAAGCGGAAGTGCGCCTGGTCGACCGCGTTCTCGTTCATGTCGAGCCAGCGGCTGTTGACGGTCCAGTGACGGATCTCGAGCGGCGTCCAACCCTCGCCGCTGCATTCAGGGAACTCGGGCACTTCGTAGGCGGGCGCGCGGTGAGTCGCGTCGTGATGCACGAATACGACGCCATTGCGCTCGACCACGCGCCAGCTGCGGATCTGCGCCTTCGCCGGGATGCGCTTCGCATACGGAACCTCGACGCAGCGCCCGTCGCCGTTCCAGAGCCAGCCGTGGAACGGGCAGCGGACCCCGTCGCCCTCGACCTTGCCGCCAATTCCCAGGTGCGCACCGAGATGCGGGCAGTGCGCATCGAAGATGCGCGGCTGGCCGTCGTCGCCGCGGAACGCGACCAGCTCGCGGCCGAGTCGGTGCAGCGCCTTCACTTCGCCGCGCGGCAGCTCGTGCGAATAGAGCGCACGGAACCAGCCGTTGGCGTAGGCCGGAAACGGGTAACGCGACGACGGAGGATCCTGCGACATGGCGACTCCCGATCGAGCCGGCGGACCTTTCGCGGCGTTCCACACTAGCATCGACGTCGGAGCCGACCCAAGGCGACCGACGTCGAACCGCGCGCGCGGGAGATGTCGCTTCGCAATGCGGCCACTGGCTGCACCGAGTGGCCGCCGGCATGCTGCGTGTCGGGATGGGGGATGTCATCGCGCGCCGCGCGACTCGCACGATCGCCGCGACACTCGCTGTCGCAGTGGGCCTCGCGATGCTCGGCGTCCCGGCAGCGGAGGCGAGCCGCAACGAAGCGGTGCAGCCTTCGAGCAACGCCTACGCCGGCCGGATCTTTTCGCTGATCAACGCCGAGCGGGCGCGCCACGGGCTGCCGCAGTTGCGACGCGGATCGTGCGCTGTCGGCTACGCAGAACGCTGGTCCGTGCAGCTCGCGCGCAGCCAGAAGCTCCGGCATCAGTCGCTGAAGCCGATGCTGAAATCGTGCGCCGCGCATCGCGTGGCCGAGAACATCGGCTACGGCAACGTCACGGCCGATGCGCTGATGAAGAAATGGATGGCCTCCACGCACCACCGCGCCAACATCCTGAATCCAAAGCTCAGCACCATCGGGGTCGGCGCCGCGCGTTCGAAGAGCGGCCACTGGTACGCGGTCCAGGATTTCCTCGGCTTCTGAATCAAGAGCGGACGGCGCGCGGCAGACCGAGCACGCGTTGCGCAAGGATGTTGCGCTGCACTTCCGAGGTGCCCGCGTAGATCGTCGCGGCGCGCGACCACAACAGTTCGTGGCCCCAGAAGCCTGCGTCGACAGCAAAGGCCTCGCCTTCGGCCAGCAGACCCGCGAGTCCGCTGATCTCGATCGCGGTATCCATCACGCGCTGTTCGAGTTCGCTCCAGGCGAGCTTCAGCGTCGAGCCTTCGGGGCCCGGGACGCCGCCCGCTTCGAGCGCGCTCGCGCTCCGGTAGGCCGACATCCGCAGCACGGCAACCTCCGTCCAGTACTGCGCCAGCTGTTGGCGGATTCTCGGATCCGAGGCGGCGCTGCCGCCTCCGATCGCACTCGGCGTTCGGCGCGCGAGCGCAGTCAGCTGCGCGAGCTTCGCGCCGAGTCGCGCGAACGCCGCACTCGAGCCGCGCTCGTGCGCGAGCGTGGTGACGATCACGTCCCAGCCGCGGTGTAGCGAGCCGACCAGGTTCAGCATCGGCACGCGCACCGCATCGAAGAAAACCTCGTTGAACCAGGCCTCGCCGGTGATCTCGCGCAGCGGGCGGATCGTGATGCCGGGGCTCTTCATGTCGACGAGCAGGAACGAGAGTCCGCGGTGACGCTGCGAGTTCGCTTCGGTTCGCACCACCAGGATGCACCAGTCTGCATGCTGGGCAAAGCTGGTCCAGATCTTCTGGCCGGTGACGACGACGCTGTCGCCCTGCACGTCGCCGCGGGTGCGCAGCGACGCGAGGTCGCTGCCCGCGTTCGGCTCCGAGAAGCCCTGGCACCAGACGGCGTCGCCGCGCAGGATCGCCGCGAGATGGCGCTCCTTCTGCTCGTCGGTCCCGCACGCGATCAACGTCGGGCCGACCAGATGTGTGCCGACCGCGAGCTGCACCACCTCGGGAGCGCGCACGCGCGCGTACTCCTCGCCGAAGATCAGGCTCTCGATTGCGGACGCGCCGCGACCGCCGAATGCGCGCGGCCACTCGAGTCCCGCGAAGCCGCCGTCGTGGAGCTTGCGTTGCCATGCGCGCCCGAACGCGACGCGCTCCTCACCGCTCTTCGCTGCGCGGAAGGCGGGCGTTCCCCAACCGGGGGGGAGATTGGACGCGAGAAAGGCGCGCACGTCGCTGCGAAAGCGCGCCTGTTCGGGCGTATCGCGCAGGTTCAAGCAATCACTTCGTCGGCGATCAGCTGATCGATCTCGGCCGGCGAAAGGCCGAGGACTTCGCCAAGCACCAGGTCGTTGTCTTCGCCGAGCAGCGGACCCGAGTCGTCGAAACCGCCGGGACTCTCCGAGAGCCGGAAGCCCGAGCGCTCGTAGGGCAGCACGCCGAGCACCGCGTGATCGAGCGGCACGAAGTGGCGACGATGCGCGAGCTGGGGATCTTGCAGCAGCTCGTCCAGGTGTTGCACGACGCCCGCGGGCACGCCGGCTTCCTGCAAGCGCGCCATCAACAGGTACGCGCCGGTCTGTTGCGTCCACGCGCCGAGCTTTGCGTCGAGATCGTCTTGATGGGCGATGCGACCCGCAAGCGTCGCGAAGCGCGGCTCGCGCGCCCACCCCGGCGCACCCATCGCGGCGACCAGCGCTTGCCACTCTTCGTCGGTCGTCACCGCGATCGCCAGAAAGGCGTCCTCGCCGGCGCACGGATAGACACCGTGCGGCGACGCGCCCTCGTCACGATTGCCCGCGCGAGCGAGCGACTCGCCGTTTGCGCTGCAGCGGACCACCAGCTCCGAGAGGCTGTAGACGCCCGTCTCGATCTGCGAGACGTCGATGTGCTGGCCGCCGCCGCCGCGACTGCGCTCGAGCAACGCCGCGGCGACGAGCAGCGCGACGTAGCGAGGCGAGAGCGAGTCCGTGATCGTGGCGTAGGGCCCGATCGACTCGCGGTCGGGCCAGCCGGTCAGGTGATTGAAGCCCGCGATTGCCGAGCCCTGACCGCCGAAGCCAGGGTAGTGTCGCTGCGGTCCGGTCTGTCCGAAGAGCGCGCTCGTCGCGACGATCAGCGACGGCTTGCGCGCAAGCAGCTGCGCGGCGCCGAGTCCCAGCTTCTCCATCGCTCCGGGCGCGAAGTTCTGCGCCACCACGTCGGCCCAGTCGGCGAGCCGCAACACCAGATCCACGCCCGCCTGCTTGCGCAGGTCGATCGTGACGCTCCATTTGTCGGGATTCAGCAGCGCAAACATCGGCGCCGCGTCGAGATCGACGGGCTCGCCGGGTTTCGCGTGCAGCAGCCGCAAGAAGTCCGGTCGCACGGACGACTCGACACGGATCACCGTCGCGCCCTGTTCGGCGAAGTAGCGCGTCGCCGCCGGGCCGGCTGCGCCCATGCCGAGTTCGAGGATGCGGAGCCCCGCGTAGACGCCCGACTCTCCCACTAGACGACCCCCTCGGCGACGAGCTTGGCGATCTCTTCGCGCGCGAGCCCGAGCGCGCGATAGATCTCGTCGTTGTGTTCGCCGATGCGCGGCGCGCGGCGGCGGATGCCGACCGACAGGCCGCTCGCCTTCGCAAAAAAAGCCGGATGCTCGATCGACGCACCGAACTCCGGGTACTCGATCGTCGTGAAGAGTTCGCGAGCGCGGAGCTGCGGGTGCGCGAGCACCTCGCGCGCGTCGTTGCAGGGTGCGAGCAGCATGCGCCGCGCGAGTGCGCCTTCATAGAGTTCGCGCATCGTCCGCACGGCGAAGAATTCGCCGAAGGCGGCTTCGAGCCGCGCGAGTTCGGCAGCGTCCACTGCGTTCGGGTTGAAGCGGTCCCAATCGGTGTCGCGCAGCCAATCGGGCGCTGCGCCCGACTCGCTCATCCACGCGACCAGCGCACGCAGCCCCGGTACGCGCGCCGGACCGCCGCGCAGGCCGAACGAGACGTGCCCGTCGCGCGCGGGCCAGATCTCGCGCGTGCGACCGGTACGAGCCCCGCCGCGGCGGGGCGGCTGCGGCGAAGTCCCGTGGATGCCCGGGCCGCCGAGCAGCGTGCCGAGCTGACACTCGTGCAGCGACACGTCGACGAGTTGGCCGCACCCCGAAGCCTCGCGTGCTTGCAGCGCCATCAGCACGCCGAGCACGGCTTCGGGCGCGGCGTGGTAGTAGGAGGTCGGCAGCGTGCAGCGAAGCGGCGGGCGATCAGGATCGCCGGTCATCGACGCGTTGCCGCCCATCGCGACGACGACCAGGTCGCGCGCAAGGAGCCGCGAATGCGGTCCGGTCTGCCCGAACGGCGTAATCGCGCAGCGCACCAGACGCGGGTGCTGGCGGTGCATCGCATCCCAGCCGAGTCCCCACATTTCGAGCGTGCCGGGCGCGAAGGTGTCGAGCAGCACGTCGGCCCAGTCGAGCAGCCGGTGCAGCACCGCGCGTCCCGCGCTCGGCTCTGGATCGAGCGTGATGCCGCGTTTGCTGGTGTTCAGCGCCAGCCAGCCGAGGCTGCGCTCGGGATCGCAGATCCCGCCGAGATACGGTGGCCGGCGGGCGTCGAGATCGCCGCCGGGCACTTCGACCTTCACGACGTCGGCGCCGAGATCGCCGAGGATCTTGCCGGCGAGGACTCCCGCTTCGTCGCAGAGTTCTAGAATGCGGATCGAAGACAGCACGACGCGGTCTACTCTACCATGGCGACCGTGCGGGCTTCCGAGCTCTTCGACCTCAGCGGTCGCGCGGCCCTCGTGACCGGCGGCGGGCGCGGCATCGGTCGTCACATCGCGATCGGGCTCGCGGAAGCCGGCGCGCGGGTCTTCGTCGCGTCGCGCAAACGCGCGAGTTGCGACGAAGTTGCCGCCGAAATCGAGCGCCGCGGGGGCGCCGCGCGGGCCTTCGAAGCCGACCTCTCGGACCCCGCGGACTGCCAGCGCCTGATGGAGCAAGTGCTCGCTGCGACCGAGCGGCTGCACGTGCTCGTGAACAACGCCGCGCGCGTCTGGGCTGCGCCCACGCTCGAGTATCCGCTGGACGGCTGGGATCGCGTCTTCGCGCTGAACGTGCGCGGGCTCTTCGTGATGACGCAGCTCGCCGCGCGGCACATGGCCGAACACGGCGGCGGCTCCGTGATCCAGGTGGGCTCGATCTCAGCGTTCCGCGGCGCGCCCGACGCCGAGCAGGCGGTGACCGCCTACAACGCGAGCAAGGGCGCCGTCGTGTCGCTGACGATCGACCTCGCGGTGAAGCTCGCCGAGCACGGCATCCGCGTGAACTGCCTCGCGCCGGGCCCCTTCGACACCAGCATGATGGACCACATCCGGAACGATCCGGAGCGAATGCGCGCCTACCTGTCGACGATCCCGTTGCGGCGCGTCGGACAGGAAGACGACATCAAGGCGGCGGCGGTGTTTCTCGCCAGCGAGGCGTCGCGGTTCGTGACGGGCCAGACGCTCGTCGTGGACGGCGGCGTGTCGGCGCTCTATCCGAGCCGGGGCTGACGCGAGAACAGAGACCTATCGGTCGCTGCGCCGCCGCTTCGAGAGGCCGATCACGAGCAGCGAGGCGCCGAACACCAGCGCGGCCGTCGGCTCCGGGATCGGCGCAGTCACGGAAGGCTTCCCCTCCCAAATGTTCTTCTTGCCATCGATCTTCTTGATGATCTTCGGGCCGAACGTCTGCTTCTTCGAATTACCCCACGTCCAAGCCGATGCGGGCGTCGAGCCGAGAAGAGCGAGACCAACTGCAAGAAATACCCACTGCTTCATATCAGATTCTCCCGCTGTGCAGCATCTACATCCCGTCGGCTTGATGTATCCGATCCGGGTACCAAAAAATATATTGGATTCGGGCGGCCGCGTCCAGCGCAATAGTGGAGCATCCGGGGCGCCAACGGAGCCGAGTCGACTCGATCCAGCGGCTTCGCGAGCGGCAGACAGGCGGCAGGAGACCTCTGTAGGGGTTCGACCCCGCAGCCAGGTCGACGCTCACCCGACGCGTCGCTGCTGGCCCGCCCAGAACGGCTCGCGCAACACCTTTTTCAGGATCTTGCCGGACGCGTTGCGCGGGATCTCGTCGGCGAACGAGATCGAGCGCGGCAGTTTGTAGCCGGCCAGGTGTTCGCGCGCGAAGCCGGTCATCGCTTCGGGCGTCAGCGCGACGCTCCGGCGCACCACCACCGCGTGCACCGCCTCGCCCCACTCCTCGCTCGGGATGCCGATCACCGCCACGTCGAGCACGTCGGGGTGCTGGTCGAGCGCGGCTTCGATCTCGGCGGGATAGATGTTCATGCCGCCCGAGATGATCATGTCGTTCTTGCGATCGCAGATGTAGAAGAACGCCTCTTCGTCGAAGTACGCGACGTCGCCGACCGAGAGCCAATCACCGCGACGTCCCTTCTCGAACTTCTCCTGCGCGTTGTGATAGGTGCGGAACGCGCTGCGACTGCGCACGAAGAGTTCCCCCGGCAGCTGCGGTTTCTCGACGCGACCGCCTTCGTCGTCGAAGAGCGCGACCTCGACGCCCGGCGCCGCGCGCCCGCACGAGCCCGGCTTCCGGCGCTGATCCTCGGGTCGCAGGATGGTGTCGACGCCCAGCTCGGTGGAGCCGTAGACCTCCCACAGCGATTCGTCGCCGAAGTCGCGCATGTACAGCTCTTTCAGCGCGAACGACCAGGGCGCCGCGTTGCCGATCATGCGCTGCATCGAAGAGCGGTCGTAGCGGGACTTCACCGCGTCCGGCAGTTGGCAGACCAGGCGGATCGGCGTCGGCGCGGAGAAGGTCGTCGTCACGCGGTGCGCTTGCACCAGCCGCAGCCAGTCCTCGGCGTCGAACTTGCGCTGCAACACGACCGTGTTGCCAAGCGCGTGCGCGATCGACATGAAGCCGCCGGGCCCCGAGTGATAGAGCGGGCCGGTCGTCAGGTAGACGTCGTCGGGCACGTAGCCGACGAATGCGATCAGCTGGCGCGTCAGATCCGGATCGCCCACGGCCGAGCGCACGGCGCCCTTGGGACGACCGGTCGTGCCCGACGTGTAGATCATCGTGAGATCGCTGGCGCTCCCCCAGTCGACCGACGGCGGCGCGTCGCTCGCGGCCTCGACCAGCGCCTCGACATCGATCATGTCCGCGGGCGAGCAGAGTTCGTTCGATTGGCCACCGTAGATGAGCCAGTGCTTCACCTTCGGCGTGTGCGGACGCACCTGCGCGAAGTGCGCGGCGAACTCGGCGTCGGCGTAGACCGCCACAGCGTCGGAGTCGTCGACGATGTATGCCGCCTCTTCGGGCGTGAGGCGATAGTTGAGTGGCACCGACGTCACGCCCGCCTTGCGCGCCGCGTGCATCATGCGCACCACGCCGGTCGAGTTCATGCCACACCACAGCACCGTCTCGCCCGGCCTGACGCCGAGTCCGAGCAGCGCATTGCCGAGCCGATTCGCTTGACGATCCAGTTCGGCAAAGCTCCACGAGACGATCGGGTGACCCGGTCGATCCTCGATCACCGCGGGCTTTTCGGGATGGGCAACGGCATGGGCTGCAAGCAGATCGACCGGCGGCGTGGTCATCCGACCTCCTGTTGAGCGGAGTACCATGCCCGCGAGCGGCACCCGATTGCAAGCGCTTCGTCGCTATGCTGCGGCGCTTCGCGGGGAGGATGTCGATGGGACTCGAAGGTCGGGTGGCGCTGGTGACGGGAGGCGGCCGCGGGATCGGTCGGGCGATTGCGCTCGCGCTCGCGGAGGATGGCGCGGACATCGCGGTGAACTACCGCAAGGATGAGTCGGCGGCGCGCGAGACCGTCGCGGCGATCGAAGCGCTGGGTCGCCGCGCACGCGCCTATCCCGGCTCGGTCGATTCGTACGAGGACGATCGCCGAATCGTGGACGCCGCCGTCGCGGACTTCGGCTTCGTCGACATCTTGGTGAACAACGCCGGCATCGCGAGCCGCGGCAATACGGTCGAGAAGACCGATCCCGCCGAGCTGGAACGCGTCCTCCGCACCCACGCGCTCGGTGCCCATCACCTGTGCCAGCTGGTACTGCCCAGCATGAAGCAGCGCCCGCGCGGCGACATCGTGATGATCTCCAGCGTTGCGACACTGCACCACGCCGGCGGCGGCGCGCCCTACAACATGGCCAAGGCGGCGCTCGAAGCGCTCGCGTTCACGCTCGCGAAGGAAGTGAAGAAGCGCGGCATCCGTGTGAATGTGGTTGCGCCCGGGCTGGTCGAGACGGACATGGGGCGCCGCTTGATGAAGGCGACCGCGGGCGTCGACGATCTGCGAACGCTCGACGCGTCGATGCCGTTCGGTCGGGTCTGCCAGCCCGAAGACGTCGCGAACACGGTGCGCTGGCTCGTCTCCGAGCGCGCGTCCTACATCACCGGTGAGAAGATCAACGTGTACGGCGGAGCTTCCTAGGCAGATCAGCCCCCATAGCGATGGCCGGCGATCTCCGCGTGCTCTGCTTCGAGCCGATGCAGCGCGGCTTCGCGCAGCGGCGCGAGCTGGATCTTCTGGTTCGCGGTGTACGCGAACTCGCGCTCGCTGAAGAGCAGTACGCGGCGCGGCACCTTGTATGGAGCGAGTCGCTCGCGCACGAAGGCCTGGATCGCCGCTTCGTCGGGACTCGGCGCGCCGGCGATCGGCACCGCGCACAACACCAGCACCTCGCCGAGCGTCGGATGCGGAACGCCGACGGCGGTCGCGACGCGCAAGCCGGGGTAGGCCGCGAGTACGCGCTCCAGCTCCACCGGCGACACGTTCGCGCCGCCGGTCTTGATCAAACCCGAGAGCCGGCCGGTCCAGTGCAGATGTCCGTCGGCATGCTGCGAACCGCCGTCCTGGGTGCGGAAGAAGCCGTCGCGGTCGAAGACGTGTTCCGCCTCCACTTTGTAGTAGCCACGCATCAGCGTGGCGCCACGCACCGCGATCTCGCCGTGCGCGCCGATCGGCAACCGCGCCCCCGTCTCGGGATCGACGATCACGATCTCGTTGCCGACGAGCGCCTTGCCGCTCGAACCGCGGCGGATCTCGGCGGGCGTTTCGGCCGGCAGCATCGCGGCGATCGTGAAGGTTTCGGAGAGACCGTAGGAAGCGTCGATGCCCCAGGCGTCCTCGTCGATGCCGGCGAGCTTCGCGAGCGGTGACGAGAAGCGCGACAGCCG